>DASZPT010000182.1:0-22920 GCA_035549935.1 Gemmatimonadales bacterium
TCCGTCGGCCAGGGGCTGGGTGGCGCGGATCCGCGCGATCGACCCGATCGCCCCCGGCTCCGGCGGTATCGACGCCGTGATGCCGAAGCGCTGGTCACCCGCCAGGCAGTCGGCGAGGAGCTGGCGGTAGCGGGGCTCGAAGATGTGGAGCGGCAGCGGTTCGCCGGGGAAGAGCACCAGGTTGAGAGGGAAGAGCGGGAGACGGGAAGGCATGGGGTGAATACTAGTGCGGACTGACGCCGGGGCTGGGTGGTGAGCTGAGGCCGGAGGCGGGTGGCCGGCGCAGGCCGGGGCGAACGCAGAAGGCCGGGCTCCATCGAGGAACCCGGCCTTCTCTTCGCTCCAGCCACCGCCGGCCTCCCGCCTCCGGCCTTACGCAGCCACCCAGAATCCCTTGAGCCCCTTCACGTCGGGCGACTCGCGGAGCTTCTCGAAGGCGCGCTCGCGGATCTGGCGGATGCGCTCGCGGGTGACGCCGAGCAGCTCGCCGATCTTCTCGAGGGTGAGCGCCTCGCTGCCCTCCTCCAGCCCGTAATAGAGGTAGAGGATCTTGCGCTCGCGGGGGGTGAGGTAGCGGTCGAAGATGCGGTCGATGAACTCGCGCATCAGGCGGGCATCGGTGTGCTCCTCGATGTCGCCCCCCTCGCTCCCGGCGAAGCGCTCGCCCAGCGTGCCGCTCGACTTGTCGGTCCGCTCCACCGGGGCGTCGAGCGACAGCTCGGCCGACGTCATGCGCCGGGCGGAGCGGATGTTGTCGACGGTGTCGTTGAGGGCCATCGCGATTTCCGCGTCGGTGGGTTCGCGGCCGAGTTCCTGCGAGAGGAAGGTCTCGGCGCGGGACATCTTGATGAGCGCGGAGTTCTGGTTGAGCGGGATGCGGACGCTGCGGGTCTGTTCGGCGAGGGCCTTGAGCACCGCCTGCCGGACCCACCAGACGGCGTAGGAGATGAACTTCACGCCGTGGTCGGGGTCGAACTTCCGCACCGCCTTGAGCAGCCCCTCGTTGCCGATCGCGACCAGCTCGGAGAGATCGAGCCCGTGGCCCTGGTATTTCTTGACGTAGGAAATGACGAAGCGGAGGTTGGCCGTCACCAGCCGCTCCGCCGCTTTCTCGTCGCCCTTCTGTGCCAGCCGCGCCAGCCGCTTTTCCTCGGCCGGGTCGGTGATCATCGGCAGCTTCTGGATGTCCTGGAGGTATTGGTCGAACGCACCGGTCGCGGCGGGACGGAAAAAGGCTCTGGACCGGCTCTGAACCGAAGGCATGACGGCTCCGCGCGGAAGACCACGAGTTTTCTGGGAGATGCGGCCGGGGGTGACCGCAGACTGGCAAAGGGTCAGCGAATATAGGAACCGCCAAAAATGTGGTCAAGCATTTTTCGGTTTCCACATCACAAATCGTTTATTGCTCTGCGGTTGCGCCGTTTGTCCACCCCGTCCACACGGCGGCATCAGCGCCAGCCGTGGACGGGTGACGTAAGTCACATATCGAGAATCACTTAGGGAGAATTGTCGAACCGCACTGCGGTGGAAAACCGGGGAAACCCCTCAGCTGGCGAGGCCGCTCACCGCCGACGCCAGAAGGTCCTGCGTCACCGGGACCGTGTACTTCCCCTGGCCCTCGTGCATCCGGCCCAGCGCCACCGGGAGGGCCAGCCGGATGGCGCCATCCCGGTTCTTCTTGTCGTGCAGCATCGCCTCGAGGACGCGCGCCATCGCGGGTGGTGTCGCGACCCTGGTCGGCAGGCCCAGCGTGGCCAGCAGCACGCGCACCCGTTCGGAGAGACCGTCGGCCACGAGCCCCATCCGTTCCGCGATCCGGCACTCGGCGATGAGGCCGAGGCCCACCGCCTCGCCGTGCGGCAACTGGTACGCCGATTCCTGCTCGAGCCCATGGGCGATGGTATGCCCGGCGTTGAGGATCGCGCGCCGCCCGCCCTCGCGCTCGTCCTCGCTCACCACCCCCGCCTTGATCTCGACGCTCCGGGTCACGAGGTGGGTGAGGGCCTCGAGGTCGCGCGCCAGGAGCCGCCCGGCCGAACGCTCGATCCACGCGAAGTACTCGGCGTCGGCGATCACGCCGTGCTTCACCGCCTCGGCGAGCCCGGCCCGGTAGACCCGGTCGGGAAGGGTGAGCAGCGTGAGCGGATCGGCGATGACGACGGCCGGGGGATGGAAGGCGCCGATCAGGTTCTTGCCGAGCGCGGTATCGACCCCGACCTTGCCGCCTACCGAGGCGTCGAGCATCGCCAGCAGCGTCGTGGGCACCTGGGCGTAGGGGATCCCGCGGAGGAAGGTCGCGGCGACGAAGCCGGCGAGGTCGCCTACCACGCCGCCGCCGAGCGCCACGATCGCGGACTGCCGGTCATAGCCCGCGGCGAGGAGGGCGTCGGAGAGCCGGCTCCAGGTCTTCCGCGTCTTCGAGGCTTCGCCGGCGGGGAAGGTGAAGAGGCCGTCCTGGGGCAGTTGGAGGTTCCACTGTGCCCGGAGGGCCGCGACGGTATCGTCGCTGATGTAACCGAGGTGCCGGTGGCCCAGGCCCCGGCCCAGCAATTCACCCAACCGGCCGAGCGCGCCCGGCTCGACGTGCACGGTGTATTCGCCGGTGGCGTGGGTGACGCGGACGGAGGTCATCGGAGGTTCCGAGTTCCGAGTTGCGAGTTCCGAGTATTCCAGGTCGGTGGATGGCCCGGTTCCATCGCATTCGCGACGAGCCTCGAACGGCCGCCACTCGGAACTCGGAACTCGGAACTCGGAACTCCTACCACGTCACATCCCCCGCGCCCTCCCGGTGATTCGCCAGGCGGGCCAGTGTGAACAGCAGGTCGGAGAGCCGATTGAGGTAGACGAGGAAGAGCTCCGGCACCGGCTCGTCGTGCGAGAGGCGTACGACACTCCGCTCCGCCCGGCGGCAGATCGTGCGGGCGAGATGCAGCGCCGCGGCCTTGGGGGTGCCGGCAGGAAGCACGAAGGCCCGCAGCGGCGGCAGTTCCTGCTCCGCCTCGTCCATCACCCGTTCGAACTCGCCGGCCCTCGCCTCGGCGAGGTCGGCTTTCTCGAGCGCGGAGCGCACCTTGTCCGGGTCGGGGGTCGCGAGGTGACCGCCGAGGGCGAAGAGGTCGCGCTGGATGCTCTCGAGGAGCTGGTCCATGAAATGGACCGGCTGGGTCGCCCGCGCCACGCCGATCGCCGAGTTGAGTTCGTCGACCTCGCCGTAGGCCTGGACCCGGGGATGATCCTTGGCGACGCGGCCACCGCCGAAGAGTCCGGTCTCGCCCGCGTCACCTGTCCTGGTGTAGATGCGCATGGCGTAAGATAGGGCGGGAAGGGGCGGGGGGAGAAGCGAGAGGCTTCTCCCTGCTCACTGCTCCCTTCTCACTTCGTACAGCAGGACCTCGTCGATCTCCTCCTCCCACACCGTGCCCGCCACCCGCATCCCGATCTTCTCCGCCACCCGGCGCGCGGCGATGTTGTCGGGCGGAATGCTGGCGCAGACCCGCGTCACCCCGGGCTGCTGCAGGGCCCACCGCACCAGGGCCTCGGCCGCCTCGCTCGCGAAGCCTTTGCGGTTGGCGCCGGGATAGGTCGCGTACCCGATCATCACGGCCCCGTCTTCGTCGGGCGGACCGCCGAAGCCGCTCGCCCCGGTGGCCCGTCCCGTCTCCCGCTCCGCCGTGATCCAGGTCCACCAGCCGAGCGTCCCGGGCGAGGCCCGAAGCCGGTCGCGCACCAGTGGCAGCACGTCCTCGAGGAGCGGCGGCGGGCGGAGCGGGGTCGGGAAGGTGACGCCGGTAAGCGCCTTCAGCCGCGCCTCGTCGCGCGCGAGCAGGGCGTCGATGGCGTCGGCGGTGAAGGGGAGGAGGGTGAGGCGTGGGGTCGTGAGGTTCATTGGACTAGCATCCATCCTCTACATCCGCTGCCGCCACCAGGATGTTGCCCTTCGGCTCGAGGATGACCCATCGGACCAGGCCGGTCGTCACGTCGACCTGTTCCATCCAGAGGTAGTCCCGCTCGAAGGCGAAGCCGCTCACCGGCTGCAGCCGCCGCCAGTAGAGCGGCGCCGTGCGGCCTCCCAGGGCGCGCATCGGTCCCCGGCGTCCATACTCGAGGAAGGTGGGTAGAAAGACCACCTGCTGCCAGCTCAGGGTGGCGTCCCAGATCATGACGATCGAGGCCAGCCCCTCGGTGCCGCGGGCGGTGTAGCGGGTGTCGCGCAGGGAGACCGCGTAGCGGATGCGGCCGTCGTCGAACCGGATCGCCACGACGTCGGCCGCGTCCTCGTTGGCCAGCGAATTCACCGCGAGGCGGTGGTACCCGCCCGAGAGCGGCAGCTCGCGCGCCGGGAGCCGGGCGGCGAGCATCGAGTCCATGACGAGGCCGGTGCGCTCGATCAGGGTGTCGACCAGATCCGGCGCCGGGTCGGCGGGCGGGTCCCGGCGGTAGGTGTCCTGCACCGGCCACCAGACATCGGGACCCCGCACCGCGCCGATCACGGGACCCCGGAGGGAGACCGGCGCGCCGCGCGCCGGCTCAACGACCAGTTCCGCGCGTGGGCCGCCGTCGCGGCAGGCCGCGCCGTAGAGCAGCACGCTCGAGAGACGCACCCGGGTATGACCATCGGGAGAACCGACCAGGATCACCTGCGAGAGCAGGGAGGAATCGGCGGCCCGGTCGAGGTTCACCGCCCAGGTTCCCTTGCGGTTGAGCCAGTCGATCGGATCGATGCGCCGCTCGCGCTCCGGCCGCCACCGCCGTACCAGTTGTGCGATGAACTCGGGGTCGCTGCTCAGGAGGTGTACCCGCCGGCTGGTTCCCTCGCCCACGAAGCTCCCCGCGATCGCGCCGGTGGAGTCGATCCGCGCGTCGCTCGAGATGCCCGCCTCGACCAGCGGCTGGGGCGGCCGTTCCGGGGCGTTGAGGATCTGCCCGATCTGCGCGCAGGCGGGAAGGAAGAGCCCCAGCCCGAGGATCGCTCCAGCGATTCTCCGTCCCATACTCTCCCTTCGCTTGAGGCGTGCGTCGTACCCCCGACCCCCGACTCCCGACCCCCGACCCCCGACCCCTACTTCCCCACCGCGGCCAGCATCTCCTCGACCCGCGTGAACTTGAGTCTCGGCCGGCCGATCGCCTCGCCGCGGGTCTTCTCCAGCTGGTCGAGCCTGAGCCAGTCCTGCCAGGAGACCACCCGCACCTTTCGCTCGGCGAGGAGCGCGGGGATCGCGTCGCGGTCCGCCACCGCGGGCGCCGGCAGGGCGCCGCCCGCAAAGTCCGCGAGCAGCGCCTCGGCGCTCTCCACCGCGTCCGGCTTGTTGGTGCCGATGACGCCGCTGGGGCCCCGCTTGATCCACCCGACCACGTACTCGCCGGTCGACGGCTGGGTGCCGTCGCGGAGCACCCGCCCCGACTGGTTGGGAATAACGCCCCGCTTCGGATCGAACGCGACCCCCGGTATCGCCACGCCGAGGTACCCCACCGAGCGGAAGACCAGCCCGGCGGGGAGGACCTCGCTCGTGCCGGTCGCGACCGCCTTGAGGTCGCTGCCCGATCCGGCCACCAGCGTGTTGTGCCCCAGGACCACCTGCTCGACCCGCGAGCCTCCCTGGAGTTTCACCGGCGACAGCAGGAACCGGAGGTGAATCGTCTTGCCCTTGCCGCCCGGCGCCTTCGCCGCGAAGTGCCGCAGGGTGTTCAGGTTCTTTTCCGGCGTCTTGTCGTCCGAGGAGGCGAGGGCCGCCGCGCTTCCCGGGTCGAGGTCGAGGTCCTCCGCGCGCACGTCGATGTCGGCGCCGGCCATCTCGCCCAGTTCCTTGAGCTCCGGGTTGGTGAAGGCGCCCTGCACCGGGCCGCGGCGCCCGATCATGTAGATGTGCCGCACCCGGCTCCGGGACAGCGCCTCCAGCGCGTGCTCGGCGATATCGGTGGCCCGGAGTTCCTCGGGTGTACGCGCGAGGATACGGACGACATCCACCGCCACGTTCCCCATGCCGATCACGACCACGCTCTCCTGCGAGAGATCGAAGCTGTGGTCGCGGTAGTCCGGGTGGCCGTTGTACCACCCGACGAAATCGGTGGCGGGATGACTTCCCGCGAGCCCTTCCCCCGGGATGCCCAGCGTCCGGTCGGTCGGGGCACCGACGGCGTAGATCACCGCGTGGTAGTGGCGGAGCAGCTCCTCGCGGCTCAGGTCGGTCCCGAAGGTGACATGCCCGAAGAACCGCACCCCGGGGCTGGCCGCGATCTTCTCGTAGACCCGGGTGACCGACTTGATCTTCTGGTGGTCAGGCGCGACCCCGCCACGCACGAGGCCATAGGGTGTGGGAAGCCGGTCGAAGAGATCGATCCGGGCGCCGGGGTGCTGCTTGAGCAGGTGCTCCGCGGCGTAGAATCCCGAGGGACCGGTGCCGATGATGGCGACGGTGAGGGGGGCGGCGGTGGACATGGGGGCGGAAGATACAGCGAGCCCCCTGCCGCGAGATACCCGCGCGCTACTCCCCTTTGGGCCGCATGAAGAAGGTGAGGACCGCGCTCCCGGCTTCGAAGGCGTCGAGCTCGAGACCCAGCACCCCCGACTTGGGAAAGTCGACCGTCAGGCGCCCCCGCTCGCCGGCGAGGAGGAGGGAGGCCAGCTCTCCGGTCCACGGTTCGTGCCCGACCAGGGCGACGATCGCGTCGGGTCCCGGCGTACCGATCTGGGCGGCGAGCCGCGCGAGGTCGGGCGTGTCCGCCAGCGCCTCACTCGCCACCGGGGCGGGGCCGCCGGTCTCCGCCGCGACGATCTCCGCCGTCTCCCAGGCGCGGAGCCAGGGACTCGACAGGAGCCGGGTCGGGACGAGTCCCTTCCGGCGGAGACGCTTCGCCACCTTCCGGTGCCGCTTCCGGCCGCGGGCCGAGATGGGGCGGCGGGTGTCGTCGGGCCAGCGGGCGGGATCACGCTCGCCCGCATCGGCATGGCGGAGGATGAGAAGGCGCATCGCCGGAACCCTACTTTCTCCCCACCGCCCGCGCCATCGCCACTACCACGCTGTCGATCTGCGCGATGGTCCGGTGCCCGCCGAGGGTCCCGTGGTTCACCTGCACCGAGAAGGTGAACTCCCGCCCATCCGGCAGGGTGAAGTACCCCGAGAGAGTGTTCACCCGGGAGATGCTTCCGGTCTTGGCGCGTACCCGTCCCTCGATCGGCGTGCCGAGGAAGCGATTCCTGAGCGAGCCGGTGTTGCCCGACTGCGGGAGCCCGGCGGCGAAGGTCTGGTAGTGCGGATGCTTCCGGATGAACTGCAGCAGCCTGGTGAAGGCGAGCGGCGCGACGAGGTTCGACGCCGCGAGCCCGGAGCCGTCCTCCGCGGCGAACATGGTCGAGTCGATTCCCATCGAGTCGATCATGAACCGCCGCTCCACCTCGAGCCCGCCGCTCCAGGAGCCGCCGCTCCCGAACTGGCGGCCCAGCTGCTTGAGCAGCATGTCGGCATACCAGTTCTGGCTGGTGTTGAGGATGGGGAAGACCCAGTCACGGAACGGGCGGCCGCGGACTTCGGCGAGCGGTGTGGTGGCGCGGGCGCCCTGGTACTTCATCGAGTCGGTGGTGCTCCGGGTCGTGCCGAGCACCGAGATGCCGGCCTCGGCCAGCACCTGGCGGAAGGCGCGGGCGGTGAAGAGCGAGGGATCCGGGAGCGCGAACGACTCGAGGCCGCCCTTGCCGTCCGCCGCGACGGTACCCTCGGCCCAGAGGTTGAGCGTGCCGGGGACGCGGTACATCCGGTCGCCGATGTCGCTCACGCCCCCGGGCCCCGCGGTGCGGGTGCGGTTCTCGAGCGTCACGTCGCCCAGGTCCGGCGTCATGCCGAGGACCGCCGGCGCATCGACGTCGGGGCCGGGTTTCCAGGTGATGTCGACGCTGTTGTCGTTGAAGCCGAGTCCGCTCACCGGGGCGGCGTACCACCAGTTGAGGTCGTAGTTCCCCCATGCCGGGTGGACCAGCTCGCCGTCGAACCAGCTGCCGTCACCCACGAGGTCGCCCTGCACCACGCGGAGGCCGGCGCTCTTGAGCGCCTGGGCCAGGTCGCGGAGCCGGGCGAAGGGATCGTGATCGCACACCCCCGCGAGGGTGGTATCGGTGTTGTAGCAGCGCCGGCCGAAGGTCGGGTCGCCCCGGCCGTAGAGGACCAGGTCGCCGGCGAGGACCCCGCCCTGGACCGGCGTCGTGCCGTAGACGCTGGTCGCCACCGTCCAGTCGGGATCGAACATCGCCGACGCGACGCTGCTTACGAGGAGCTTGGTGTTGCTGGCGGGGATGAACAGCTTGTCGGCGTTGCGGCCGTAGAGGAGGCGGCCCCGCGCGTCCACCAGGGCGACGCCCCAGAGGTTCCGGTCGAATGGGGGCGTGTCGAGCAGGGAATCGAGCTGGCGGACGGCCTTCCTGGGGAGCTGGGCGGTCAGCTGGTCGGGTGGCCAGGCGGTCAGCAGCAGGCCGAGCAGGGTCCATCGCATGAGTCGAAAAACCTGACAGTCGCGTGCGACCGGCCGACCGCCTGGCTGCCTGACCGCCTCCGCGTGATTTGACATCCCGCTGCCTCTCTCCCCGGTTAAGTTGACTCTGCGATGTAACTCCGCCACGTTACAGAACTTGCGCCATGTCGTCAATCGCGGTGTACGGGAGCTTCAGGGTCGGTACCTCTGTCTGATTTTGTGACGCGTCGTTCTCTCATCGCCTTGGCGCTCCTGCTGGCTGGAGCCGCGCCCGTCGCCGCCCAGGATACCGTGGTGGTGCGGGGGCTCAGCTTCGAAGGGAACCACGCGATCGATGACTATTCGCTCAGCATCGCGATCGGTACCACCAATTCGAGCTGGTTCGCCCGCTCCGGGCTGGTGCGCTGGCTCGGGTTGGGCGAGAAGCGGTTCTTCGATCCCCTGGAGTTCCGCCGCGACGTGCTGCGCCTGACCCTTTTCTACCGGCAGAGCGGCTACATGGACGTAGTCGTCGACACGCTGGTCCGTCGCGGGACCAACGATGTCCACCTCACGTTCAAGATCAAGGAGGGGCCGCCGATCGTGGTCACCCGGATGACGGTGACCGGGGTCGATTCCCTGCCGCTCGACCCGTCCGACGTGCTGGTCGACCTCCCGCTCCGCGAAGGGAAGCCGTTCAACCGGTTCCTCTTCCAGGCCAGCGCCGACACGATCATCGCCCGGCTCAAGAACCGGGGCTATCCCTCGGCCGAGGTGTTCCGCAACTACAGCGTCGACCGGGCCAATCGGACGGCCGAGGTGTCGCTCGACGTGGCGGCCGGCACCCGCGCGGTGTTCGGCGGCGCGCGGGTCGAGGGGGCCCGGAAGGTGGATACCACCTTCATCCGCCAGCTGCTCAGCGCCCGCAAGGGCCAGCGCTTCGTGCAGAACGACATCTTCCAGAGCCAGCGGAAGCTCTACCAGACCGAGCTGTTCCGCCTCGCGACGGTGACCATCGACTCCACCCGCTACCAGGGAGACAGCAGCGCCGTCCCGCTGGTGGTGCAGGTGGCCGAGGGACCACCGCACCGGATCCGGAGCAGCATCGGGTACGCCACCAACGACTGCTTCCGGACCGGGGCGGGATGGACCAGCCGCAATCTCTTCGGCACCGGCCGGCTCTTCGACGTCTCGGGCCGGGTCTCCAAGGTCGGGGTGGGCACGCCCTTCGGCTTCGGCCTCGAGCGCAATCTCTGCAAGAGTCTCGAGGAGGACACGATCGGGAGCTCGCGGGCGAACTACAACATCACCGCCCAGGTGCGGCAGCCCCGCTTCTTTACGCCCCAGGTCACCGGAACGTTCAGCATTTACGCCGAGCGGCGGTCGGAATTCGCCATCTACCGCCGCGAGGAGGTCGGTGTCAGCACGGTGCTCCAGCGCGAGACGCCGAAGCGGATCCCGATATCGCTGGGGTATCGTCTCTCGTTCGGCCAGACCTCGGCCACGGCCGCCACCTTCTGCGCCTTCTTCAATGCCTGCAGCCCGGACGACGCCACCCGGCTCCAGGAACAGCGGCTCCTCGGCGTGGTGAGCGCCAGCATCAGCTGGCCGCGGCAGAACAACCCGCTCGATCCCAGCCGGGGCCACCTCTACACCTTCGACGCGAGTCACAGCTCCCGCTTCACCGGCTCGGCGCGGTTCCAGACCTTCACCCGGGTCTCGGGCGACGCCGCCTGGTACCGGACCATCGGCAACTCGGGGACGGTGCTGAGCTGGCACCTGCGCGGCGGGGCGATCTTCGCGCCGAAGGTGTCGCTCGACAGCGCGAGCGGCAACTTCATCCCGCCGGAGCAGCGCTTCTACGCCGGCGGGCCGAACGATGTGCGCGGCTACGACCTCAACGAGCTCGGGCCGGTGGTCTACGTCGCCAACGCGCTGGCGGGGGACACGAGCGGGGCCGAGACGATCGACTCGATCAACAGCGGGGCGCTCCGGCCCCGCTTCTCCGCCACCGGCGGCAACACCCTCGGGATCGCGCAGGTCGAGCTCCGGGTGCCGGCGCCGATCTGGGGGAGCCGGCTCCGCTTCGCGCTCTTCGTCGACGGCGGAACCTTGTACGAGCGGGGCAAGACCAGCCTCGCGCCGATCCGCTTCCGGATCACCCCCGGGGCCGGCATCCGGCTGCAGACGCCGCTCGGCCCGGCGCGTTTCGACGTCGGCTACAACCGCTACGACAATCCCCCCGGCGCGCTCTACATCCAGAGACTCGACGGCACCCTCACGCTGGTGCAGCCGGACTTCGTGCTCAAGCGGAAGAGCCGCTTCAGCTATCACATCAGCTTCGGGCAGCCGTTCTGATGCGGCGCCGTCTTCCCTGGCTGCTCTCCGCCCTCGTCCTGGCGCTCATTCCCGCGGCGCTCGGGACGATCGTGGCGGTGCTCTACAGCGGGTCGGGGACGCGGCTCCTCGGGCGGGTGGCGGGGACGGAGCTGTCGCGGATCTTCCGCGGGCAGTTCTCGATCCAGCGGATCCGCGGGTCATTCATCTCCGGGGTGGAGATCGACAGCCTCCGGATCCGGGACACGCTGGGCGAGCCCTTTGCCGACGTGGGGCGGCTCCGGGCCCGCTACGCCCTGCCGAACCTCCTCGCGGGCCGGATCGTCTTCACCGACGTCGAGCTGGACGATGGCGCGGTCCGGATCGTCAAGCGTGGCGACGGCCGGCTGAACCTGCACCAGATCTTCCGCCTCGGGGAAGGCCCGCCGGGGACCGGGCCGTCGCCGCTGATCGAGTTCCGGAACCTGCGGCTGCGGCACGTGAACCTCGAGGCCCGGCTCCCCTGGTCCCCGCCCGACACCGCGACCACGCCGGCGCAGATCGCCGCCGCCCTGGCGGCGGACCGGGGCCGCCCCGGCCGGGTGGTGCTGGAGACGCCGGACGGCCTCCGCCGCCTCGTCACCCTCGCGAACCTCGACGCCAGGCTCCCGCTCCTTCGCGTGAGCTCGCCCGACGGCTCGCCGCTCACGTTCGACATCGACTCGCTCAGCACCCACATCAGCGACCCGGCGATCACGGTGGTGGACCTCGCGGCCCATGCGTGGACCAAGGGGGACAGCCTCGCCTTCACCGTCCACCGCGCCGCGCTCCCCGGGACGCTCGCCAGGGGCGGCGGGGTGATCACCTGGCCCGAGGGGCCGGTGCTCTACGACTTCAGCGTGGCCGCGAGCCGCTTCGATCTCCGCGACTTCCGCTGGATCTCCCCGGTGTTCCCCGACCTCACCGGCCACGCGGTGGTGACGGCGAAGTCGCGGAGCCGGCGGCTCACCGCCTACACCTTCCGCAACCTCGCGGCCGCGGGGGACCTCGGCCGGGTCGAAGGCGACGTCACCGTCCTCACCGACAACCGGCGCGGGCTCGGGGTGGAGGACATGGCGCTCTCCCTCACCGACTTCGACCTCGACATCCCGCGGGCCTATCTCGACACCGTCCCGCTGCAGGGGACGCTCACGGGGACCGTCCGGGGCGCGGGGTTCCTCGACGGCCTCGATCTCGGCGCCGACGTCGTCTTCCACGACCGGATGGTCCCCGAGGGCGCCGACAACACCATCCAGGCGGAGGGTCACCTGGTCTTCGGCGGTCCGGAGGGGACGCTCTTCGACACCCTGGCGCTGCGGCACGCCGATTTCGATCTCCGCACGGTCGCGCTGCAGGCCCCGGTGGTGAAGCTGCGCGGCCGGATGCAGCTCGAGGGCGAGCTCACCGGTCCGTGGCAGAACCTGACCTTCAGCGGCACCATGCGGCACCAGGATGGCGATCTCCCCGAGAGCCGCGCCACCGGGTACGCCCGTCTCGACACCCGGCGCGACACCGTGCGCTTCGAGACCCGCATGGAGCTCGAGCCACTCGCCTTTGCCGGGGTGCGCCCGGGATATCCCGGCCTCCCGCTCGAGGGGAGCATCGCGGGCACCGTCGCCCTCGCCGGCAAGCCCGACAGCTTCTCCACCATGGCGGTCGTCACCGGGGATCTCGGCACGGTGGCGATGCAGGGGGTGATCCGTCCCGGGGAAGGCCGCTTCGGCGCCGACAGCCTGGTCGCGCGGTTCGGCCGGCTCGACCTCGCGCGGGTGCGGGGGACCGGCCCGCACACCGCCCTCACCGGTCGCCTCGCCGCGAGCGGCGTGATCGACACCGCGGCCGGCCCGGCGGGGCAGCTCGAGCTGGATCTCGCGCGGAGTTCGGCCCGGGGGATGGTCGTCGACTCGGCCCACGCCACCGTGCGCGCCTCGGCCGGGACGGTGGTGGTCGACACCGCGCTCGTCACCTGGGCCGCGGGCCGGATGGAGGGCAGGGGATCGATCGGGTGGCGGGAGCGGATCGACGATCATGTGCTGCTGGCCTTCACCGCCGACAGTCTCCACGCGTTCGACTCGCTGGTCTCCACCTACCTCGCGTCGGCGCCGGACAGCGCCGGGCCGGCGGCGAGGATCGCCGCGCTCGACACCCTGGTGAACCGGATCAACCGTACCCCGGCCGACTCGATGCCCGAACCCGAGCCGCTCTCCGGGCGGGCGCAGGGCGAGATCGAGCTGGTCGGGTCCCTCCGCGCGCCGCGGGTGCTGGTGCGGGCCCGCGGCGAGGACCTCGCCTTCCGCGGTCTCTCCACGCCGGCGGTCTCGATGGGCTATGGCTGGAACGGGGCCGAGCGGCCCGAGGTCGGCCTGGCGGTGAACGCCGACACGGTGATGCTCGGGCGGGTGGAGGTCCGCGATCTCGGCTTCGCCGCCGGTGGCTACCAGGACTCGCTCCGCTGGTCGGGGACCGCGCTGATGGGCGGGTCGACCGGGATCTCGGGCGCCGGGTCCTACTGGTCGACCGGCCCCGACCCGGTGGTGTCGTTCGACAGCCTCATCGCCGCGCTCCCCTCCCGCACCTGGCGGCTCCGGCAGCCGGCGACGGTGACGCTGACCGGCGGCCGCTACGCTCTCAGTGGCGTCGATCTTGGCGCCACCGACGGCTCCGGCTCGGTGGTGCTCGCGGGGGCGGTGCCGCGCTCGGGCCCGGCCGATCTCTCGATCACCGTCCTCGGCCTGCAGCTCCGCGATGTGTACACGATGCTGCAGAGGGATACCACCGGCGTCTCGGGGAGCGTGCAGCTCGACCTCACCCTCGGCGGTACGGCGGCGCTCCCGACCCTCCGTGGCACCATGACCGTGGCGGACCTCTCCTTCGGCGATTTCGGGTCGCCGTTCGTGCAGGGCGTGCTCGACTACGCCGACCGGCGGCTCGACGCCAACCTGCTCCTCTGGAAGACCGGCCAGAACGTGCTCCGGGTCGAGGCCAAGCTGCCGCTCGACCTCGCGCTCAAGTCGGTGCGCCGCCGGCAGGTGGACGGGCCGCTCTCGATCCGCGCCATCGCCGACAGCACCGACCTCGCGGTGGCGGAGGCGTTCACCCGGTCGATCCGCCGGGTGCGGGGCATGCTCCGGGCCGATGTCGAGGTGGCGGGGAGCTGGGACGATCCCCGGCTCAAGGGCTTCATCGAGCTGCAGAACGCCAGCGCGCAGATCCCGGGCCTGGGGGTGACCTGGGAGAAGGCGAAGGTCCTGGCGCACCTGGCGGGCGACTCGATCACGCTCGACACCCTGGTGGTGCGGAGCGGGCAGGGGACCCTCCGCGCCACCGGCGGTCTCCGGGTGGAGCGGCTCACGCGGCCGGTGTTCAACCTCCGGATCGCCACCCGGCGGTTCCGCGCGATCGACGACCGGCGGTTCCTCACGCTCGACGCGACCGGGAACGTGCTCCTCACCGGCCAGATCTTCCAGCCGCACCTCACCGGCCTCGTCACCGCCGACGAGGGGACGCTCCACTTCGCCGACCTCATCACCAAGCGGATCGTCGACCTGGAGAACCCGGGCGACTCGGGACTGATCGACCTCAACCTGGTTCGCACCGAGAAGCTCGGGGCGAATTTCCAGAACCGGTTCATCGATTCGCTCACGATCGACACGCTGCGCCTCCAGATGGGCGAGAGCTTCTGGCTCCGCTCGAGCGAGGCCAACATCCAGCTCGACGGGAGCATCACCGTCGAGAAGCACCGCGCCCAGTACCGCTACGACGGCACCCTCAACGCGGTCCGTGGCAACTACGCCCTCCGGATCGGCGGGTTCGTCACCAAGGACTTCACCGTCGAGCGGGGGACGGTGCGATACTTCGGCACCCCCGACCTGAACGCCGACCTCGACATCGAGGCGCGGCACGTCGTGATCGCGGCCGAGACCGGCGAGGAGATCCCGGTGACGGCCCGGATCACCGGCACGATGCTCCAGCCCAAGCTGGAGCTGCAGTCGGCGCCGACCGCCAACCGGCCGGCGCTCTCCCAGACCGAGGTGGTGAGCTACCTGATGTTCGGGCGGCCGACCTTCAGCCTGCAGGGCAACAACGGCCAGGGGAGCCAGTACGCCGCGGTGCAGGCGGGGCTCTCCTATCTCTCGAGCGCGCTCTCGAGCGAGATCCAGCGGTCGCTCATCAGCGACCTCGGCGTGCCGATCGACTATCTCGACATCAAGACCGGCGGGGCCGGCGCGGGGCTCGCGGGCCAGACCGGCGCGGCCCAGGTGGCGACGGTCGCGGCCGGCTGGCAGATCGGCCGGCGCTGGTTCGTGAGCGTGGTGGCCGACCTCTGCACCAACACCCAGCGCTTCTACCCCAACGCGGAATTCCGGATGAGCCGCCAGGTGCGCCTCAAGACCTCGGTCGAACCGGCCTACTCCTGCCAGGTGGCGCTGAACCAGCCGGCGCTGTCGGTCAACAAGTACCAGGTCGGCCTCGACCTCCTCTGGGATCGCGAGTACTGAGCGTGGCGAAGAGCGTCCTGATCACCAATCCCGCCGCGGCCCGCACCGACGTGCTGGCGGCCCAGGCCGTGGCCGAGACCTTCCGGCGCGCCGGGTGGAGCCTCGAGCTCCGGGCCACCGGCGGCCCCGGGGATGCGCGGCGCTTCGCGCAGGAGGCGGTGGCCGAGGGGGTGGACCTGGTGAGCGTGTACGGCGGCGACGGCACCACGATGCAGGCGGCCGCCGCGCTGGTGGGGACCGGCATTCCGCTCGGGGTCATCCCCGGCGGGACCGGGAACCTCCTCGCCGGGAACCTCCGGATCCCGACCCACCCGGTGCGGGCCGCGCGCGCGCTCATCCGCGGCCGGCCCAGCCCGCTCGATCTCGGCGTGATGGCCCGGGCCGACGGGGATCACTATTTCGCGGTGGCCTGCGGCGCCGGCTACGACGCGCGGGTCATGGCGGAGACCAGCACCGCCGACAAGCATCGCTGGCGCTTCGCCGCCTACGTCGCCACCACGCTCCGGCTCATGCCCGAGCTCCGGAGCATCGAGCACCGGATCACGGTCGACGGCGCCGAATACACCGCCATGGCCGCCCTGGTGCTGGTGGCGAACTGCGGCGAGGTGATCCCGCCGTACGTGAAGCTCCGCAGCGGGATCGCCCCCGACGACGGGTTCCTCGACCTCGTCATCATCCGGGCCGACAGCTTCACCGAGAGTGTCCGCGCGGTCTGGCAGCTCCTCCGGGAAGACGGCACCGAGGCCCACCGGCCCGGCCGCATCGCCTACGCCCGCGGCCGGGAGATCACCGTCACCGCCGACCAGCCGCAGCCGGTGCAGCTCGACGGCGAGCCGCACGGCGTCACGCCGTTCACCGCCCGGATCGTGCCGGGCGCGATCCGCGTGCTTCGGCCCGGGCCGCTATGACCTCGTCCCACGTCGCCGCGCTGGGCCGCGTGGCCCACCTGCTCGCCAACACCGACGACACCGCCGGGACCGTCCGCGCGGTGGCGGAGGAGGGAATGCGGGTCTTCGGGGCCCAGCGCGCCGGCGTGTTCCTCCTCGCGGACGACGAAGCGGGCGTCGAGGCGGTGGTCTCGATCGGCCTCTCGCCGGCGTACGTGGACGTGGTACGGACCCGCTTCCGCGAGGAAGGCGTGGCGCAGGGAGTGCTCGAGGGCCGGCCCTTCTTCGCGGTGGACGCGCGGCGGGAATCGTCGCGGCCGATGCAGGCGTCGGTCGAGGCGGAGGGCTTCGCCGGGGTCGCGGTGCTGCCGCTCTCCTACGGCGGACGGGTGATCGGCTGGCTCGGCTTCTACCACGACGAGCCCCACGGCTACGCGCCGGAGGAGCGCATCCTCGCGGGCGCCTTTGCCGACCAGGCCGCCCTCGCCATCGGGACCCGGCGGCTCCTCGATACCGTGCTCCGGGTCAAGCGGGAATGGCAGTCGGCGTTCGACGGGACCGGCAACGGGCTCGCCCTGGTCGACGCCGAGGGCCGCATCGAGCGCGCCAACCGGTTCCTCGCCGACCTCGGCGGGATGCCGGTCACCGAGCTTCCCGGCACGGCGCTCTGCGCGCTCTTCCGCGACTGGCCCGGGGCCGAGGCCGATCCCTTCCGGCAGGCGACCGGCCAGCGGGTGAGCCTCTTCCTCGATGCCCGCCATGGCGAGCACGTGGTGCTGACCGCGACCCCCCGTCCCGACGGCGGCTACGTCGTGGCGGTGGACGACCTCACCCACTACATCCGCCTCGAGAGTCGCTACAGCCGGCTGGTCGAGACGGCGCACGACGCGATCGTGCTGGCCGACTCCGCCGGCCGCGTGATCTCGGCCAACCCCGCCGCGGCCGAGCTCTTCGGGCAGCCGGCGGCGCAGCTCGTGGGCGAGCGGCTCACGGCGCTCCTGCCCGACGAGGGGGGAGAGTTCGCCGGCCGCCCGGCGGAGCCCGACGGCAACCACCGCTACGAGGCGCTGGTGCGGCGGCCCGGCGGGATGCGGATCGCCGACGTCTCGGTCTCGCCGCTCGAGGAGCGGGGCCAGGTGGTGGGCCTCGTGGCGGTCGCCCGCGACGTGACCCGCGAGCGCCTCGCGAGCGAGGCGCTCCGCCGCTCGGAACGCCGCTTCCGGGCGCTCTTCAACCGGGCGCCGCTCGCCATCTTCACGCTCGACCAGGACGGCTCCTTCCTCGCCGCCAACCGCGCCGCCTTCCGGCTCGCCGGCATCACCCGGCCCGACCCCGCCGCCCGGCTCCAGGACTTCGTGGTCCCGGCCGACTGGCCCCGCGTGGCCGCCGACCTCGAGCGGAGCTTCGCCGGCGAGGCCCGCGACTTCCTCTTCCAGTTCCGGCGGCTGGGCGGCGCGGTGCGCCAGGCCGCGGCGGTGACCGTGCCGGTCGAGGAGCACGGCGGCCGGAGCGCCGTCCTCGCGATCGCGCGGGACGTGACCGACGAGGTCGAGCTGCGCGAGCGCCTCACCCACTCCGAGAAGATGGCGGCGCTCGGCGCCCTGGTCTCCGGCACGGCCCACGAGCTCAACAACCCGCTCGCCGGGATCGCCGCGATGGCGCAGGCGCTCCTCCTCGACAAGTCGGCCACGCCGGACATCCTCCAGGCGCTCGAGACCATCCGCCGCGAGGCGATGCGGGCCGCGCGGATCGTCACCGATCTCCTCACCTTCGCGCGGCTGCGCCCGCTGCAGCGGCGCGAGGTGAACCTCAACCAGCTGGTCCGCGATACCTTCGCGGCGACCCCCGGGCTCGGCGCCTACGGCGTGGTCTGGACCCTCGGCCTCGACCCGACGCTGCCCCCCTTCATGGCGGATCCCGACCAGGTCCGCCAGGTCATCACCAACCTGCTGGTCAATGCCACCCAGGCGATGAGCGACACCGCGCGCCGCGACGGCGTGGTGCGCACCTGGTCGACCCCCGACTGGGTCGGTCTCGAGATCCTCGATACCGGCCCCGGCATTGCCCCCGATGTCCTGAGCCGCATCTTCGAGCCGTTCTTCACCACCCGGGCCCACAAGCAGGGGACGGGCCTGGGCCTCTCCATCTCGCACGGCATCATCCGCGCGCATGGCGGGGAGATCCACGGAGAGAACCGGCCGGAGGGCGGCGCCCGATTCACGTTCCAGCTGCCACGGGACCCAACCCGGATCGCGAGGACCACCGATGCCTGATTCGGTACTCCTGATCGATGACGATGTGACCATTCTCCGCGCGGTCGGCAGCGTGTTCGAGCGCGCCGGCTACGAAGTGGCGCGGGAGCTCGACGCCGAAGCGGGACTCGCGGCGTACGACCGGCTCCGGCCCGAGGTCGTGGTCCTCGATCTCCACCTCCCCGGGATGGACGGGCTGCAGGCGCTGGCCCGCTTCCGCGAGCGGAACGCCGCGGTCATCCTGCTCACCGGGCACGGCGACGTGGCCACCGCCGTCCAGGCGATGCAGATGGGCGCGGAGAATTTTCTCACCAAGCCGATGGACCTGGAACACCTGGTCGCGGCGGTGGCGCGGGTGGCGGACAAGGTGCGCCTCAAGCGCCTCAACGAGCTGCTCCTCCTCCGGACCGCGCCGGGCGAGGCGGGACTCGAGTCGCTGGGGAGTTCCCCCCAGATGCGGGAGCTGATCAAGCAGGCCGGCCTGGTGGCGCTGGCCGAGCGGACCCCGGTGCTGCTCAAGGGGGAGAGCGGGGTGGGGAAGGGCTGGCTCGCGCGGATGCTCCACCAGCTGAGCCCGCGCGCGGCCGGACCCTTCGTCGAGGTCAGCGGCTATGGCCAGTCGCCCGCGGCGCTCGAGACCGACCTCTTCGGCCTCGAACGGGCCTCGGAGCAGGAGGGTCGCGAGCGGCGGCCAGGCATGGTGGAGGTCGCCGCCGGCGGGACGCTCTTCATCGAGGAGGTGGCCGATCTGCCCGCCGAGATCCAGCCCCGGCTCCTGCGGCTCCTCGAGACCCGGACCTTCCGGCGGGTGGGCGGCACCAAGGAGCTGACCAGCGACGTCCGGGTGATCGCCGCGACCGCGCGCGATCTCGGCGCCCTGGTCGACGCCGGCAGCTTCCGCGAGGACCTGGCCTACCGCCTCAATGTCACGCCACTCACCCTGCCCCCGCTCCGGGACCGGGCCAAGGAGGACAAGCTGTCGGTGCTGCTCTCGCTGGTGAACGAGCTGCAGCGGCACGTCTCCGGGGCGCCGGCCGCGGTGGGGCCCGAGGCGCTCGAACGGCTGCTGTCCCACAGCTGGCCCGGCAACGTGCGGGAAATGCGGAACGTGCTGGAGCGCGGCCTGATCCTCGCGCGGGGCCAGCTGGCGGTGGGAATCGAGCATCTTCCCGGCGAGTTCCGGGCCCGGCCCGGCCCGGGCGATCGCCGTCACACGCCGATGACGCTGGACGAGCTGGAGCGGGCGCACATCGAGCGCACCCTGCGGCATCACACCGGCAACCGCACCCGCGCGGCCCAGGAACTCGGCATCTCGCGGGCCACGCTGATCAACAAGATCAAGCGGTATGCGATACAGTTGTAGGCGGGCAGGTGGCAACCAGGAGCGGCACCGATGAAACCCGAAATCCACGAACACGACATGATGGTCTGCCGGGCCTGTGGCCGCGAGGAGCGGGCCTCGGAAGGCTATCCCTGCGAGATCTGCGGGACCTTCATCTGCGTGGTCTGCACCAATCGCGGGGTGGTGCGCTGCAAGGACTGCGAGGAAAAGTGACCACCACATCCCTCGTCGCCCGGGCCGGGGTGGTGCCCGTCCTGCGCGAGCCCAACCTGCGCTCGGAGCAGGTGACCCAGCTGGTGCTGGGCGAGACCGCCCGGGTCCTCGACGCCCAGGGCGACTGGCGGCGGGTGCGCTGCGACGTCGACCGCTACGAAGGCTGGGTGCACCGGGGCTACGCCCTCGAGACCGACCATGAGATCGCCCGCGGCTGGAAGGAGAGCGCCACCGGCTGGAGCGAAGGGGCCGTGGTGCGGACCGACGACGGTGTGATCGTCCGCCTCCCGGTGCGGGCCCGCGTGGGACTCGCCGCGCCCCGGATCGACCTGCCCGACGGCTCGCAGGGGACGGTGATCGCCGGGAGCGTCCTGCCGTACGACCGGGTGGTGGCCCGGGCCCGCGCCGTGACCCCGGATCTCTGGGCCCTCCGCACCTTCGCCGGGACGCCGTACCAGTGGGGCGGCGTCACGCCCTGGGGCGTCGACTGCTCCGGCCTGGTGCAGACCACCTACCTCGCGCGCGGGATCACCCTCCCGCGCGACGCGGCCCAGCAGGTGGCCGAAGGCGTGGCCGTCGCGCCCGGGGACGAGCGCGAAGGGGACCTGCTCTTCTTCGCCGAGCGGGGCGACCGGATCACCCACGTGGCGCTGGCCGGACCCGCGGGGACGCTGGTGCATTCCACGGTGGCGCTCGGCAGCCTCGTCATGGAGCCCTGGGGGCCGGGGTCGCGGGCGATGATGCTCCGGCCTCAGCTGGTCGGCATCCGGAGGGTCGAGTGAGGCCGGCGGCCACCCACCTCGTCCTCTTCGACATCGACGGGACCCTGCTCCTCAGCGCCGGCGCGGGACGCCGCGCCCTCACCACCGCGATGGTGGAGGAGGTGCCCGACCTGGCGGTGTACGACCGGGTGCGCTTCGACGGCAAGACCGATCCCCAGATCGTGCGCGAGCTGCTGGAGGTCGCCGGGCACCCCGGCGCCGACGACACGGTCTTCATCGAGACCATCTGCCGGCGGTACGTGAGCATCCTGGAAGACGAGCTCCGTCACCCCCGGACCACGATGACCGTCATGCCCGGTGTGCCCGAGCTCCTCGCGGAACTGGAACGCCAGAGCGGCGTGATCCTCGGCCTGCTGACCGGCAACGTGGTGCAGGGCGCCGCGCTCAAGCTCTCGGCGGCGGGGATCGCGCCGGCGCGATTCGCCCTCGGCGCCTACGGGTCCGACTCGGCCCATCGTCCCGACCTCCCCGCGATCGCCGCCCGCCGGGCGGAGCCCCACTTCGGGCGCGAACCCCGCGGCCGCGAGGTCGTGATCATCGGCGATACCCCGGCCGACGTGACCTGCGGCCAGGCGATCCGCGCCCGGGCCATCGGGGTGGCGACCGGCTCCTATGCCATCGATTCGCTCGCGGCGGCGGGCGCCCACGCCGCCTTTCCCGATCTGCGTGACACCTCCCGCGTCCTCGAGGCCATCCTTGGCGAATGAGATCGAACTCAAGTCCGTCGTGACCGAGCCCGCCGCCCTCCGGCAGACCCTGGAGGATGCCGGCGCGGTGCTCCGCTTCCACGGCATGATGCGCGACCGGCGCCTGGACCGCGCCGGGGAGCTCTCCGCGCGGGACCATGTGCTCCGGGTGCGCCGCTGGATCGACGAGGAAGGCGGCGCCGACGTGGCGGAGATGGCATGGAAGGGGCCCACGACGGTGAACGAGACGGGGTACAAGCAGCGCCAGGAGATCGAGTTTTCGGTCGACGACGGCGCCGCCGCGATCGCCATCTTCTCGGCGCTCGGGTACACCGTGGTCGAGTCGATCGACCGCTACGTCGAGGTCTACGACCTCGAGGAGACCATGGTGCGTATGGAGTGGTTCCCGCGGATGGACGTGCTGGTGGAGATCGAGGGCGAGCCCGATGGCATCGAGCTCGCGATCGCGCGGCTCGGGCTCGACCGCGAGGCGTGCACCGCGGAATCCCTCGCGACCTTCACCCGGCGCTTCGGCGAGCGCACCGGGGAGCCGGGGATCCTGGCGGAGGACATGCTGCAGGGCGCGCCGCCCGGCTGGATGACCCGGTGACCTCGGTCATGGGCGTGGAACTCGCCGTCCCCGAACTCGGGCCGTCGCTCGGCCGGCTGGTGGCCCCGCCGGCGCCGGCCCCGGGGTCGCCGCCTCACTGGATCCGGCACGAGGACATCCGCCTCGCGATGGTGACCCAGCTGTTCGAGCTCCTGGCCGACGCCCGGCGCTGGGCCCGCGAAGGCGACCGCGAACTCGCGCTCGCCACCGTGAACCGCGAGGCGTGGGAAGGGCTCTGGAGCCGGGCGGTGCAGGAGGTCGCGGCGCGGGCCGGCGCCACGATCGGGGACCGGCTCCAGGCCGCGGCCCGCGAGGTCCGCCTGCCAGCGAAACGGATCGGGGCGCTCGCCCTCGACCCCGCCGAGATCCGGGCCCTCGGTGCCCGGCTCTCCCAGGGCGCACCGCCGCTCCATCAGGCCCTCGTCCAGCTGGACCAGGCGGCCAACCAGGCGCGAAGCGACCGGGCGCCGACCCAGGCCGTCGAGGCATGGCAGGAGGCGCTGATGACCGCGGCCCGCCGGCTCGAGGCGGCGTGGCTCGCACTGGAAGAGGCCCTCACCCGCGAGTGGAGGGCGTGGGAGACGGAGATCGAGGACCTCCGTCGCTGGCGCCGCCCCCGCTGGCCGCTGGTGCTGATCGGCGTGGCGCTGTTCGGGACGGCGCTCTACCTCGGCCTCGTGCTCGGCGGGTACCTCCCCGTCCCCGAACCGCTCGCCGGGCCGGTCAACGCGCTCTGGGCCCGATGGAACTAGTCGGCGTCGGGATCGACCTGGTCGATATCGCCCGGGTGGAACGGATGATCGATCGCCTCGGCGATCGCGTCCTCCGGCGGTTCCTCACGGCGAGGGAGCGGGA
>DASZPT010000183.1:0-2833 GCA_035549935.1 Gemmatimonadales bacterium
CCCCCCCCCCCCCCCCCCCCCCCGACCGCTACTTCACCCACCCCGGCTTCCCGAACGCCGACGGGTCGACCAGCGCATCCGGCAGGGCAGGGTCCCCCTTCACATCCGCGTACTCCTCCATGGTGACCAGCTTCCCGCCCACCATGAAGCGGACCTCCACCGAGATCCAGCCCTTCCCGAGCGGCTGGTACTTGTTGAACTGGGTCTCGACCACGTTGCCGGAGCCGTTCCTGGCGGTCTCGAGCGACCGGACGAAGACCAGCCGCTCCCGGTCGATCCAGAACTGCTTCGTCGCCGTGTCCCCCTTCGCCGCGCCGACCACGTACACCGGACGGCCCTGCCAGGTGTCCTCGCGGATCTTCGAGAGGTCGAAGCCCACCGTCTTCAGTCGCTGCAGCGTCTTCTCGACCGGGTCGGCGTAGACATCGAAGCCCAGGATCATGAGCGGGTGGACGAAGGGCTGCGACGCCTTGAGCGCACCCTGATCGAACTGGTAGATCGAGTCGTTGCGGAAGAGCAGGGCCTTCCCGCTGTCGATCGGCGCAATATCGATCCGGAGGATGCCCGGGATCCGCGCGGCTTCGTACCAGGTCTCCTTGGTGTTCTTCCGGTAGTCGGTGGTGGTCTGGACGAAGGTGAGCGTCCTGTACCACTTCCCCTTGTACTTGTCGTACATCGCGCGCACCAGCGCCTCGCCATCGGCGGGGGCGGCCGGGGTGATCGGCGCCGTCGGGGCGGCGGCCAGCAACGATACGAGCAGGGACAGCACGGAACCTCCGATGAGGGGATTGCCTGCGGGTGGGACGAGCGGGGCGCCCTACGAGGTTGGTCGCGCAGCGGTTTCCAGCTAGCTTTGGGGCCACGGCCAGTCGCGTGGGCGCCCGTAGCTCAGCTGGATAGAGCATCTGCCTTCTAAGCAGAGGGTCGCAGGTTCGAGTCCTGCCGGGCGCGCTCCGTGGTCCAACTCATACGCGCTCACGTGCTTTCCCAAACGCTCCCCACTGCCGCCCCTCCGCGCCATGCGCTGTGACCGGATCTGGCAGGACGTTCGGCTTGCCACCATGGCGCCCGGGCTTCCTGGGCTGGGCATCATCGAGGAGGGCCTGCTTGCGGCGCGGGACGGCCGGATCCTCTATGCCGGTCCCGCCGACGCCGCGCCCGTGGGTCTCCAGGCGCCCGAGATCATCGCCGGCGAAGGGCGATGGGTCACCCCCGGCCTGATCGACTGCCATACCCACCTCGTCTACGGCGGCGACCGGGCCCACGAGTTCGAGCGTCGGCTCGCGGGGGCCACCTACGAGGAGATCGCCCGCCAGGGCGGGGGGATTCTCGCGACCGTCGCCGCGACCCGCGCCGCCAGCCGGGGGGACCTGGTCGCCGCCGCGCTGCCGCGGCTCGACGCCCTGCTCGCCGAGGGCGTCACCACGGTCGAGATCAAGTCGGGGTACGGTCTCGAACTCGAGGCCGAGATGCGCCAGCTGCGCGCCGCGCGCGACCTCACCCGCGTCCGCCGCGTCGATGTGCTGACGACCTTTCTCGCCGCCCACGCGCTCCCGCCCGAGTTCCGCGACGAACGGGAACTCTATCTCGACCTCGTCGCCGGCGAGATGATGCGCGAGATCGCCCGCGAGGGGCTCGCCGACGCGGTCGACGGGTTCTGCGAGCGGATCGCCTTCTCGCCGGCCGAGATCGCCCGGGTCTTCGAGTCGGCCCGCGCGGAGGGGCTCTTCGTCAAGCTCCACGCCGACCAGCTCTCAAACCAGCACGGCGCGGCCCTCGCGGCGCGCTACGAGGCGCTCTCGGCCGACCACCTCGAGCATACCGACGCCGACGGCGTGGTCGCCATGGCCCGCGCCGGGACCGTCGCCGTGCTCCTCCCGGGGGCGTATTACTTCCTGCGGGAACGCCATCTTCCGCCGGTCGACCTCCTCCGCCGGTACCGGGTGCCGATCGCGCTGGCCACCGACCAGAACCCCGGCAGCTCGCCGCTCTCGTCCATCCTCCTCACCATGAACATGGCGGCCACTCTCTTCCGCCTCACCGTGGAGGAGTGCCTTCTCGGCGTGACCCGCCAGGCGGCCCGGGCCCTGGGGCGGCTGCACGAGGTGGGGACGCTCGAGGTGGGCAAGCGCTGCGACCTCGCGCTCTGGGACATCGAGCGCCCCGCCGAGCTGGTCTATCGCATCGGGTTCAATCCGCTCCACGCTCGGGTGTACGAGGGTACATGATCCGTCTCGATCCGGGGAATGTCTCGCTGGCCCAGTGGGCCGCGATCTATGCCGGTGACGGCGTCACCCTCGCGCCCGCGGCCCTCGCGGGCGTGGAGCGCGCGGCCCGGACCGTCGCGGACATCGTCGCGCGGGGCGAGCCGGTCTACGGGATCAACACCGGCTTCGGCAAGCTCGCCAGTGTGCGCATTGCCCCCGAGGACCTCTCGGCGCTGCAGCGGAACATCGTCCTCTCTCATGCCGCGGGGGTCGGCGACCCGATGCCGGTGCCGGTCGCCCGGTTGATGCTGGCCCTCAAGCTCGCGAGCCTGGGGCAGGGGGCGTCCGGTGTGCGGCCCGCGACCATCACGCTGCTGGAGCAACTCCTCGCGCGGGGCCTGACCCCGGTGGTGCCCTCGCAGGGCAGCGTCGGCGCGAGCGGCGACCTCGCGCCGCTCGCGCACATGACCGCCGCGATGCTCGGCGTGGGCGAGTGCTTTGTCGGTGACCGTCGGCTCCCGGCCGCCGAGGCGCTGCGCCAGGCCGGGCTCGCGCCACTGGCCCTCGGCCCCAAGGAGGGGCTCGCCCTCCTCAACGGCACCCAGTTCTCGACCGCCTACGCCCTC
>DASZPT010000184.1:0-3802 GCA_035549935.1 Gemmatimonadales bacterium
CTAGGGGCCACCGGACAAAACAACGAACTGGCAGACTGGATGGCCCGTGTGTTGCGCGGGCGAAACCTGCTTCTCGAGCCAAGTATTGGCGCCATCAGGGATGCCATTCATCGCGAAGTACCTCGCCATCTTGCCCGCCTACCCGGCCCTGGAGCAGTAGCGCACTACCTTCTCGCTCCGGCCTTTGTCGGTACTGAGGCGCGGCAATATACGGTGGATGTGCTACTGTCCGCTGACAGGAAGAGATACCGGACCAATTTCCAGAAGCAGGTCGGCATCTTGCCAGGAACAGGGGCACAGGTCGCCACCCGCATAGTCCTTACCGGAGACGTCACTCCTCAGTTCCTTTCCAACCGGCACTGGGTGAGACCCCTGCTCCGCCTCATAAAGTCATGCGACGCTGGCCGCTGTCCTCCAGGTGCTGTCGCCCAACATCTTGCGTCTGTGTGCTATCAATACCACTTAACCAGACCTGCCGGGTCTGTCGGCCCTCGCTCCATCGTCGGATGGCGCTTTCGACGTCAAGGCAGGTTTAAAGGTGGTGGCGGACACCTAGCCTTCACTGGACTGCAACGCGACACTAACAATCCTCCACTCCCAAGCATTGGCAACGGCATGGATATTGGTGCTCTCGTCAATGTTTTCATGCAGCACGTGCAAGACCTTTATAAGCGCAATCAGACCATTGAGCACATTGATTCAACTGCCATCGATGAGGCACTCCGCAAGCTACCCGACTCACCCGATGAGAAGCTGTCGTAATATCTTGCTGCCGCCTAACCACCGCATGAAGCTGACGTCCTCGGCCATCGGTTTTCGTGATTCCATGCGCCTGCGCTCGTCGGCCCGTTCGCTTGCGCGAACGAGCCTCGGGGCGCAGCTTATGCGGGGTCGTTATCCCGCCGTATGGATCGCATGCTACGATTGAGCTTTGCGGCTGTGGCCGCCCTTGCTGCTAGCACGCCACTTTACGCCCAACACGAATGCTCATATCCGACAGGTCGGCAGCCTGCGGATCTACCCCCTGCCCTCACCGACTACCCCGGCACCTACCAGCTCATCGTCGTGCGCATCTCTGACCCGCCGGATACCGCGATCGGGCGGCTCCGACTGTCTCTCACCTTCCCGGCCTTCCAGCCGGTCCACTTGTTCGAGCGCTGCAACGTTGACCTGACCTTATGCACACCTGGCGTGGATTCCTCGGCAGTGAGGTTCCCCCTTACTGGCTCTGCGGACTTCGCCACAGCCAACCTCCCCTTTGTCACCAGTCATCCCCCCAGCTCCCGCTCGGCGCTCACTCCGGGGGTCATCGCCCGACTCGGGGACGACGCATGGTTGGAGATGTGGATCGGCGGCAGTCACGGAGCTCATGAAGGTCTCCCTGGGCCCTTCGCCATTGTGAACCGCCGACCCGATGGGTTCGGCGGCTGGTGGCGCGATGCGGAGAATGAGTTCTCGCGAAGGGCCGGGTACTTCTGCGCCATTCGAGGCGACTGACATCCCTTGCGGCGGCATAACTACCGCATGAAGCTGACGTCCTCGGCCATCGGTTTTCATGACTCCACGCGTCTACGCTCGTCGGCCCGTTCGCTTGCGCGAACGCGCCTCGATCCGCAGCTTATGCGGGGTCGTTAGGCGGCACACTGTCCCCGCACGAGGTCTCTATGTCAAGCAACCCGACCGCACGCCCCCTTCGCCTTTGGCATGCCCTCCTTGGGCTGGTCGTTCTGCTCGCGGTCGTGGCCGTCGCAGCGGGAGTACGCCAGGAGCGCTTGGATCTCGCGCTTGTGGCTGGCCTCGCCGCAGTGGGTGGGGTCGCCCTCAGCCTCTGGCTTCGTCGAACCCGCGGTCCGAGCTGACCAGGCCATGGAGGTCCCCCGGTCGCCGCGGCCCGAGCCAGTCCCGTATTCCGCCGCTCGAGCCGTCCGGGTCTGGCAAGGTCTCACCTGGGCGGCCTTCGCCATATTCCTGCTCACTGCTGGCCTCAACATGGCCGGCGTGCGGGCCGGATTTGCTACCAATCACCTCGCCGACCTCGTCGTACCGGCATACCTCTACCTCGTGTTTCGGTCGCCACTGCCGCCGTATCGCCGCACATGGCTGGCAAGACACCTGGGCGCCACCCCTGAACGAGCCGGCTTCGTCCTCTTTCTCGCAAGTGCTGCAACCGAGGTATCCCAGCGCTACTGGCCCGACGGCCCGTTTCGCGGACGTTTCGACCCGCTCGATATTGTCGCCTATGCGGTCGGCGTACTGCTGGTCTACGCGCTCGATAAGCGGCTCCGCCTCCAGCGTTCGTAGACGGTAACTACCACTCCCAGGTGCCGCCTAACCACCGCATGAAGCTGACGTCCTCGGCCGTCGGTTTGCGCGGGTCCTGGCGCCTGCGCTCGTCGGCCCGTTCGCTTGCGCGAACGCGCCTCGGGGCGCAGCTTATGCGGGGTCGTTAGCCAACAGACGTGTTCAAACCTTTGTGCTCTCCGCGACATCCGAGAGAAACCCATGCTCGGAGTTCTCATGCGTCTGCGTCGCGCTGCCGTCGCGCTCCTCTTCAGCCTCACCGCCCTCGGCCTGGGCTCATCGCTCTCCCTCGGCTGGGGCGCCGCCGACCTTCCCGACGGGACCCGCTACAAGGTCTCGCCACTCGGCCTCTCCCACGTCCTCCAACTCCATCAAACCGTCTCAACCACGGAAGACTGCCGCTGGGGCGATTCTCAGCCACTTTGCGCTTTCCGGACCGAAACGCCTGTCGCCGTTCTCGCCCTTCGCTCGGTGCCGATTCTGGTCGCCTTGGCGGCCGCCCTCGCCCTTCTCGGGGCCCTTGCCTGGCTCCTGCCAGACCATAGCCCCGTGGCGAAGGTCCGCGCCGGGATGATCCTGCTTCCTCCGGCCCTCGCCGCCAGCGCCTTGGGGCTCTTTGCGTGGGCAGCGCCCCGTGCCTCGGAGGCCCTCAACCCGCTGTCGTTCGGCGTTGGGGGAACCAAGGCAACCCTCCAGATCGCGGTCGTTATCGCTCTCCTCCTCGGATTTCGCACCTGCGCCCTCGGTCGCACCACCGCTGCTGGCGCCCGACCCAGACAGGCTCTGCTCGTCGGCCTCGGCCTGGCGCCCTTTGCCCTCATGTTTCCCTTGCTCGGGGGGCTCGCCTTCGCCGGAGCGGCCCTGGCGCTCGGGGCCGGTCTCGCGTGGTTGGTGTCTTCGCCCCCTGGGCCCACCATCACTGTTGGCTAACTACCGCATGAAGCTGACGTCCTCGGCCATCGGTTTTCTCGAAGCCGGCAGCATGCGCTCGTCGGCCCGCTCGCTTGCGCGAGCGCGCCTCGGGGCGCAGCTTATGCGGGGTCGTTAGGTGGCTTCCATCCGACGCCTCACCTCCACTGCCCTTCCCATCCAGTTTCTCGGTTGTGGTGGTCTCACGCGACCAACGGCGGCATTCCAGAAGTGAGCCGATTGGCCGTCCAGCGAACGTTCCCGCCCGCCAGCTGGGCCGGATGCAGCGGCTGCGGCTCGCCGGCTGAGGGGCCCTGGCGAACGGCAGGCTCCACCAGGAAGCAGACAGGGCCCCTCCCGGCTCGCCGTGCATCCGGCCCCGATCGGTGAGTGGCTACAACGGGCTGGCTGGGTGCCGGGTCAGGTAAGGGCCAGAATCGTGCGGGACGTGGGCCGAGGATTGTTCTGCGACAGCCACCTAACCACCGCGTGAAGCTGCCAGGGCCGCGGCCCTACGGTTTGTGCGCCACAGGTCACAACCCCACCGCGGCAGGCGCGGCCTTGCCGCGCTAGCCGCTGCCCTGCAGCTTAC
>DASZPT010000185.1:0-13038 GCA_035549935.1 Gemmatimonadales bacterium
CTGGTCGTACCAGGGGGCGATGTCGCGCTCGCGGATGGGCCAGTCGACGGCGACGCCGTCCTTCGCGTTGGCCTCGAAGTCGAGGTCGCTCCAGCGGTACACCTGCCGGCCCCACATGATGGATCGGCCGCCGACCTGGCGGCCGCGGATCCAGTAGAAGGGCTGGTCGTCGGGAGTCGAGTAGGGATTCTCGCGGTCGTTGACGAAGAACTTGCCGGACCATTCGTCGCAGGCGTAGCAGGCCTTCTGGATCGGCTGCTCGCGGGCGAGGCGGTCGCGGTCACCCCAGCCGCGGAACGGCATCTCCCAGGGCTGGACGTGCTCGACATAGTCGCGGGCCGGGTCGACCGGGCCGCCGGCTTCGAGGACGAGGGTCTCGAGCCCGTGCCGCGTCAGTTCCTTCGCGGCCCAGCCGCCGGAGATACCCGAGCCGATGACGATGGCGTCCCAGGTCTTCATGGCTTCACGCACCCGTCGAAGCGGCCGGGAATGATGGGATCGCGGGTGACTTCCTTGACCACCCGCTCCGAGGTGAAGTATCCGTAGATCACGAGTGACTTGAGGCGGGCGAACTCCGCCTCGGCGCTGCCGGGTTCGCCCTTCCGCCCGTCGAGAGCGGGGAGGAGGTCGGCGGGCCGGCCGGCGGCCCGGCGGTCGATCTCCGCGAGGCCGGCCAGGAAGGCGCTTCGCTCGTCGTCGTGGTACCAGTGCGCGAGCATGTAGTCGATGAACCCGGTGACGCCGACATCGCTGGCCCCGGGCGTGTCGGTGCGCGGGAGGATCAGGTCGGCGAGGGTGGTGACCAGGTGGGCCTGGGCCGGCGAGAGGACCTCGAGATCCCCGCGCCGGGCGGCGCGATGGGCCTCGCGGGCCGCGGCCACCGCCCCTTCGAGGGAACGGGGGAGGAGCGGAAGGAGAGTGCCCGCCCCGAGGAGGCGGACGAGTTCGCGACGCTGCATGAGGATCCCGAGCGGAGGCAGAGCTAGGTTAGTGTCGGCGCGTGGGCCGCGCCAGTGCGGACCCTTCCGCCGGCCCGGCGCACGCCGTATCGTTGGAGCCTCACCGCGGCGCGGCGAGCGGTTTCGTCATCCGGGCTGCGCCAATCTCTTCCGTCGAGGTCTGAAACCACGATGTCCAAGCGGACGCTGCCCGCGCTCGTTCCCGTCGTCGCCGCCCTCCTCCCCGCAGTGCTCGCCGCCCAGGCCGTGCCGGCCAAGCTCGCCAATCGCCTCACCGCCGACGAGAAGCGCGAGGGGTGGGTGCTGCTGTTCGATGGCAAGACCACCAGGGGGTGGCGCGGGTACCGCCAGCGGGTGGCGCCGCGCGGCTGGGTGGTCGAGAACGGGTCGCTGGTCCGGGAGGCCGGGGGCGGGGACCTGATCACCGAGCGGGCCTACCGGAACTTCGAGCTGGCCCTCGAGTGGAAGATCTCGGAGGGCGGCAACAGCGGCATCATGTACCGGGTCACCGAAGAGGGGGACGCGACCTACGAGACCGGCCCCGAGATGCAGGTGCTGGATGACGCGCGGCATGCCGACGGCAAGAGCCGCCTCACCTCCGCGGGCGCCTGCTACGGCCTGTATCCCTCGCCGGCGGGGGTGGTCCACCCCGCGGGGGAGTGGAACGAGGTGAGGATCGTGGTGAACGGCAACCACGTGGAGCACTGGCTCAACGGGGTGAAGGTGGTCGAATACGAGCTGCAGAGCCCCGACTGGCAGGCGAAGGTCGCGGCCAGCAAATTCGCGCAGTGGAAGGGCTACGGCCTCGCGCCGAGCGGGTACATCGCGCTGCAGGACCACGGGGACCGGGTGGAATACCGCAACATCCGCCTCCGGGAGCTCCCCTGATGATCAAGACCAGGCTCTCGGTCATGATGTTCCTCCAGTACTTCATCTGGGGGGCGTGGTTCGTCACGCTGGGCACCTACCTGAGCGGCACCCTCAAGCTCGACGGGGTGCAGGTGGGGGCGGCCTACGGGGCGATGGCGATCGGCGCGATCGTGGCGCCCTTCTTCGTCGGGATGATCGCGGACCGGTTCTTCGCGACCCAGCGGATCCTGGCGCTGCTGCACCTGGTGGGGGCTGGCGTGCTCGTCTGGGCGAGCAACGAGCCCAGCTTCGGGCGGCTCTACCCGCTGCTCATCGTGTACGCGGTGTGCTACGCGCCGACGCTCTCGCTCACCAACTCCCTGGCCTTCGACAACCTCACCGACCAGGCCCGCGAGTTCCCGCTGGTGCGGGTGCTGGGGACGATCGGCTGGATCGTGGCGGGGCAGGTGGTGGGCCAGCTCGGCCTCGAGGCGACGGCGGTGCCGATGCAGATCGCGGCCGGCGCGTCGGTGGCGCTCGGGCTCTACTCCTTCCTGCTGCCGCATACGCCGCCGCACGCCGCCGGGAAGCCGCTCAACGTCCGCGACATCCTCGGGCTCGACGCGCTCTCGCTCATGAAGGACCGGAGCTTCGCGACCTTCGTGCTGGGGTCGTTCCTGCTCTGCATCCCGCTCCAGTTCTATTACACCTGGACCAACCCGTTCCTCAACGAGATCGGGATGGTGGCGCCGGCGAGCAAGATGACGCTGGGCCAGATGTCCGAGATCCTGTTCATGCTGGCGCTCCCGGCGCTCCTGCTCCGCTACGGGAGCAAGATCATCCTGCTGGTGGGGATGGGGGCGTGGGGGGCGCGCTACCTGCTCTTCGCCCACGGCGACGTCGGGGCGCACGCCTGGATGCTCTATGCCGGGATCCTGCTGCACGGTGTCTGCTACGATTTCTTCTTCGTGACCGGGCAGATCTACGTGGACCAGCGCGCAGGCCTCAAGGTGCGGGCCGCGGCGCAGGGGTTCCTGACGCTCATCACCCAGGGCGTCGGCTATTTCATCGGGAGTATCGCGTCGGGGTGGGTGGTGCAGCAGTACGCCAACCCGGCGGGGGGCCACGACTGGACCGCGATCTGGCTCCGGCCCGCCGTGGGCGCGGCGACGATCCTGGTGCTGTTCGCCCTGCTCTTCCGCGGGGAGGACGAGCGCCGCGCCGCGGCCTGACGTCCCGCGCGGTTCATCACAGCGATCCGCAGATTGCGCGGATTCCAGGGATTTCCTCGATTGCGCCGGGCGGCGCGGTTGTTCGTCAGCATCCCGGGCCTCGGCGCATCTGGGGATCCCTCCCGCATGGTCCTGATCAACGCAAGGGCACTTCATGTCATCCAGACCCAATCGTCGTGATTTCGTCTCCACCATGGCCGCCGGAATGGGGGCCTTTCATATCGTCCCGCGCCACGTCCTGGGGCGCGGATACCGGGCGCCGAGCGACACGCTCAATGTCGCCTGCATCGGCGTCGGTGGCATGGGACGGAACGATATGCGCGGTATGGAGGGAGAAAATCTCGTCGCCCTCTGTGATGTCGACTGGAACGCGGCAGACGATGCCTTCCGCAGCTATCCGAAGGCGCGGCGCTACCGCGACTATCGCGACATGCTCGACCGCGAGGGGAAGAACATCGATGCGGTGACGGTCTCGACCCCCGATCACAGTCACGCCGCCGCGGCGATGCTCTACCTCAAGGCGGGGAAGCACGTCTACTGCCAGAAGCCGCTGGCCCGGACGCTGGGCGAGGTGCGGGCGCTGATGCAGGAGGCGGCGCGCCGCCCGAAGCAATGCACCCAGATGGGGAACCAGGGACACACCTACGACGGCTGCCGGATCATCCGCGAGTGGGTGGAGGCGGGCGTGATCGGCGCGGTGCGGGAGGTGCACTACTGGACCAACCGCCCGATCTGGCCGCAGGGGATCGACCGTCCGACCGCGCTGCACGTGCCACCGCCGACCCTGGACTGGAACCTCTGGCTCGGTCCGGCGCCGGAGCGGCCCTACAACCCGGCGTACGCGCCGTTCAGCTGGCGCGGGTGGTGGGACTTCGGCACCGGCGCGCTGGGCGACATGGCGTGTCACGGCATGGACGCGGCGTTCTGGGCCCTCGATCTCCGGTACCCGACCCGCATCGTTCCGGAGACCACGAAGCTCTACGCCGAGACGGCGCCCAAGTCGTCACGCATCGAGTATCGCTTCCCGGCGCGGAACGGGCGGGGCGAAGTGAAGGTGGTCTGGCGCGACGGCGGGCTCTGGCCCCCGCGGCCGGAGGGGCTGCCCGAGGGGATGACCTGGCCGCCGGAGGAGATCGGGGGCCAGATGTGGGTGGGTGACTCGGGAGCGATCCTCGCCGGGATGTACGGCGAGAATCCCCGGCTCCTCGACGCCAGGCGCGATGCCGAGCTCAAGGCGACGCCGGTGCCGCAGAAGTACGAGCGGTCACCCGGGGTCTACGCCGAGTGGATCCGCGCGATGAAGGGCGGGGCGCCGAACCTCTCCACCTTCGCGGGACACGCCGGTCCCCTCACCGAGATGGTACTGCTGGGGTGTCTCGCGGTGCGGCTGGGGCAGCCGGTGGATGTCGACCCGGAGAAGGGGACGATCGCGCAGGCGGTGCCGGAGGAGTGGACGCGGCCGGTGTACCGGAAGGGATGGGCGCTGTAGGAGTCGGGGGCCGGGGGCTCCCCAAAGGGAGGAGGAGACCAGCGCCGTCGGACGCCGGTCCCCTTGGGTGGCAAGCGGTGGTACGGGGAAGGGTGCGGCCGCCGCGAAGCTGGGTACGCTCCGGCAGCGTGCCGCGGACGTGCAGTCGGCGGGTCAGGTCACCGCGGCCTCGGTCACGGCGTTGCCCGGGGATAGCTGTTCCGCCAGCGTGGTGAGCTGGGCGGTGACCGACTGGACTTCGGCCAGCGTCACCGCCAGCGGTTCCACCATGCCGTCGAGCCAGAGGGTGCGGGCGTGGCGGCAGGCGGACTGATACCCCGCGATCAGGAAATGCCCGATCCGGAGGGCCTCCGCCGCGATCGCCGCGTCACGCACCGATTGATCGCCGCGCTCGGCCAGGAGCGCGGCGCTTTCTTCGATGAGACCCTCCATGCCGCGGCAGCGGAGCCCCCAGGGGTCGCTGCCGAGCAGGCCGAAGATCCGTTCCAGCCGGTCCAGCTGCGCCTCGACCTCCCGCGACTGCTCCAGCAGCAACTGCCGGAGCGGGCGGGTGGTGACCGCGGTCGCGAGGGCGGGCAGGGCCTTGAGCACCAGCGTCCCGGCGCTGTACAGGTCCCGGAGCTCCCGCACCAGCAGACCGCGCATCGAATCGAGGGACATGCCCTTCACTCCCGTGTTTGCGGGGCCCGGTGCACCGGGCCCGTGGTATGACACGTCGTCCTTCGGTATTCGCGGGGCGTCGCCCCGGTGTTGGGGGGCACCCCCATCTATCCCTGCAGCAGGCCCCCGAAAACACACAAGGCGCGTGGCCTCCCCGTACGTGGGAGCCGAACGCGCCTTCGACTGATGAGTCCTGGCCTCATCCGCCAAGGGTCCCGGGCGATGCCCGGGCGCACTGGCCTGCACCGCGCAACCTAGCGCCCGCGCCGGTCGCGGTATGTGGCGACAATCACACCATCAGGAGCGGATCCCGTCCAGCTCGAGCATGAGCTCGAGTTTGTGACGCAGCTCGCCCAGCGCCTTCGACTTGAAGGCGTGCTTGGTCTCCTCCAGCACCCGGATGGTTTCGCGCACCGCTTCCTGGAGCTGCGCCCCGCGGGGGCAGTTGAGCAGCTGACAGGGATGCTGGTCCACCGGCTTCCCCGCGAGGGCCCGCCCGAGCTGCTGCAGGTCGGTGAGCGAGCCCATGACGTTGCGGAGGGTGAGCGAGAGAAAGACGTCGATCCCGTTCCCCGTGCCGCCGGTGCCGGTCGCGAGCCGTTCGTAGTCGCGGCGCCACTCGGCGAGCCGCTGCTCCGCCTCCTGCATCGCCTGCCAGGACCGGAAGCGGCTGACCGCGGTCTCGACCCGGGGGAGGAGATCGGCGAACACCACCGGCTTGAGCAGGTACGCGGCGACCGGCAGCTCCACGCACGCCATCGCGGTCCGCACACTCGGAACGCCGGTGATCACCAGCACGGGGAGCCCGCCGCGGGACGCGGCGATCGCGCGGACCAGGCCGAGATCGCCGTTGCCGGGCATCTCCAGGTCGGTGATCAGCAGGTCATAGGGATTCGCCTCGACCCGTGCGAGCGCGGTGGGGCCGTCGGAGACGGTGTCGCACTGGTAGCCCTCGCGCCGCAGGAGGTCGGCCGTGGAGTGGAGGAAGGTCGGCTCGTCGTCGGCGAGCAGGATGCGCCCCTGGCTCATGCTGGCACCTTTGGCCCTGCCGGGGGAATCGGGAGCCGCACCACGAACTCGGTGCCGCCCCCGTCCCGGTCGTGAATCTCGACGTGCCCGCCCAGCGCCTGCACCGACCGGCCGACGAGGGAGAGGCCGAGCCCCATGCCCCCGGTGCGCACCGTGGCGGACTTGGTGGTGAAGAACGGCTCGAACACCCGCTCGCGGATGTCGGGCGGGATGCCCGGCCCGCGGTCGAGGACCTGGAGGATGAACACGCCGGCGTCCACGCTGGCGATCACCTCCACCACGCCGCCCGGCGGCGAGGCCTCGACCGCGTTCTGCACCAGGTTGTAGAGCGCCTGGCGCAGGATCGCCTCGGGCAGCCGCACCGTGCCGGGGACGCCGTTGAGGTTGACCTCGATCCGCACGCCGGTGGCGCGGTTGATCTGCTCCAGCATCGCCACCGCGTCGGAGACCAGCCCTGCCACCGAGGTGCCGTGGCTGCCGTTCTGCTCCGGCCGGTAGGTCTCGTACAGCTGGCGGGTCACGCCCGCGATCCGCGCGATCTCGCGCTCGACCGCGCCGACGTAGTTCCGGTGCGGGTGATCCTCCGGCACCGCGTCCTTGATGAGCAGGAAGGCGTTCTGGATCCCGGCGAGGGGATTGTTGATCTCGTGGGCCACCCGCGCCGCCATCCGGCCCATCGTGGTCAGCGACTCCACCTCCCGCAGCACGTCCTCGGCGCGCTTGCGGACGGTGATGTCGCGCGCGTCGGCGATCAGCTGGAACACCTTGCCGCCGGCATCGTGGATGGGGGAGAGCGAGAGCTCGAGCAGCAGCGGGTCGCCCCTGGCGTCCTCGACCTCGAGCTCGCGGCGCAGCGGGTTCCCCTCGAGCGCCTCGGTGACGTCGGCCCGGAGGTCGTCGGCCAGGGTCTCGCCCCCGCGCCAGCTGTCGAGATCCCAGAGCGGCACGCCGCGGAGCGCGGGCAGCTCGCGCGCGGTGAAGTCGAGCGCGGCGTGGTTGGCCTCGAGCACCCGCCCCTCCGCGTCGAGGAGGAAGAGCATCTGGGCGGCGCTGTCGAACGAGGCGCGGAAGCGGCGCTCGCTCTCGGCGAGGGCCTCGTCGGCCCGCTGCCGGTCGGTGACGTCGGCGCTGATCCCGAGGACGCGGCGCGGCTGGCCGGTGGGGGAGCGTTCGACCACGCGGCCGCGGTCGATCACCCAGTGCCAGTCGCCGTTGTGGCTGCGGATCCGGTAGCGGGCCTCGAACGTGGGGGTGAGGCCGGCGAGGTGATCGGACAGCGCGTTCATCACCCGGGGGTGATCGTTGTGATGGATGAGGGAGGGCCAGGGATCGGCGCCGCCGTTCATCGCCCCCGGATCGTAGCCCAGGTGGCGCCAGAGGCCGGCACTCCGCCGGGCGGTGCCGGTCCCGACGTCCCACTCCCAGATCCCGTCGGTCGCCGTCTCCAGCGCGAGGTTCACCCGCACCCGTTCGGCGAGGCGGGCGCGGGTGAGGTTCATCTGCCCGAGCCGGATCGCGAGCGGGAGGAGGGTCGAGACCAGGAGCCCGAGCAGGAGCAGCAGGTCGGGAAGCCCCGAGCGCAGCCGCTTGAGGGTCGGGTCGCTGGGCCAGGTCACCAGGTCCCAGACCACGTTGCCGGTGCCGTAAGTCGAGTGATGGGTCCACTCGACCGGGAGATTGACCCGGCCGGGCGGGGTGACGATCGGGCGCCGGTCCTGCGAGACCGCGTGCACGAAGCCGCTCTCGCTGTCGGCGAGGGCGGGCTCGAGCAGCTGGCGCGCGTCGAAGACGCCGACCAGCCATCCCCGGCACACCGACTCGCCGCAGTAGGGGAGGACCGCGGCGATGTGGGTCGGCTGGTCCAGCCCGAAGAAGCGGGCGCCCTGGGGCTCGGCGGGAATCGAGTCGACCTGGCGGGGCAGCTCGCGCTCGAGCGCGATGCGGAGCGCGGCGGTGTCCGCGAGCTGGGGGCGAACCTGGAGGACATGGAAGGCCGGGTCGAGCCAGATCAGCCCGCGGAGCCCGTCCACGTCGCGGGTCAGCACCCGGGCGTTGTCTTCCTGGATCCGGCCGCGGGGCGAGAAGCGCGCGATCCGGCTCAGCACCTTGGTGGCGGCCTCCACCTGCTGCGCGATCTGGAGGCGGGCTGTGTGCGAGGCGACCCGGGTCAGCTCCTTGATCTGGTCCTGTTCGTAGGTGACCAGGGCCCGCCAGAGAAAGAGGGACGTGGCGAGGCACGCCACGCCGAGCGTGAGGGGGACCCAGGGCGTGGAGGCGGCGTCGGGGTCGCTGCTCCAGGTGATGAGCGCGAGACAGGTGCCGAGGAGGAGACTCGCGATCAGCAGGTAGACGGAGGTCCCGACCAGGAGGCTCCCCTGCGCGTCGGGGCGCCAGATGAGGCGCACCGCGATGAGCCCCAGGCTCATGACGGCGAGGATGGCGCCGAAGGTGCCGGCGGTGAGCCGGCCCCGGTCGAGTCGCGCCGGCAGCGCCAGGCCGACCAGCCCGATCCCCGCGATCACGAGGAGGAGGGCGCTCGAGAGGGGGAGCCCCGCGGGGACCAGCCCGGCGCCACTCGCGGCGACGCGGCCGGGGTGAACGAGCTCGCGGGTGAGCGCGAGCCCGCCGAAGCCGAGGACCGCCGCGCCGGCGAGGGCGATGCCCTGGACCCGGACCGCGGCCGCGCTCACGAGCCCGAGCCCCATCACCATCACGCTCAGGGACTCGATCAGGAACACGGTGCTGAGCCCGGCCTCCGGCTCGACCGCCCGGCCTTCCGCGACGAACCACCACACGGTCCCGAGCACGCCGAACGCGGCGAAGCTCCAGCCGAGCCCGCGCGTGATCGCGATGACCCGCCGGCCTGGTATGCCGGGATCGGTGCTGGTCCAGGGCGCCAGACAGCCTCCCAGGGTGCGTGAAGCGCAAAAGGCACGAGCGTGCCCGGTACGTCAGGGCGTCACTCGTGCCTTCGACTCGCGGGCCAGGTACCCGCTCGACAAGGCGGCCCGGTTCCCGCGGCCGGCGACCCCGGTCCGGGGTCGCATCCTAGCGGCAACATACTGGCGGGTTCGCGGGTGGTCAACGTGAGGTCCGCGTCACGGGCCTGCCACGCGATGCCAGGTCACGGCGCACCGTCTGCCGTTTGCCCTTGATGGTGGTGGCGCGGAGCGCCGCAATCACGCGGTCCACCTGGTCCTCGGGCAGCTCCACCAGCGAGAAGCGGTCGCTGATCTCGATGGTGCCGATCGACCGGGCATCGATGCCGGCCTCGTTCGCGATCGCGCCAACCAGGTCACCGGCCCGCATGTTCGCCAGCCGGCCGCTCCCGATGTAGACCCGGGCCATGGGGCTCGCGCTCCGGCGGGCGGGCTTCCCGGCGCCCCGGGCCTCCTTCGCCGGCGGCAGGGTGGGGGTCTCGATGTCCTCGAGCTCGGTGGCGCCCGCCTCCGCCCGGTGCGCCAGCTTCACCGCGGCCGCCGCCACATCCATCACGTCGAACTCACCCGACAGCGCCTCCACCACCACCCGGTAGCTCTCGAGCTCGCCGGCCAGGATCGCCTCGCGGAGCGCCGCCCGGGTGAGTTCGAGCTGACGGGCGCGGATATCCACCACGGTGGGCAGCTGGGCCACCTGGATCTTCTGCCGGGTACGCTGCTCGATGGTCCGGAGCAGCCGGTGCTCCCGCGGTTCGGCGAAGGTGATCGCCACCCCTTCGCGGCCCGCGCGCCCGGTCCGGCCGATCCGGTGGACATAGGTCTCGGGCGACTCCGGCACATCGAAGTTGACGACGTGGGTGATCTGCTCGATGTCGAGGCCCCGCGCCGCCACGTCGGTGGCGACCAGGACATCGGCCGCGCCGCCCCGGGTCTTCTTCATCACCCGGTCGCGCTGGTCCTGCGTCATCCCGCCGTGCAGCGCCCCGACCCGGTAGCCCCGGCCGGCCAGTCCTTCGGCGAGACTGTCGACCTCGTGGCGGGTGCGGCAGAAGACCACGGCCAGCGTGGGGACCTCGAGGTCGAGGACCATCCCCAGGGCCTGCATCTTATGCGCCCGGGCGACGATGTACGCGGTCTGCCGTACCCGGGGCAGGGCGCCGGCCTCGGTCTTCTCCCGGCCGACGAGAATCCGGGCGGGATCGGTCAGGTGCCGGTCGGCGATCTTCGCGATCCGCGCCGGGATCGTGGCGGAGAAGAGCGCCGTCTGCCGGCGCGGCGGCGCCGCCTCGAGGATCGACTCGAGATCGTCGGCGAAGCCCATGTCCAGCATCTCGTCGGCCTCGTCGAGGACGATGGCCTGGAGTGCCTTCAGGTCGAGCGTGCCCCGGCGGATATGGTCGAGGGCCCGCCCCGGCGTGGCGACGACGACGTGGACCCCGCGGCGGAGCATGGTGATCTGCTGCTGGAACGCCTGGCCGCCGTAGATCGGGACCGTCTGGGCGCCGACGGCGCGGCCGTAGCGGTGGAACGCCTCCGCCACCTGCATGGCCAGCTCCCGCGTGGGCGTGAGCACCAGGATCGACGGCCGGGAGGAGGGCGGCTCTCCCTTTGGGAGCCGCTGCAGCAGCGGCAGGGCGAACGCCGCGGTCTTGCCGGTCCCGGTCGCGGCCTGGCCCAGGATGTCACGGCCCGCGAGGAGGGGCGGGATCGCCTCACGCTGGATCGGCGTGGGCTCCTCGTACCCCAGCCCGGTGAGGGCCTGGACCAGGGGGCCGGCAAGGCCGAGATCCGCGAAACTCACCGGCGGTGGCGTGTCGGATGTGGGGCGGGTCGTACCGGGCATGCGAACCTCGGGCGGGGCCATCGGCGCAGGGGTGTTCACGCCGCGCTGCATGGTACGCCCGTCGTCGTCGCCGCGCCATGGCGCTGGCCGAAGCGGCGGTGCCGGCCCTATGATGCGGGCCATGCTCATCCTCGCCCTCACCATCGCCGGGGCGCTGCCGTCCCGGGCCGTCGACCTCGCCGCCGCCAAGGCCCTCGTGGGCCGGGTGGTTCCCGCAAGCGCATCCCGTTTCACGGTGGCCGCCATCGCGGACAGCGCGGGACACGACGTCTTCGAGGTCGAGGGCCGGGGCGGCACGGTGGTGCTCCGCGGCTCGTCGGGGGTGGCCATCGCCTCGGCGCTCAACTGGTACCTGGAGCACGTCGCCGGCATCAACGCCTCGCTGCCACTGCGGCCGTTCGCCCTCCCCGACCCGCTGCCCGACGTCCCCGAGCTGGTGCGCCGCACCACGCCCTACCGGATCCGCTACTTCTTCAACTACTGCACCTTCTCGTACTCGATGGCATGGTGGGACTGGGACGACTGGCAGGCGATGATCGACTGGATGGCGCTCAAGGGGATCAACGCGCCGCTCGCGGTCACCGGCCAGGAAGGGGTGTGGCGAGCGGTGCTCCAGGACTTCGGGTTCAGCCGTGCGCAGGTCGCCGACTTCCTGGTGGGGCCGGCATACCTCCCGTGGGGCTGGATGGCGAACATCGACGGACTGGGCGGCCCGCTCCCGGACAGCTGGATCGACAGTCACGTGGCGCTCGAACGCCGGATCCTCGCGCGCGAGCGGTCCCTCGGCATGACCCCGGTGCTGCAGGGCTTCACCGGCCACGTCCCCCGGGCGATCACCTCGGTCATGCCGGGCGTCACCATCCACCAGACCGGCAACTGGTCGGCCGGGTTCTCCGGCACCTGGTTTCTCGATCCCCAGGACTCGCTCTTCCAGCGGATGGGGCAGCGCTTCGTCGAGCGGCAGACGGCGCTGTTCGGCACCGACCACCTGTACGCCGCCGATCCGTTCAACGAGATCGATCCGCCCTCGAACGACTCGGTGTTCCTCGCCGGGATGGGCCGTGCCATCTACGGCGCCATGCGCGCGGCGGACAGCAACGCCACCTGGGTGATCCAGGCGTGGTTCCTGGTGTACGGCGCGAAGTTCTGGCAACACCCGCAGGCGCAGGCCCTGCTGGGCGCGGTGCCGGATGACCGGATGCTGGTCCTCGATCTCTGGGGCGACCGGGCGCCGGGATGGAAGGCGCGGCGGGGCTTCTACGGGAAGCCGTGGATCTGGAATGTGCTCTACAACTTCGGCGGCAAGGTGAGCCTCAACGGCGACCTGCCGCGTATCGCCGCGAACCTCGACACCGCGATCCGGAGCCCGGAGCACGGACGGTTCGAGGGGCTCGGCATGACGATGGAAGGGCTCGGCACCAATCCCATCGTGCCGGACTTCGTCCTGGACCAGGTGTGGCGCCGGGAGGTTCCCGCGATCACGCCCTGGACCCGGGAGTACATCAGCCGCCGCTACGGGCGCTTCGATGCGTCCGCCTGGAGCGCGTGGCAGCAGCTGCTCGCCACCGCGTTCCGCTCCGCGGCGCAGACCGGCAACTTCCTGGCCGAGCGGCCCCAGTTCTACCTGGCGGGGCGGCGGTACCGGAGCGAGCCCGCGGCGCCGTACGCCGATTCCCTCCTGGCGGACGCGCTCGACTCGCTGCTCGCGGCGGCGCCGGTTCTCGGTGGCAGCGACGCCTACCGCTACGACGTGGTGAACCTGACCCGCCAGGTGCTCGGGGGGCTAGGCCTGCCGCTGGTGCGGCGGGTCGAGGATGCCTACACCCGGCAGGACCGCGCCGCGCTCCGTGCGGCGGAGGCGCAGGTCCTCTCGCTTCTCACCGACCTCGACATCCTGACCGGGACCCGGCGGGAGTTCCTGCTGGGACGCTGGATCGCGGACGCGAGGCGCTGGGCTACGACCGACGCGGAGCGGCGGCTCTACGAGTGGAATGCCCGCAACCTCATCACGCTGTGGGGCACCAAGTGCACCGAGGGT
>DASZPT010000186.1:0-35114 GCA_035549935.1 Gemmatimonadales bacterium
GATTCACCACGCCTGCCCGTCGGAGCCGGCGCGCAGAAAGCGCTAGTACCGCACACCATCCTTCTGCGGCACGAAGGGCGAGATGGGGGCCGACAGGCCGTTGATGGTCGTATGTCCCGCTCCGGCGTGATCGCCTGTGCCTGGTAGGACGCCCGCAATGCTTCCACCGACTTCCACACCAGCACCAGGTCGTTCTTCTCGAGGTCGTCCTTCCACGGGTGGTTCACCGCCCCGGGGATATGGCCCCGGCGCGCCTGGGCGCCGGCGCTTCCCGCATACTGCTCCGGTGGCCGCGCATCCACCAGTTGCGCCCCGGAGAGCCCGAGCGCCGCGGACCGCACATCCTCGAGTGACGCCACCGCCGGATGGAACTCCCCCGGCCGGAAGGCAGGGCCCCCGGCGGTCCAGCGCGGGTAGGCCTGGGTCAGCGGCCGGTTCTCCACTTCCCAGCGCGCATAGCCGCCGTCCAGCAGGTAGACCCGGCGCGCCCCGGCGCTTGCAAGCAGCCAGCACACGAAGGTCGCGTCGATGTCGAGCTGGTCCCCCGCGCTGTACACCGCGATCGGCCGGGTCGGGTCGAGCGAGAGCCGCCGGAAGAGCTCGGCGTAGTGCTCCGCCGGCAGGAGCTGGAACGGGAGCTCCGCGTTCTGGGCCCGCAGCGTCTCGATGTTGAGCCAGGCGGCGTTGGGAAGGTGCTTCTGCAGGTAGCTCACCCACGACTGGCGCACGTCGAGCACCCGGACCGGCGTCGAGTCCGCGAGCCGCTGCAGCTCCGCCGGCGTAATGAGCCGGGGCGTCTGCGCGCGGGCCGCGACCGCGCCCCCGCTGAGCGCCAGCGCCACCATCCCCAGCGCGATGCTATTCCTCACTGTCCACCCCCATCCTCTCCCGCTCCATCTCCAGGTAGACCCGCACGGCATTCCGGCGGACACGCGAGTTGTATCCCACCGGCCGCCCCTCGTCCGCCGGCGGATACGGCGCAAGCGCCTTCCGCATCGGCGTGCCCCGCCCCACCTCCGCCCGCATCGAATCGCGAATCGCGGTGATGTAGTCCCTGGTCCTCGCGGTGATCGCGCGGGGATCTGCGGGGATCCGGCCGTGCCCCGGCACGATGGCCCGGGGGGCCAGCGAGTCGATGAACGTCAGCGTCCTCAGGAGTACCGCGCTGTTGCCGTCGACCACCATCGTGCCCCCGTCCTCGAGGAGGATGTCCCCCGCGAAGAGGACCCCCTCCCGCGGCAGCCAGATCATCAGGTCGCCGGCGGAATGGGCCGGACCGGGATGGATGATCGAGATGACCGTGCCCCCGAGCCGAAGGGTGTCGCTGGCGCTCACTGGCCGGTCCGGCGCGTTCGCGTACTCGAAGCCCAGCAGCTCCTGGAGCCCCACCACCCGGTCCCAGTCCGCCAGCATCGCGTCGGGGCCGCCCTCGGCGGCCAGCACCCGCGTGTCGGGATGGGCGACGATCTGCGCCCCGGCCCGCTTGAACTCGATCGCCCCGAACATCATGTCCGGGTGGTGCGCGTAGAGCACCAGGTAGCGGATCGGCTTCTTCGAGCGGGTGCGGATCGTCCGGATCACGGCCCGCGCCTGCGCCGGGCTCGCCACCCCGCCGACCGCCACGATTCCCTGCCGCGTGACGATGAAGCCGGCGTTCGGCCGGCCCTCGGCGCCCTTCCCCGAGTCCCCCAGCACCGCGTAGACGTCCCGGGCCAGCCGTCTGACCGGGTAGATCGTCTTCTCGGTGGTCGGCGAGAAGGCACGGGCCGGCACCGCCTCCTGCGCCAGGATGCGGGAAGTGCCGGTGGCCGCCGCCAGGGTACCGCACACGACAAAGGCGGCCAATCGCCGGAGCAACTGGCCGCCTCGCCGCCCTGCCACCGTGCCGCTGGTCATGTCGTGGCGAACTTGATCTCCGCGGTGCCGGAGAACTCGTTGCCGCGGTTGTCCCGCGTCACGAAGCTGAGCGGCGCTTCCCGGTCCGCCTTGAGCTGGAAGCTCACCATCGGGTCCCGGCTGATCCCGGAGGTCCACTCGAAGGTGGCGATCTCCTGGTCCCCGTAACGCACCACCACGTCCTTGATGAACCAGGCCGGGATGATGTTGGCGTTGGCGTCACGGAAGAAGCCGGTATCCATCGGGTGCTGTACCAGCACCTGGACCCGGATGGTGTCCCCCCGCTGGATGCGGTCGGGCACGACGATCTTGGTGCGTCCGGTCTCTGGCATGGCTCACCCGCACCCGTTGAGAGTGGTCTCGACCTTGAGATAATCGGCCCACAACGCGCCCGTGCTGGTCTCGGCGATGGCCCGGATCCAGCTGGTCCGCTTCATCTTGATGCGGGTCTGCAGATTCACCGGCCCGAGCGCAGGGGTGAAGTGGAACGCCGTCACCAGCGGATCGGGGTTGTGGTCGACGATGAGATAGAGGTGCTTCACGTACTCCTCGGCGCTCATCGGCAGCTCGGACTCGATGATCACCGGGACGTAGCGGCCGTCCTCGGCCATGGTCGGCATGTCGAGCGTGACCTTGCCGCGCTGAATCGGGCGGTTCTGGAATCGCTCGTCGTAGATCTTCTGCACCGCCTCGTTGGGGATCGGCGGGTCGTCCGGCCCCGGCCGAGTCACCCGGAGCATTGCCGGCAGTGTACGGCCGGCTCCGGTGGCGCCTTCCAGAGCGGCCACGGCACCCAGGAGGCCGACGGCACGGAGAAAGTTGCGGCGTTCGATCGGTTCGGACATCGAGACCTCGCGGTTGCTGCTACGCTCTGGAAGGTGGGGACCCGGTCCCCGACCGTCAAGCAGATTCATGAACTGCCGATCTCCTGGACCCCCCGCTCCAGACGCAGCCGGTCCAGCTTCTCCATGGGCAGGGCCAGGAGCAGGTCGATCCTCCGGTTGAGGACCATCAGCGTCTCCCGGAAGGCGCGGAGCTTCGTCTCGTCCTCTCCCTCGACCTCCGCCGGATCCGGCATCCCCCAGTGCGCCATGATCGGCTGCCCCGGAAAGATGGGACACGCCTCCTTGGCCCGGTCACAGACGGTGATGACGAAATCCCACGGCTCCCGGTCCAGCCCTTCGAGTCCCTTCGGGCTCCGCCCCGACCAGTCGATACCCGCCTCCGCGAGGACCGTCACGGCGAAGGGATTCACCCGGCTCGCGGGCCGGGAGCCGGCCGACGCGACCTGGAACCGGTCGGCACCCTTGCGAGTCAGGAGCGCCTCGGCGATCTGACTCCGCGCCGAATTCCCGGTGCACAGAATGAGGATGCGGAAGCGGCGAGCGAGGTCCGTCATGGTGTGCCTGTCCGGGGGGCGGGGTGAACGGCAGCGGTCTCGGGGAAGAACCGGCGGGCCCAGAGCGACACGTAGACCAGCCCCACCAGCGCGGGCACCTCGATCAACGGCCCGACTACGGCGGCGAGGGCCTCTCCCGAGGCGAGTCCGAACGTGCCGATGGCCACGGCGATGGCCAGCTCGAAGTTGTTCCCCGCCGCCGTGAATGAGAGCGCGGCGGTGTCCTGGTACGCGAAGCCCAGCCGCCGCCCCAGCACGAACGCCAGTCCGAACATCACGCCGAAGTACGCTAGCAGCGGCACCGCGATCCGGAGAACGTCCTGCGGCCGGTCCAGAATCCGGTCCCCCTGCATCGCGAACATCAGGACGACCGTGTACAGCAGCCCGAGGAGGGCCAGCGGACCGATGGTGGGGAGGAAGCGGGTCTCGTACCAGGAGAGTCCCCTGCGCGACACCAGCCAGCGCCGCGTCAGGTACCCCGCCACGAGCGGTACGCCCAGGAAGACCGCGACGCTCCCGGCGATCGCGCCCATCGAGATGTGGAGCATGGCGCCCGGCTGACCCAGCCACCCGGGGACGACCGCCAGGAAGAAGTACCCCAGGATCGAGTAGGTCAGGATCTGGAAGATCGAGTTGAGCGCCACCAGCACCGCGGCCAGCTCCCCCGACCCGCACGCGAGTGTGTTCCAGATGAGGACCATGGCAATGCAGCGCGCCAGCCCTACGATGATCAACCCGTTCCGGTACGCGGGCAGATCGGGCAGCAGGACCCAGGCCAGGGCAAACATCACCACCGGTCCGATCACCCAGTTGAGCACCAGGGACGTGCCCAGCAACCGCGGGTTACTCGCCCGCGCCCCCACCGACTCGTATCGGACCCGCGCCAGCACCGGATACATCATGGTCAGCAGACCGATGCCGATCGGCAGCGACACGCCCGCGATCTGCACCCGGTCGAGCACCGCCCCCAGCCCGGGAAATCCCCGGCCCAGCAGGAGCCCGAGACCCATCGCGCCGAAGATCCACAACGGCAGCAGGCGGTCGAGCAGGCTCAGCCGTCCGAACACCCCCGTGCCGGTCATGCCAGCACCTTGCACATGAACGCCGACGAGGCGGGACAGATGCTGCTGAACTCCGACGTCCCGCGGATCGCCGCCGGGGCGCTCTGCCGGGGGACGCAGGCGTAGCCGCGCCGCTGAAAGAACGCCTCGGCCGTCGTCGTGAGCAGGTAGAGCGAACCGATCCCCTCGTCCCGGGCCATCGCCTCGAGCCGCTCGACCAGGCGGCTCCCCAGCCCTGTCCCGCGCTCGGAGGTGTCCACCGCGAGCGACCGGAGGAGTCCCACGTCACCGAATGGCTCCAGACCCACCACGCCCACCAGCCGGTCCCCGTGCCACACGCCGAGCATCTGGATCCGGTCGCTGAGATCGGCTGTGGGCAGCTTGCTGGTCTCGAGCAGGCGGATCACCTCCGCGCGGCACTCGGGCCCGAGCGGTGCGATCGTCACCGGGCCGCTCCACCGCAGCAGTCGGGGCCGCAGCACCCTGCCGCCTCGGCGGCGGCGGGCTTGGTGGCCCGGATGAAGGCCCCCATCACCTTCCCGTCCAGCTCCGCTGCCATGCGGTCGCCCGCAAGCCCCGCCTCGTCGAGGAAGCTCCGCGCATCCTCCGCGGTGTAGATCCGGGTGGGCTCGACCCCCGGCCCCTCGAACCCGGCCGCCCGCAGCTTCTCCACGTACTCCATCTCGTCGAGGGCGCCCGCGACACACCCGGTCCAGAGCGCCAGGCTCTTCCGCACCGGTTCGGGCAGCACGCCCCGGGTCACCACGTCGGAGACGGCGAACCGGCCACCCGGCCTGAGCACGCGGAAGGCCTCCCGGAGGACGCGGTCCTTGTCACCCGAGAGATTGATCACGCAGTTCGAGATGATGACGTCCACCGAGTTGTCCGGCAGCGGGATCTTCTCGATCTGCCCCTGCAGAAACTCGACGTTGGTGACCCCCGCCTTGGCCTGGTTGGCCCGCGCAAGCGCCAGCATTTCCTCGGTCATGTCCAGACCATACGCTTTCCCGGTCGGACCGACGCGCCGGGCGGAGAGCAGGACATCGATCCCGCCGCCCGAGCCGAGATCGAGCACCACCTCGCCCGGCTTGAGCTCGGCGAGAGCGGTCGGATTCCCGCAACCGAGGGAGGCGAGCATCGCCTCGATGGGGAGGCCGGCAGTCTCCGCTTCGGCGTAGAGGTCGCTCGTGATGGGGTCGGGGCTGCAGCTCGCACCGGTCCCGCAACAGCTCGCCTTCGCCTGACCTTCGATCACTCGGAGTGCCGCTTTCCCGTACCGCTCCTGGACGACCTGGCTGATCTCGGACATGTCTTCACCTATCAGGAAAAATTGATATATCAAGCTAAAAAAAAGTCAGCAGCATCGAATGCGGCTCGCCTTCTGCGCCGTCGCGGGGCTGATGTCCCGCACCGCCTCCTCGAGGCCGTCGAAGGCGCCGGGTACCAGCGAGTAATGCACCCACCGACCCTCGCGACGGTCCTGCACCAGCCCCGCATCCTTGAGGGTCTTGAGATGGAAGGACAGCCGGGACTGCGCCACGCCCAGCGCCTCGGTCAGCTCACAGACACACCGCTCCCCCGGCTGAAGCATCGCCACGATGCAGAGTCGGGTTTCGTCCGAGAGCGCGTGGAACACGCGTGCCAGACGGGAAAGGCTGCGGGTGGTCGCCACAGAAGTCATGGGAGACAACATATCAAGAAAATTTGATTTTGCAAGACGGAAGTTCCCACCCACCGCCCCGCAACCGGCAAGCATCGCCGGTATTCACCGCTCGCGGCCCCCTCCTCACCGGTGCAAGCGGGTTGCGGGAGAAGGAGTTACGACGCGGACCCGGGAAGGCGCGAAGCTTGCCAACTGGAACGGTGTCACCTCGCTGGAGCTCTCGATGGTCCGCCTTGCCCCTGCCCTGCTCTGCCTCCTTGCCGGTACCACCGCGATACCCCTCGCGAGTCAGACCCTGCCCGCCCGTCCCGTCCCGCTCAGCGAGCCGGTCCGGGGCGGTACCTGGAAGGACGGCGAGCTCGTGCTCGGGCGCACCACGCTCGCCGGCGCCAAGCGGATGCTCGCCGCCACGCGCTCCGCGATCGAACTCGGCGATGCGAGGAAGGTGATGGAGAATCGCGCCTGGCAGGTGGGCGGCTCGGTCCTCAGGCCGCGGTGGCAACTCGATCCCGGGAAGGGATACTACGAGCTCTACTTCGACGAGAATGAGCGCCTGATCTTCGCACTCGACCGGACCGAGCGCCCCGATGTCACCCGGATCGACCTGCTGGCCCGCTATCCCCGCGCCCTCCGGGTCCAGCAATCCGACAGCTTCGATCAGTTCCAGGTGGACGTGCAGCCCTGCGTGACGTTGACGGCCCTCGTCGACCGCAAGCGCGACCACGTCCTGCAGTTCGGCTACGCCTGGACCTGTCAGACCCGCTCACTCGCGAGCCGGCTCCCGCCCGCGGACGCCACGCCCGGGAACCAGCGCTGATCAGGGTTTGATCACCCGTACGGTATAGGCCGCCGGGTCCCGGAGCCGATAGGTGGCGCCATCCGCTATCTCGAGGATCGTCGCGCGGTAGTCCACCCGGCGGTCTGGCACCGCCACCCGCGCCAGCACCCCATCGAGATTCTGCCCCGCCACGAGGACCCTGCGCGCCACACCGGAATAGATCGTGGACGCCATGAAGTAGTCGCCCGCCTCCACCGAGTCGATCGTCCCGCCTTCCACCACCAGGAGCACCGCGCCGGCGCCGACGGGCCCACTGAGCCGGAGTTCGAGCGGGCCGGGATTCGGGCCACTCGGCGTCGTGTCATCCCCGCCGCATGAAAGCAGCAGGCTGACCACGAGCAGGCACAGCGCGCCCCGCCTCATGGGCGGCCGCTCCGCGCCGTCGCGGGGACCTGGCGCCGATAGAAGGCCAGGAAGTCTCCCACATCGTACTGGCCGTTCGTGTTACCCAGCGAGTCGAGATAGGCGATCTGCGCGCTCCCGAGCAGGGTCCGGCCCAGGATCGCGTCGGTTGCCGTCGGAAAGGAAACGATGACCGCCCCCGGCGGGGCAAGCGTAAGCCGGAAGGCCACCGGCCCGCCGGGAACGAGTTGCCGGATCGAATCGAGGGTGATCCCCGCGCTCCGCCCTTCGTTGTCGAGCGCCGGTGGATTGGTGACCTCCGAGAAGAGGGTCGCCCCGCTGATGCCCGGCCAGGCGTCGCCCAGGTCGCCCCGGTTCTTGGTCCCCGGAGTCCGGAGGTCGTTCCGGCCGTCCGCCTGGATCACCGCGACCCCGTGCACCGGTCCGCTGTTCACGGCGTTGTCCTGCCGGAACCCGTGGGCGCTGATCTGCCCCTGGTCGATGTGCCAGATGAGAAGACCGGGACTCTTCGCGCAGGAGCGCGTGCCGAACTGACAGAGCGGATTGAACTGGGCCGAGTCGGTGCCGATCGGTTGCCGGTTCTCGAACAGGAAGTACTCGTCGGTCCCGGCGACCAGCCGGAGCAGCACGGTGTCACTCGTGGCCACCGGCGCGAGCGTGATCGGCCCCGACTGCCCCAGCGTATCGATCGCGACCCAGCCCAGTTCACCCAGGGACCAGGGATCCATCGCCGATGGGCTGTACGGCTGACTGTAGTTGCCGCTCCCCATGAGGCTCCACTCACCCACGCCCTGGGTCACGCTGGCCGAGCGGAGGTCGGTGTCGTAGAGGTCGGGAAGCCCGAACGCATGTCCCACTTCATGCGCGAGCGTCCCGATCGGCATGATCGCGGCGCCGGAACAGGCGCCCGTGCCCCCGACCCCGCTCTGCAGCGTGTAGTCCCGCACCAGGATGTGCGAACCGGGGATCGGGACCCCGCCGGCGCCGCGGCGCGGACTCGAGGTCACATAGGGCGACCCGCCATTCCACACCGAGACATCGAAGCGATGGGCCCAGAGGTTCGTCGTGCCGCAGGCGCCATCCACTTCCGGCTGGAGAAATGCCACCACGTCCACCACACCGTCATCGTCGCCCGAGTTGGGAATCCCGTCCGGACCGTCGTTGTCGAACTGGCCCCAGTCCACCGAGCCATCGTCACTCCTCCGGAGACCCTCGAGGAGCAACTCGCCCAGCCTCACTCCGCCGTGGGGACAGCTGTTGAGCACCCCGATCCCGTTGCAGCCGTCCTCGTAGTAGGTGTCGGCGCTGTCGGCGGTCACCCAGGGGAGCACCACGCCGTCGAGGTGGAGGTGGCCGCGGGAGGCCTCCGCGTAGTAGGTCCTGAGGCTGAAGGGCCCGGCGACCGCCGGCGAGGCAAAGAGCGCGTCCTGGTACTCGGCCGCGGGGTAGGGTGCGGGGACATTGCCGAAGGCGATCGGCACCACCGGGATGAGCAGTGTGCCTGCCAGGACCGGAGCGGCCGTCCCATTGAGGTAGGCCAGATCGTGCCGCGCCAGGGCCCGCTGGCGGAGAGCCCGGATCCGTTCGCTGCGCGGGCGCCAGACACCGTCGGGCCGGAAATCGAACCCCGGCACCTCGAAGAGACCGACGACGCCCCGCGGGTCGACCGCCGCTGGTCCGGCCCGCACCACCGCCACGCCACCGATCGCGCCCGCCGCCAGCGTGATCGAGAGCAGGCGGAGGAGCGGGGTCTTCGCGAAGGGCCGGTGCATGGGCAGAACTTACCCGGTTTCCGTTCCCTGAGCCTCCCTGACGGTGGCCCGAAATCCTACCGTGGCGGCAGCTTGTGTCTACCAATCCAACCCTTTAGCTTGTAACGGGTTAGTTCCTTCGCACCCATTTGTGATCAGAGGTCCCGTGGATACGCAGACTCTGCAGGGCGTCCAGCTGTTCGAGAAGTGCCGCCAGTTCACGAAGGCGAAGGAGATCCAGGCGGCGGGCCTGTACCCCTATTTCAAGCCCATCTCCGACTCCGAGGACACCGCCGTTGTCATCGAGGGGCAGAAGCGCATCATGCTGGGGTCGAACAACTACCTCGGCCTGACCCACCATCCCCTCGTGCTGGAAGCCGCCGCGCGGGCGCTCTCCCGGTACGGGTCGGGGTGCACCGGCAGCCGCTTCCTGAACGGCACCCTGGACCTGCACGGGCAGCTCGAAGGCGCCATCGCCGAGTTCCTGGGCAAGGAAGACTGTCTCGTCTTCTCCACCGGCTACCAGGCCAACCTGGGCCTCATTTCCGGCCTCATTGGCCGGGGCGAGCTGGTGTACCTCGACAAGCTGGATCACGCCTCGATCGTCGACGGCGCGAAGATGTCCTATGGCGATACCCTGCGCTTCCAGCACGGGGATCTCGGCGGCCTCGACCGCATGATCGAGCGCACCAAGAACGCCCGGGGCGCGATGATCGTGGTCGACGGCGTCTACTCGATGGAAGGCGACATCGCCAACGTCCCCGAGCTGGTCAGGATCGCCAAGAAGCACAGCGTGGCGCTCGCGCTCGACGACGCGCACTCGATCGGCGTGCTGGGCCCCAATGGCGAGGGCACCGCGGCCCACTTCGGCCTGACCGACGAGGTCGATCTCATCGCCGGCACCTTCTCCAAGTCGCTCGCCTCGATCGGCGGTTTCGTGGCCGGCTCGGAGAACGTGATCCACTTCCTCCGGCATCACTGCCGCCCGCTCATCTTCACCGCGTCGCTGCCGCCGGCCAACACCGCGGGCGTGCTCGCCGCCCTGCAGGTGATGCAGCGGGAGCCCGAGCGGCGGACCCATCTCTGGGCCAATACCCGCCGCCTCCAGGAAGGGATGCGGAGCCTGGGCTACAACATCGGGGAGACCGAAACCCCGATCGTCCCGGTGCTCATCGGCCCGATGGAGACCACGTTCATCTTCTGGCGCAAGCTGTTCGACGCCGGCGTCTTCACCAACCCGGTCATGCCGCCCGCGGTGCCGGCCTCGCAGTGCCGGCTCCGCACCAGCCTCATGGCCACCCACACCTTCGACCAGATCGATTTCTGCCTCGAGCAGTTCGGCAAGATCGGCCGGGAGCTGGGGGTCATCTGAGTACAGCCGTCTCGGTCCGGCCCGTGCAGGGCCGGGCCGACCTCGCCGAGTTCATCGCCTTTCCCTATCGACTCCACGCGCGGGACCCGAACTGGGTCCCGCCGTTGCGTATGGACGTGGCGAAGCTCCTCGATCCGTCGAAGAACCCCTTCTTCGAGCACGCCGCGGCGCAGTACTACCTCGCCACGCGGGACGGCCGCACCGTGGGCCGGATCGCCGCGATCTCCAACCGGCTCCACAACGAGGTCCACGGCGACAAGGTCGGCTTCTTCGGCTGGTTCGAGTGCGACTACGACCAGGAGGCGGCGGATGCCCTGTTCGCCGCCGCGGCCCAGTGGCTCAAGGACCATGGCCACGACGTGATGCGGGGCCCGGCCTCCTTCTCCGTGAACGACGAGTGCGGCCTGCTGGTGGACGGCTTCGACACGCCGCCCACCCTCATGATGCCGCACAACCCTCCGTACTACCTCCGCCTGATGGATGGCGCGGGCTTCCGGAAGGCCAAGGACCTCTGGGTGTATCGCGGCGGGTACGCCTCCCGCTACATCCCCGTGCCGGAGCGCCTCAGCCGCGGCACCGAGCTGATCCAGAAGCGGCAGGGGGTGACACTCCGCCCCTTCAACATGGGGGACTTCAACAACGAGGTGGCCAAGGTCAAGGAGCTCTACAACAAGGCGTGGGAGAAGAACTGGGGCTTCATTCCCATGACCGACAAGGAGCTCGACTTCCTGGCCGAGCAGTTCAAACCGGTCGCGATTCCCGACCTCATCCCCTTCGCGGAGAAGGATGGCCAGGTCATCGGGTTCGGGCTCTGCCTCCCCGACCTCAACAGTGTCTTCCGGCGGCATCGCTCGGGCCGACTCACGCCGGCGCTGCTGGCCGATCTCCTATATCACCTCAAGTTCCAGAAGTTCAACCGGCTGCGGATTCTCCTGCTGGGCATTCTCCCCGAGTGGCGGGGCAAGGGTGTCGACGCGATGCTCTACCACTGGATCTGGACCCGGGGGGGCAAGCTCGGCTTCACCTGGGGCGAGGCGGGATGGATCCTCGAGGACAATCCCGCGATGAACGCGGGTCTCGAGAAAATGGAATTCACCGTCTACAAGACCTACCGCCTCTACGACCGGCCGCTATGAAGGCGCTGGTGACCGGCGCCACCGGCTTCGTCGGGAGCCACCTCGTCGAAGCGCTGGCCCGGAAGGGTGACGAGGTCACGGCGCTGGTCCGCTCTCCCCGGAAGGCGGCCCTCCTGCAGCAGCTCGGCGTCCGCCAGGTCGCGGGAGATCTCTTCGATCGCGAGGCGATCCGCGAGGCGGTGACCGGGGTGGACGTGATCTATCATGTCGCCGGCCTGGTCGCCGCCCGGGGCGAAGCCGAATTCCTCCGCGCCAACCGCGACGCCACCACCAACATCCTTGCCGCGCTGGGCGAGATCGGTGCACGGCCCCGGCTGGTGCTCGTGTCGTCGATGGCGGCGGGAGGACCCGCGCCGCGCGGGGCCCCGCTCCGGGGCCACGAGCCGCCCGCCCCGGTCACCCAGTACGGCCGCAGCAAGCTCGCCGGGGAGGCCGTGGTGCGCGCCGCCGACCTCCCCTGGACCATCATTCGCCCACCGATGGTCTATGGGCCGCGGGACCAGGAGGTCCTCAAGGTCTTCAAGATCGCGCGGACCGGCCTCGCGCCGGTCTTCGGCGACGGGAGCCAGGAGCTCTCCGCCATCTACGGCCCCGACCTCGCCGAGGCGCTGATCGCGGCCGCCGCGAGCGAGCGCACGGTCGGGCGCACCTACTACGCCTGCCATCCCGAGGTCTTCGAGAGCGGCGAACTGGTGCGGCGGGTGGGAGCGGTCGTGGGCCAGAGCGTACGGGTGCTGCCGCTGCCGGGATGGGTGGCGCGGAGCGCCCTGACGGTGACCGGCCTTGCCGCCCGCGCCGCGGGCCAGGCCACCATCCTCACCCCCGACAAGGCCAACGAGTTCCTCCAGCCGGCCTGGACCGGAGACCCCACCCCCCTGACCGACGACAGCGGCTGGCAGGCGGGCCACGATCTCGGCCGGGGACTCGCCGCCACGGCGGCGTGGTACCGCCGCGAAGGGTGGTTGTGAGCGGGCGGCTCCGCACGCGTGAGTGGATGCTGCTGGGATATCTGGCGGTCACGTCGGTGCTGGCGCTGCTCAGGCTCCCCTCCCAGCCGGTCAACCGCTGGGTCCTGGTCGCCAACCTGCTCATGGCTGCCGCCGTCACTCTTCTCGCGCGGAGCCGGCTGAGCCGGGCCGGCGAGGTGCTTCGCAGTCTCTTCCCGCTCTTCCTGCTGGGCGCGCTCTACCCCGCGATCGACATCCTCAACAACTTCGGCGCGGTCGCGGTCCACGACGCCACGGTCCGGGGCTGGGAAGTCGCCCTGTTCGGGATGGAGCCGAGCCGGGTCTGGTGGCAGCGCTCGCACAGCATGCTGTGGTCGACGGTCTTTCACGCCGCCTATTTCGGCTTCTACCCGATCATCGCCGCCACCCCGATCACGCTCCTCGCCCGGGGGCGTCAGCGAGCGGCCGAGCGGTCGGTCACCTGGATCTTCGCGACCTTCCTGCTCTGCTACGTCGTGTTCCTCATCTTTCCGGTCGCGGGTCCCTACTACGAGTTCCCCCGGCCGGACCCGTGGTTCCTCGATAACCCCGCGGCCCGGCTGGTCTACGCCACGCTCGCGTCGGGAAGCGCCTTCGGCGCGGCGTTCCCGTCGTCCCACGTGGCGGCGACGCTGGTCGCGGTGGCGGCGGCGTTCCTGGGATCACCCCGGCTGGGCTGGGTACTCCTCGTCCCGGCGGTCCTGCTCACGATCGGGGTGGTGTACTGCCAGATGCACTACGCCGTCGACGCCGTCGCGGGCGTGGGACTCGCAGCGTCTGTCGTAGGGGTGGGGAGCCTGCTGGAAAAAAGAAGTTCCGAGTTCCGGGTTCCGAGTGAACCGACTCGGCGGGCCTCGGAACTCGGAACTCGGAACTAGGAACGGCCTACTGGACGGTGATCTTGCCCTTCATGCCGAACGGAAGGTGCGGGGTGCAGAAGAAGTGGTACTCACCCGCGGGCGCGCCGGCGAAGGAGACATCGTAGGTCTCGCCCACGCCGACCTTCATCGGGCCGGTGAGCGGCGCCATGGTCTCGGGCATGCCCTTGTTGAGCGCATCCGCGGCGCCGGCCGGAATGCTGTCGGCGTAGAACGCCACGTTGTGCGGCGGGCCGCTCTTCACCACGAACTCGACCACGTCACCCGACTTGATCGTGAGCTCCGCCGGCGCGAAGTGCGCCGTCTTGCCGTCGAACTCCATGTCCACGGTGTGCTTCGTCCCGGTCGCCGCCGGAGCCGCAGCCGGAGCTTCCGCAGGAGCAGCCGCCGCCTGGTCGGCCGGCTTCTCCGCACCCTTCCCGCCACAGGCCACCAGGCCCAGTGCCATACCCGCCACCATCGTCATCGCGCGCATCAGTGACCAGCCTCCGCTGAAGAGAACAGCCTTGTGAAAAGGTTCACAAAGATACAACGGGGAACCACAATCCGGGAGAGCCCTCCCCGGCTTTAGATTAGCAGGATGTCTTCCTTTCCGCCCTGCCAGCGGCTCGGCTCCCAGTGCCATGACCTCCCCGTGATCCTGCGCATCGGCTCACAGGAAGAGTCCCCGGAGTCCCTCGACCACGAGGCAACCTGGCTCCTGGGGCACACCCAGCAGATTTCCTTCGGATCGCTCCATACCGCCCGGGGGGATCTCCTCGTGGAGGCAGTGCTCCACGTCCGGTGCAGGCACCTCAAGGCGGGAGATACCCCGGGATCGGCCCGATGTGCCGCGCATGGCCATACCGGACCCATGCCGCCCCGGACCCAGGGCCGGGACCAGCCTCGGCGACTCGGTGGAGACCGATTCCTCGTCGTCAACCGCCAGGCGCTGGAGCCGATGGACCTTCCCTTCCCGCCCCGCTCCCTCCCGGTGGTCGAGGGGGACGAGAACCCCTGCTCCATTGCGCCCTGCGCCACCGCCGACCACCGTCGCGGCTCCGCCTGCTGCCGGGATCTGCAGGTCGAGATCCTGTGCGAGCGTGGGAGTACGGCGCTGGAAAGCCTGATCCGGAGCCGGCAGTCACCCTACCTCTGCAAGGTTACCCGGGAGCGGGACGACGCGATCGAGGCGGAAATGATCTCCGCCTGCGGGTATCTGGACGACCGCTGGGAAAACTGTACCCTCCATGGACGGCTTCGGGCCGATGGACGGTCCGCCAAGCCGGATCTGTGCAGCGAGTGGCCGAATGACGGGAAGGGTCTCCACCCGGGCTGCATCTTCTACAGCCCACCGCCACCGAGAAGCCAAAAAGGCGCCACCAACGCGACAGCAGCTGCCAATGTTGTGCAACCTTCCCCTGCCCGGGACGTCGTAGGCCTATAACACAGCGACACGTAGCGCTGGTGGGCAGCGGTAAGGGCACAGCCGGGGAGATGGCTTCATGGGCGATGAGCTCGAAGAGCTGTACCGGACGACCTACGCGACCGTGGTGCGCTTCCTGTACCGGAAGGTATGGGACGCGGACCGGGCGCATGATCTTGCCCAGGAAGTCTTTATCCGGGCGATGGCGCACCGGCCGGAGAAGCCGAGAGCCTGGATCTTCGCCGTTGCGGCGAACCTGGCCCGGGACGAGGCCCGCGCCGCGGTCCGGCGGAAGCGGCACCTGACGCTTCTCAAGGACGATCCCGGGACCATGCCCTCCGCACCGCCTCCGGCGGACGAGATGGTGGAGGAGGATGAGCGCCGGGCCAAGGTGGACGAGGCCCTGGCCACGCTCACCAAGCGGGACCGCGAGGTCCTGCTCCTGTGGGACGCAGGACTCAGTTACCCCGAGATAGCCCAGCAGACCGGGCTCGCGGTGGGAGCGGTCGGCACGACGCTCGCCCGCGCCCGCAAGCGGCTGGTTGATGCCTATGATAGAAGCGAGCAGGAGCACCGTGCGGCACATTCCTGAGGACGAACTCCACGCCTACCTCGACCAGGCGCTGAGCCGGTCGCAGTGCGTCGAAATCGAACGACACCTGGCGCGCTGCCCGCGGTGCCAGCTGTCGCGCGACAGCATTGCGGCGCTCCGCGACCGGACCACCGCGCTCCTGGCCCGGGTCGGCCCGCCGCCCATCATCCCGCCCTCGTTCGAGGTCCTGGTGGCGCGTGCCAACGCCCGGCAGGCCCGGCGCTGGCGCTGGATCCGGACCGGGAGCTGGGCCGCCTCCATCGGCGGCGTGCTGGTGCTGGGGTGGTGGATGAGTGACCAGCTGTTCCGGGTGGACAGCCACAACACCGTGGCCGTGGCCCCGCCGGTCACCGTGTCACGGGACGTCCCTGCGGTCACCGCCGTCTCCACCGTCCCGGCCGCGCCCAAGGCAGCCCCGGCGGTGACACGCCCGAAGCCCCGCCGCGCCCCGCCGCAGCTGGTGCGGACCTCGCGGCCCGTCGGGGATGAGGCGCCGGCCGCCTCCGACTTCGCCCTTGCGACCGAGGTCCCCGCGCCCAGCTCCAGGCCGGCCCCCGCGGAGCAGCTCAGCGACGAGGATCCCGCGCCGTTCGAGCTCCACGACCTGGTGGCCCAGCCGGTGGGGGACGACCCCGGCCTCAACGGCCTCTGGCGGACCGTCGTCCCGGACAAGGACTATACCGATCGCCGGGGGGACATCGCCCTGGTCCCGGGTCTCCCGGTCCTCCAGATGCGGGTCCAGCCCGGCACCCATGGCGACGACGTGACCGCCGTGGACCAGAGTCTCGAGTCGGGCGAGACGATCCGGACCATCTCCGGCCCCGCGGCCCGGGTCCTCAACCTGGTGAATGAGGATGCCTCCGCGGACACCACGCGGGTCGACGGCACTCCCGGCAACATGACGGTGACGATCCGCCAGGCCGACCGGATGGTCGCCGTGACCGGCCCCGCCAACGCCGTGAGCTCGCTGCTGGCGCGGGTGAACGTGAAGGCGGCGAAGCGGAGATACTGAGCGGGCAGGCGGGTAGACGGGTAGCAGAAAGTGAGAAGGGTGAGCTCCTTGTGGATCTCACCCTTCTTACGTTCTGCTACCCGCCTTCTACCCGCCCGCCCGCCTACCGCTTCCCGTGTCTCCGCTCCAGCGCGTCGGGCTGGACGTAGTCGGCGTCGGCTTCCTCGTGCTCGAACTCGCCGGTCACTTCCGCGTGGCCATGGCCTCGCTCCCGGTCGAGGGTGATCTCCGCCAGCCGGGGAGAGACCATCGGGAAGGTGCGGGCGAACATGGCGTAGGCGAAGAGGAAGAGACCGAGGAAGAGGGCGGTCGGGCCGAGTTCCGGAAGGCCGAAGACCGGGCCCTCGAGCTTCGTGACGGACGGCATGACCATCAGGTACCGCTCGAGCCAGAGCGACACCAGGCTGATGAGCGAGAAGAGACCGAGGGTGAAGGGGTGCTTCTTGGGCGCCACGCCCAGGAGCCCGATGAACGGGATTACGAACATCCCGAGGAACACCGCGCTCCCGATCGGCCGCCAGGGGCCCCAGAGCCGGGCGAACACGAAACCGGTCTCCTCGGGCATGTTCCCGTACCAGATGACCAGGAACTGCGACCACATCAGGTAGGTCCAGAACACCGAGAAGCCGAAGATGAGCTTCCCCAGGTCGTGCCGCTGCTTGGGCGAGACGAATTCGGCGATCTGCACCTCGTGCCGTCCGTGGATCATGAGCAGCGCGAGCAGGGTATGGGCGCCGAGGAACGAGCCCATGAAGTACCAGCCACCGAACAGGTTCGAGAACCAGTGCGGCTGCAGCGCCATCATGCCATCGAACGCCACCATTGTCATGACGATGGCGTAGGTCACGACGTAGAGCGGCGCCAGGGTGCGGATCGTCGCGTCGTGCCGGGCGCGGCCCTCCGGGCTCGGGTCGAAGTCGCGCGACCACGACTGGAAGAGCCGCTGCCGCCCGCCGGTGACGAGGTTCGCGGCCTCGAAGAGGTCGGGCACCAGGTCGGCCCGGACCAGCCGGAAGCCGAGGTAGTAGAGGAGCGAGAGCCCCACCGCCAGCCGGCCGAACATGAACCCGTGGCTGAGCCAGATCTCCTTCCCGTGTCCGAGCCCGTGCATCTCCGGGAAGATGTGGGGGTAGCCGACGGTGAAGATGACCAGGAACCCGATCAGCGAGACGGGGAAGAAGAAGAACGGCACCGCCTCGGCGAAGCGGATGATCAGCCCCGACCACTTCGCGTTGGTGATCTTCTGCACCGCCACGAAGGCGAAGCTGCCGGCGGTCAGTCCGGTGAAGAACACCCAGTTGACGTGGAAGAGGTGCCAGGCCCGGTCCGCATTCTCGCCGGAGAGGCTCACTCCGAAGAGAATCAGGCCCACCAGGGTGAGCGCCAGGCCCAGCCCGAAGAAGGCCGCGTAGCGCGGGGTGACCGAGCGGGCCGCGAGCTTTTCGCGTACGAGGGTGGTCCCCATCAGTTGGTCCCTCCGGGCGCGGCGGTCGCGGCGGCGGCGCCACCCGACTGGAGCTGACGCACGTAGTTCACGATCTCCCACCGCTTCTCGATGAGGTGGACCTTGTCGCCATACTTGGGCATGACGCCGCGGCCATAGCGGATGATGGAGTAGAGATACCCGTCGGAGAACGCCTTTGCCCGGTCGGTCAGGAGCGATGGCGCCCCGAGCTGCACGCCGACCTTGCCATTCCCCGCGCCCATCTGCCCGTGACAGACCGAGCAATAGGTGTGGAAGAGGGAATCGCCCACCGGTGTGGCGCCCCTGTCCTTGATGGGGTTGACCAGCTTGTCGGCGGTGGTGGTGTTGAGCACCGTCCACTCGGCGCTCCAGTCGGCCTCGCCCCCGGTGATCGGCACCGAGCCGGCCACGGTGTAGCGGGGGACATCGGCCCGCTGGTAGGGATAGACGGTCGGCTGCTTGATCATCGCGTCGAACCACGGCACCAGGTGCAGGGCGTCGTCGGGGCTCGGGATGGTGTTGTAGTACACGTCGCAGCCGGTGGCGCCGAGCAGGGCCACCAGGGGGAGCAGCGCGCCCAGGCGGTTACGCCGCATGGCGCACCTCCACCGAGCCCGCTTCGCGCATCATCTTCTCCACGGTGGGCGCCTCCGACGCGCCGCAGGGGATGAAGATCCCGATCTGGTCGTCCGAGAAGCGCGGGTCGTAGGCCAGGCCGGTGGTCGGCTTGGTGAGCGAGAGGATGATCACCCCCGCCACGGTGCTGAGCGACCCGAGCAGGACCATCAGCTCGAACATGAACACCACGTAGGGCGGGAAGGTCGCGATCGGCTTGCCGCCCACGAGGAGGGGCCAGTCGAGCGACATCCAGAAGGTCATCCCGATCCCGGCGCAGACGCCGGTGATGCCGCCGATCAGCGTGAAGAGCCGGACCGGGCTGTTGTGAATGTCGAGGGCGTGCTCCAGCTCATGGTTCGGCGCGGCCGAGTAGACGGTGATGTTCTGCCGTCCCTGGGCACGGAGCGCCGTGATCGCGTCGCAGGCCGCGTCGATGTGCTGGAACGCGGCCAGCACGCCGGGCACCATCTTCGCCATCAGTGACCTCCCTTGCGGAGCCGCGGCATCGGGATCTGCTCCTTGATCTCCTGGATCGCCACCACCGGGAAGCTCCGGGCGAAGAGCAGGAACCACATGCCGAACCAGCCGAACGAACCGGCCAGGATCCCCCAGTCCGCCCAGGTCGGGTTCATGTTGCCCCAGGCGTAGGGAATGAAGTCGTTGGAAAGCGACGAGCTGATGATCACCCAGCGCTCGAACCACATCCCGATGTTGATGAAGATCGAGATGACGAAGAGCGCCGTGAGGTTGGTGCGGATCTTCCGGAACCAGAACAGCTGCGACACGAAGGCGTTGCAGATGATCATGGTCCAGCCACCCCACCAGAGCGGGCCGAAGGCGCGGCGCCAGAAGCTGGTCTGCTCGAAGGTGTTGCCGCTGTACCAGCCGATGAAGTACTCCATCCCGTAGGCGTAGAACAGGATGGTGCCGGTGAGCAGGGTGAGCTTGGCCAGGTTGTCGAAGTGGTACTCGGTGATCATGTGCTCCAGCTTGAGCGTCTTGCGGAGCGGGATCATCAGGGTGAGCACCATGCCGACGCCGGAATAGATCGCGCCGGCGACGAAGTAGGGCGCGAAGATCGTCCCGTGCCAGCCGGGGACGATCGACATGGCGAAGTCCCAGGACACCACCGAGTGCACCGAGAGCACCAGCGGCGTCGCGAGCGCGGCCAGGTAGAGGTAGGCCCGGCTGTAGTGGCGCCACTGGTTGTCGGTGCCCTTCCACCCCAGCGAGAAGACGCCGTACACCTTCTGCCGCCAGCCGGTCACCATGTCGCGCGCGGCGGCGATGTCCGGCACCAGGCCCACGCAGAGGAAGGTGGCCGAGACGGTGAAGTAGGTGCTGATCGCGAAAACGTCCCAGACCAGCGGCGACTTGAAGTTGGGCCAGAGCCAGCGGGCGTTGGGATACGGCAACAGCCAGTAGAAGAACCACTGGCGGCCGATGTGGATGATCGGGAAGAGCGCCGCGGTCATGACCGCGAACACCGTCATCGCCTCGGTGGCCCGGTACACCGCGGTCCGCCAGGGCGAGCGGAACAGGAAGAGGATCGCCGAGATCAGCGTGCCGGCGTGGCCGATGCCGACCCAGAAGACGAAGGTCGTGATGAACACCGACCAGAAGGCCGGCGGGGTGTAGCCCGCGAGCCCCAGGCCGTCCTTGAGGAGCAGGATGAAGGTGACCAGCCCGACCAGGAACAGGGCGACGATCGCCCCGGTGAGCAGGTAGTACCCCCGTCCCGCGGTCCCCAGGGTGTTGACGACGTCCCGGGTGACCTCGTGATGGGTCTGGGTCGGCGTGTGGGGATCGTGCGCGATGGCCGCCATCGATCAGGCCTCCGAGTGGTGCAGGACCTTGGCCAGGTACGTAACGGCCGGGCGCACGTTCAGGTCCTCGAGAATGTGATAGCCACGGTGATCCTCGCGGACCTGGCTCACCCTGCTCGCCGGGTCCTGCGTGTCACCGAAGACGATGGCGTTGGAGGGACAGGCCTGGGCGCAGGCGGTCACCACGTCACCGTCGGCGAGCTTCCGGTCCTCCAGGCGCGCCTGGTGCTGGGCCCCGCGGATCCGCTGGACGCAGAAGGTGCACTTCTCCATCACGCCCCGGGCCCGCACCGTGACATCCGGATTGAGCGCCAGGTTGAGCGGCTCCGGGAAGGCCTTCTTGTTGTAGGCGTACCAGTTGAAGTAGCGGACCTTGTAGGGGCAGTTGTTGGCGCAGTAGCGCGTGCCCACGCAGCGGTTGTACACCTGCCCGTTGAGCCCGTCGGGCGTGTGGTACGCGGCGTAGACCGGGCAGACCGGCTCGCAGGGCGCGTTGTCGCAGTGCTGGCAGAGCATCGGGACGAAGCGGGCCTCGAGCGGCTCGCCATGCTCGCCCCCCTCCCAGTAGCGCTCGATCCGCATCCAGGTCATTTCCCGGCCGCGGAGGATATCGTCGTAGCCCACCTGCGGGATGTTGTTCTCCACGTAGCAGGCGGTGACACAGGCGGAGCAGCCGGTGCAGCGGGAGAGGTCGATCGTCATCCCCCACATGGGGAGGTCCGCCGCGGCGTAGGCGCCGTGCTTCCGCTTCTCGAGCTGGCTCTCGCGGAAGCCCTTGATCGCCTCCACCTCGCGCTCGGTATTGACCTCGTGCTCCTCGTGGCCCTCTTCCTTCGCCGCGAGGGCGGGCGTCAGCCCCTTCTTCGCCTGGTCCAGCGTCATCGCGTCGGCGATGCCGCGGCCGAGCTGGCGGGTGTTCCCCTCGGTCTTGCCGACCTTGTGGAACTTCCGGGTCTTGCCGACGGTCACCCGGGTGCCGAAGTAGGCCAGGAAGCTCCCGGCCGGCTTCGCGTCCAGCAGATCGAGCGGGTTGGCCCCGCGCCCGGTGGCGAACTCCCCGTAGCTGGTGTGCCCCCAGCCCAGCGGAACCCCGAGGACATCGGGGTGAATGCCGGGGTAGATGTAGACCGGCGCCTCGATGCTCCCTGCGGGGGAGGTCAGCACCACGATCTCGCCTTCGCGCACGTCGAGCCGCTGGGCAGTCTCCGGATGCATCTCGACCCAGGAGTGCCAGGTGATCTTGGTGACCGGGTCGGAGAGCTCGAGGAGGAGCGGCCGGTTGGTGAAGCGGCCGTCGCCCATCACCGAGGCGGCCGGCGCGAGCCAGAAGCCGGCATCGCCCGCCTCGCCGTCGAAGGCCGGGGCGGTGTAGCTCACCTGCCCCGCGCCCGCGGCGAGCTTGACCGGCGTGACCGGTGCCTCCCCATACAGACCGCCCTTCGCCAGCGCATCGCGCCACCCCGCCTCCCCGGCGACGTTCTTCGCCCACTGGGCCTTGAGGTGCGCCTCCCAGCTGGTGGCGTTGAACGGCGCCAGGCTGCCGCCCGCCTTCTGCGACACCTTGAGCAGGACATCGCCGGTGGCCATCGTCTTGAAGACCGGCTCCATCACCGGCTGCAGCAGGCTGTTGACACCCTTGCGCGGCCGCAGATCGTCCCAGCGCTCGAGCGCATGGTGATCGGGGAGGAGGAGGTCGCAGAGCGCCGCGGTCTCGTCGAGGTACAGCGAGGTCGAGACCTTGAACGGCGCCTTCTTGAACTTCGCCTCGAAGCCCGCGGCCTTCGGCAGGCTGTAGGCCGGGTTGGCGTCGTGGACGATCACGACCTGGGCGCCGCCCTTGTCGATCGCCTCGACGAGGGCGAGCAGCGCCGCGTACCCGTCACCGGTATCGAGGTCGGCGCCGTACTTCACCGTCCGGCCGACGTTCCCGGCGATGTAATTGAGGAGGTTGACCGCGGCGCACAGCTCGGCCGCGCCCCGGTGCTGGTTGCCCACCCCGCCGGCCACCGCGAGGCTCGGCTGGGCGCTCGCGAACTCCCGCGCCACCCGCCGGATGATCTCGGCGCCGACGCCGGTGGCCTCCTGGGCCTTCTCCGGCGTCCAGGCCGCGAGCGCGCCCCGGAGCCCGTTGGCATCGGCGGGGTTGCCGCTCCGCTCGGCGAGCAGGACGTTCGCCATGGCCAGCGCGATGGCCGCCTCGCTCCCCGGCCTGGGCGCGTGCCACTCGTCGGCATTGAGGCCGGTGAGCGACATCCGGGGCGCGAACCAGACGTGCTTCGCCATCTCCCCGTTGCTGAAGCCGTGCGATTCGGCAAAGCCCCGCTGGTGCTCCACCGGCGAGACCCAGCTCTCGAGGAAGTCGGCGCCGAAGGAGACGATGTACTTCGCCGCGGCGAAGTCGTACGCCGGCACTTCGCTCAGGCCGAAGACCTGCTGGCTCGCCGCGCGGATCGCCTCGAAGGCGAAGGGCTGGTAGCGCACCAGCTGGCCGCCCTGGGCCGCGGTCCACGCCGCGAGCAGGTCCGAGAAGGTGCCCCGTCCCGCCCCGCTGATCACCGCGACCTTGCCGGCCGCGCCCTGGAGCTTCCCCGCCAGCAGGGCAATCGCCTCGTCCCAGGTGATCTCCTTGAGGGACCCGTCGGCCTGGCGCGCCATCGGCCCCTTCACCCGCCCCGGGTTGTAGAGCCCCTGGAGCGCCGACTGGCCGTGGGAACAGAGCCGCCCGGCGTTCACCGGGTGGTGCGGGTTCCCCTCGAGCTTGATGGCCCGGCCCTCGCGGGTCTTCACGTGGAGGCCGCAGCCCGCCGCACACTCGGTGCAGGTGCTCGCGTACCAGGTCGGGATCCCGGGGACCTGGTCCTCGCTCTGGACCAGGTAGGGGATCAGCTTCTCCACCTTGCTCGTGGAGCAGCCCGACACCACGGCTGCCCCGGCGCCGGTGACACCCAGCACCTTGAGGAACCCGCGGCGGTTGATCGCGTCCGTTGTCGACTCGTGGGACATGTGCAGAGCCTTTGCCCGTTCGGCGAATGGCCTACTCAGTAGTGACACGCCGTGCAGTCACGGTTCACCTTGCGCTGCAGGTGGCACGTGATGCAGAAGCCCATGTTGTTCACGTTCTGGACCTTGAAGACCTGCGGCATGCGCGCGACGTCGCCGTGGCAGGTCTGGCAGGCGTTGGGGCCGAGGACCTTGATGTGCCGCATGTGCGGGAAGTGCACGTGGCGGGCGACGCTGTGGATCCGGACCCACTCGATGGGCTGCTTGTTGTTCCAGCTGTCGCGGAGCTTCTTGATCTCGACCTTGTGGCTCGAATCGGAGCCGCCGATCACGAGGTGACATCCCATGCAGGTCGCCATGCTCGGGATGCCCGGCTCCGAGCTCTCGGCCACCGAGTAGTGGCAGTACTGGCAGGGAGTCTTGTAGACCCCGACATGGATGTCGTGCCGGAAGAAGACCGGCTGGCGGGGGCCCTTGAGGTTCGCGCTGTCCCCCTTGCTGAGGACCCACGCGACCAGGGAGTCCGGCTTGGCAGGGGCCGGCGTCTGGACCGCACCGGCCGGGCGCTTGATGACGGCGATGGCGCCCAGGGCCAGCGCGAGCGTTCCGACGCCGAGGAGTGCCAGCTTACGCATGATTTCTCACGACCGCGGTGGGACGACTCCGCGGGGTTCTCGGGGAGGACCCCCGGATTGTGAATTGTTTCACGAGCGGCAAACCGTTGGGCGACAAGTATACTCGCGGACTCGCCTTAGACCAAACCTCCGACAGACGATTTCCGATAGAATTAGTCGCTATTAGTCAACTCGCCAGCGACCGGCGACCCGCCGCGGCCCCGGGGGTCTCCGCCACCAGCCAGGCCAGCTTCCGCCTCACAAAGCTGAGGAATGCGTCGGCCGCCTTCTGGTCACCCACGTCCAGCGCGCACCAGCGGATCGGCCCGGTTCGCTGCGCGCTCCGGATCGCGGCCCCGATGGCCGCCGGGAGCCGAGGCACGGCCAGGGCCTTGGGTTCTTCCTGGTCGGCGATGGTGAAGGTGATCGCGGGGCCGGTCTGCATGACATGGATCCAGCAGAGCTTGCGGTGGCCCACCGCGAACTCCCAGGTCCAGGCCCACTGTCCCATGTACTTGAGGTGCTCGGTAACGCCGGGAAGCTTGAGCAGCCCCTCGCGCAGGCGCCGGAACCGCGCGGCGGAGGGAGCGGGAAGATCCTTGTACGGTGCCGATGGCTTGGGTTCCTGGCGGGAGTTGGGGTACAGGTTGGTAGCCCAGAACGCGGCGGATCGCCCCACGAGAACTCCCTCGGATGGAGTGTCAGGTGCAACAAATTAACGCCACCTTACCCCTTATTCCAAGCGGTCCGACGGTCCGATTTCCGTCGGATCGCCGTCGGCACCGAGCGGGGTGCCCACCCCGGACGCCTCGGGCGGCAGCGGCAAGCCATTCCGCTCCAGGAACCGCACCACTTCGATCCCCATCGCCCTGACCAGTGATGCCTCCCGGCCATCCAGTTCGGCGCGATAGAGGATCTCGCGCCAGGAACGCAGGACGTGATCGGCCTGGCGCGTCTTGAAGAAGTCGATGGCCCAGAGGGCGCGCTGCCAGTCGCCGAAGAGTCGTTCGAGCAGCTCCTTGGTCGCGGGCTCGGCGGGTTTCCGGGGCGGCTTGATCGGGCGGCGTTCCCCGCCCCGCGCCAGCATCGTCTCGTAGCACATGATGGCCACGGCCTGGGCGAGGTTGAGCGACTTGTACTCCGGATTGGTCGGGATCGTGACGAGAGCGTGACACTGGTCGAGCTCGTCGTTCGACAAGCCCTTGTCCTCCCGACCGGCCACGAAGGCCACCGGTCCCAGCGTGCTCTTCTCCACCAGCTCTGCCGCCGCGGGGCCGGGGCGGTAGACGGTGCGCTTGGCGGTGCGTTCGCGGGCGGTGAGCGCCACGGTCCAGACACAGTCCGCCACCGCCTCGGCCAGGGTCTCGTGGATCGTGATGCGCTCGATCAGGTCGGCGGTGTTGTGGGCGATCCCCTCGATCCGCCAGGCATCGAAGACCTCGGGGGCCACGAGCCGCACCTGTGCCAGGCCGAAGTTCTTGGCGATGCGGACGGCGCTGCCGATGTTGACGATGTCCTGCGGGGCGACGAGGACGAGGATGGGGGGAGCCATGCCGGAAAGATAGTTCCGGGTTCCGAGTTCCGAGTTCCGAGTCTCGCAACCTCGAATACGGAACCCGGAACAAGGAACTACTTGACCACCTGTCCCAGCACCTCCGCCAGGTCGTTCAGCGTGAAGGGCTTCGACAGGACCGGGCGGGCCGCCTCCTGCAGGAACCGTGACGCCTCGGGCGAGAGCACGTCGCCGGTCATGAACACCAGCCGCTTGACGGCGGCCGATCCCTGCGCCTGCAGCCGCCGGTAGAACTCGTGCCCACTCATGCCGGGCATGCGGAGGTCGCAGAGCACGACCGCGTACTCCCCCTGGCCCAGGAGCCGCAGCCCCTCCTCGCCCGAGTCGGCGAGATCCACCTGCCAGCCCGTCTTGGTGAGGTACCGGGAGACACTCCGGCGGATGTCGGGTTCGTCGTCGAGCAGCAGGATCCGGCCGCGCTGGGTCGCGTCCGACGGGGCGATGAGGGGGCGGGGTGGTTCGTCCGGGCTCACGCGTGACCCTCCCTCCGAGAGCGGCAGTTCCACGGTGAAGCGCGCGCCGCCACCGGGACGCTCGGCGGCGGAGATCCGCCCCTGGTGGTCGGCCACGATCCCGGCGCTCACCGAGAGACCCAGCCCGGTGCCCTCCCCTTCGGGCTTGGTCGTGTAGAAGGGATCGAAGACGCGGCTCAGCAGCTCCGGCGCGATCCCCGGCCCGTCGTCGTCGACCGTGATGACACCGAGACCCTCGCTCGCCGCGAGCCGAATCCAGACCGAGCCCTTGCCGCGGTGCGAGCGGATCGCCTGCTCGGCGTTCATCAGCAGGTTCATCAGGACCTGCTGCAGGTTGACCTTGTTGCCCTTCACGGTGACCGGCTCCGCCGGCAGCTGCACCTCGACCTGGATCTGGCTGCTGAGGAGCTGGTTGCGGCGGAGCGCCACCGCCCCGCGGACCGCGTCCCGGAGATCGACGACGGTCCGGGCCGACCCCTGGCCCCGCACGTAGGTGAGCAGGTTGCGGACGATCTGGGCGGCGCGGTCGGTTTCGGTCTTGATGGCGGTGAGGGTCTCGAGCTGGCTGGGGTCTTTCGCCTCGCTGAGCAGCAGCTCCATGTTCACCAGGATGCTGGCCAGCGGGTTGTTGATCTCGTGGGCCATACCGCCCACCAGCTGGCCGATGGCGGACATCTTCTCCGCCTGGAGCAGCTGGGACTGCACCCGGCGCTGCTCGCTCACGTCGCGCACGATGCCCAGCACCGCGGTGGTGTGCCCGCCCTCGACCAGCGGGGAGAAGCTCACCGCGACCACCAGCCGCTCCGAATCCTGCCGGCGGATCCACGCCTCGAAGGCGCAGGACTCGCCCGCCATCGCCCGCGCGATCTGCTCGGCCACCATGAGGGGTGCCTCGAAGGCGAGGGCCCGGTCCCAGCGCACACCCACGACCCGCGCGGCCGACACGTTCCAGAGCGCCTCCGCCGCCTCGTTGAACGAGGTGACGGTGCCCTGGCGGTCGAGGGTCACGATCGCGTCGGTGGCGGCGGAGAAGAGCCGGCGATAGCGCTCCTCCGACTCGCGGAGCGCGGCGCCCGCCTTGGCGGTCTGGTAGCCGGCCCCCGCGTGATCGGCGATCTGGGCCAGCCGTTCCACCTCCGCGACCGCGAACGAGACGCCCGGCGGGCGGACCAGCTCGAGCACCGCCACGATGCGGTTGTCCGACCAGATCGGGACGGCGGCGAGGGCGATGGCGGCGTTGGGCCGGAAGGGATCGGGGCTGATCCGCGGGTCGCGGTCGAGCCGGGCGCTGATGAAGACGGCGCCCAGCTCCTCCTGCATCCACGCGGCGACCGAGCCGGCGACCGGCAGGCTCTCGCCCGACAGGGTCGCCTCGTGGCCGCGTGCGGCGACGAGGCTCCGGGTCCCGTCGCCCGGGAGATAGGTGACGCTGGCGGAGAGACCGCCGATGCCCTGGAAGGCGGCATCGGCGGCGAGCTCGAAGACCTGCGAGGGGAGCGCCACCGGGTCGGTCGCGGTACGCGCCATCTGCCGGAGCCACTCGGCGGTGATCCGCTGGCGGCGCTCCTCCTCGAGGCTCTCCAGGTTCTCGAGCGTGACGCCGAGCTGCTGGGCCACGATCTCGAGGATCCGGACGTCCTCCGGCTCGAAGGCGTGGTCGTGCTGGTCGTCCTCGATGGCGATGAAGCCGGCGACGGTGCCGCGGGTCCGGAGCGGGACGGCGGCGACACACCGGGCGGGCCGGTCGAGCGCGAACCCGAGGCGCTCCGCCTCCTCCGCCGCGTGGGACGGGAGGAACTGGGTCCGGCCGGTCCGCCATGCCTCCTCGAGGAGGCCGCGGGCCAGCGGGCGGCGGAGCCCGTCCTGCACGGTGCTGCCGTCGCGGTAGACCGGGAAGGCCAGCTCCTGCCAGACCTCGTCGACCACGCCGATCCGCACCGTCTGCACGCCCAGCGCGCGGCGCAGCATCTCGGCCGCCTGGGTCATGGCGTCGGAGGGGCGGAGCGACTGGTGGAGCGAGGCGGAGACCTCGGCCACCGAGCGGATGCGGTCGGCGTACTGGCTGAGCCGCACGTGGGCGAGCCGCGACAGCAGGGCGAGCTCGACGATCTCGGTGAGCCGGCGGAGCAGGCTCTCCTGGTGCACATCGAACGGCGCAGCAGTGCGCACGACCTGGAGGCACCCGGGGTGGTCGGTCACCTGGCCCAGCCGGGAGGCGACCAGGTACCCCTCGCCACCGGGGAGGACGCAGCGGTGGGTCGCCTCGCGGTCGAGATCGTGCCCGCAGAGGAGCCGCGCGCCCGGTTGCGGCGGCCGGTTGAGGACCGGGAGATCACCTTCGACCGCGGTGACGGCGAGATGCCGCTGCACGATCTCGCTCAGCCTCGCGCCATCGGCGGCGAGGGCCCGGGTGAGCTCCGCCACGACCGCGCGACGGAGTGCCGGGGTGTCCTCGGCAGCCGCCAGGGCGGACGCAACCTGCGTGGCGAGCTGGCTCTCGGCGACGTGGGCCTCCACCGCCGCGGCGAGGTTGGCCTCGCTGAGGGCGGCGGTGGCATGGATCGCGAAGCGCAGGAGCGCCGAGCGGTCTTCCTCGTTGAAGCGGCCCGGGGCCTCGTCGGCGACCGTCACCACCCCGATGACCTGCTCCATCCGGCGGAGGGGGACCGAGACCAGGGAGCGGATCCAGCCGGACGAGGAGGCCGGTCCCGCCTCCGGGCTCCACTCCGGCGCGAGGACCCCCTCCACCGAGTCGAGGGCGACGCCCTCGAACCCGAAATCCCGAGCGCGGCGCCGGCCAATGTCGGGATGGAAGCGCCCCGTCCCGGCGACGCAGGTCAGGTCATTCCCGTCGATGATCGAGACCCGGGCGGCCTTCGCCTCGAGCATGGTCGCGGCGGTGCGCGCGACCTCGGCCCAGCGGTCCGATTCCTCGAGGCGGCCCGCCGCGATGAGCGCGAGGCGCGCACTCGCCCGCACTTCGAGCATGGTGCGCGCCTCGACCGCGGGCGGGGGCGAGGCGCCGCTCCACAGGCGGGAGGCGATCCCGGCGATCCGCGTGAGCCCGACGGCATCCCCCCGCCGGAAGTGGCCGAGGTGCCGGTGGTAGAGCACCAGGACGGCCACGGAGCGGCCGTCCACCACCACCGGCGCCGCCATGACATCGACGGTGCGGTCATCCTGCCAGAGGGCGGTCTGCCGGCCCCGCGGCGGCGACTCGGGCCCCGTCACCAGCCGCCCGCGGTACCAGGCCTCCCCGGCCACGGTGCCCTCGAGGGGCACGACCGCGTCCAGGGCCGGGGCGTTGGCGCCCCGCGCCTGCAGGACCCGCAATTGGTCTTCGGTGAGGATCAGGAACGCCGCGCCGGTGGCGGCGGTGGCGGACAGGGAGAGATCGAGCAGCGATCCCAGTTCGTCGGTGTCGGTGACGAGCGGGGCGGTGAGGACCGTACGGGGATCAGCTGTCGTGGTCGCCGCTGGCGGACCGGCCATTGACACTCCGGGATCGGAGGGGGTCATCCACCGATCATGTGGCAGCGCCGGGGGTGCGTGCCACGGAGTAATCTAGGCTAACAAGGCCGTTCCGCTCAAGCCTGTGTGTTCAGGCTTCGCCAAGAAACGAGGTATCGAACCGCTTGGCCTTGAGGGCGGCGGCGAAGGTCGACTTCTCGGCCGAGCGCATGTAGGCCTCCTTCGAGTCGACGATCTTCTGCTCCACCAGCTCCAGCAGCGCGTCGTTCAACATCACCATCCCCGTCTTCCGGTTGGTCTGCATGATCGACGGGATCTGGAAGGTCTTCCCTTCCCGGATGAGGTTCGACACCGCCGGGATCGACAGCAGGACCTCCTTCGCCGCCACCCGCCCCCCGCTGATCCTGCGGCAGAGCACCTGGGCGATCACCCCCTTGAGCGACTCCGCCAGCATCACCCGGACCTGCGACTGCCGGTCGACCGGGAACTGGTCGATGATCCGGTCGATGGTCGAGGCGGCGGTGGTGGTGTGCAGGGTCCCGAAGACGAGGTGCCCGGTCTCGGCCGTCTCGATGGCGATGGAAACGGTCTCCAGGTCGCGCATCTCCCCCACCATGATGATGTCGGGGTCCTCACGGAGCGCGGCGCGCAGCGCCGACTTGAAGGAGCGGCTGTGCTGGCCGACCTGGCGCTGGGTCACGACGCACTTCCGCGGCGGGTGCACGAACTCGATCGGATCCTCGATGGTGAGGATGTGATCGGTCCGGGTCCGGTTGATCAGGTCGATCATCGCGGCCAGGGTGGTGGACTTCCCCGAGCCGGTGGGTCCGGTCACGAGGACCAGACCCTTGGTCAGGTAGCAGAGCCGCTGGATCTCCGGCGAGAGGCCCAGCTCATCGGCGGTGAGGATCTTGGAGGGGATGACCCGCATGACCCCCATCGGGCCCCGGCGCTCCTGGGCGGCGTTGCAGCGGAAGCGGGCGACCTCGGGCACCTCATAGGCCCAGTCGGCGTCACCGGTCTCGCGGAAGAGGGTCTGGTCCGGCGTGGACATGATGCTGACGAGCATGTTGTCCACCGTCTCGGCGTCGAGGACCTGGCCTTCCTGGCGGACCAGCTCGCCATCCTTCCGGATGATGGGCTGCTCGCCGGTCCGCAAGTGGAGGTCGGAGCCGCGAATCTCGACCGTCTTCCGCAGGAGCGACTCGATGAACGCGCGGGCCCCGCTCAGGTCCACCTGGGCCCGGGGGACGGCGGGTTCCGCCGCGCGGGGCGCGGGCGCCGACGTAGCCACCGCGGGCGCCGCATCGGGCTGGGCGGCCCCCTCGGGGCGGACCACCACCCGGGTCCCGTCGTTCTCGGGAATCACCTCGACCCCGACGGCGCCGCTCGGCGAGGCGTACACGAACGTGGTCGCGACCCCGCCGGTGAGCCGGGCCTGCTCCGCCGCGGGCATGATCTCGCGCACCAGCGCCAGGATCTGCGGGCCCGCGACCGGCTCCTTGGTCACGGCGCGCGGGCCGCCGTCGAAGAGCAGGCTCACCGGGCGCCCGGGGGCGAGCACCAGCCCCTGGGCCTTGTTGTCCACCATCGCCTGAAGAAATCGGTCGATTCGCGCCACGGCTCTAGCCCAGGGGTCGAACGGCGCGGACCCAGCTGCGGTTGAGGCAGTAGGTCCCGTCACCGGTGTGAAGTTCGAAGAATGCGCCCGGCCCATTGAGGAAATCCAGCGCGCGGGAATGGTCGGGGGGAAGCTCGGTGACCGCCTCGCCGCGGTACTCGGCGCCGCCGGACATCATGACCTCGAGGGGAATGTGGCGGGCGACGGTCTCCCGCTCCGGCTCCGCGTGGAGGTCGTTGCGGTACAGCATCGCCGCCACCTGCGTCTTGCAGACGAAGACCACCTCGGCCGTCGGGAGGTTCATCACGAAGAAGGCGTCGGGGCGGTTGAGCATCTCGAGCGGCGTCTCGGGGCCATCCCGCCACGCGACCAGCGGCTGGAGATGGACCTCGCCCTGAATCGCGTATCCCTCCGCCAGGATCACCTTGACGGCGAGTCGGGTGGTCTGGGCCCAGTCGGACATCAGTTCCGGATCTCGACGCCGGCGCGCTGCTCCGCCAGCCGGATGGCTTCGAGGTAGTCGGCGCCCTCGCCGAGGGCCTGCCGGGCCTGGTGCAGCCGTTCCGAGACGAGATGCAGGAGGGGTGACTCGACCTCCTGGCTCTCCACAAACTGCACCGCGATCCCCACGTCCTTGTCGAGGAGCGCCAGCCGGAAGGTGTTGGGCCAGGCCCCGGTCATGACGCGATCCGGCACCAGCCCCTCGCTGACAAACGAGCGGCCCGACGACGCGTTGAGCACCTCGAGCGCCTTCCGGGCCGGCACACCGGCCTTGACCAGCGCCGAGAAGCCCTCGCCGAAGGCCAGGATGTTGACGGCGAGGAGCGCGTTGTTGATCGCCTTCATCGCGCTGCCGGCGCCCACCGGGCCGAGGTGCTCGATCCGCTTGCCGAAGTGGGCCAGGAGGGGCCGCGCGCGCTCGAAGGTGGCGGGATCGGCCCCGACCATCACGGTCAGGGTGCCGGCGACCGCCCCGTTGGTGCCGCCGCTCACCGGGCAATCGGCGAAGGCGATCTGCCGCTTCGCCAGCTCGGCCGCGATCCGTTGGGCCGACGCGGAATCGCCCGAGGTGCAGTCGAGCACCAGCATCCCGGCGGTGAGCGCGGCGGACGCCCCGTCGGGACCGAGGAGCACCGCGTCCACCTCCTTCGAGGTGGGGAGGCAGGTGAGCACCACCTCGGCGCCACGGACCGCATCGGCCGGGGTGGCGGCGGCCCGGCAGCCGTGTTCGCGCGCGAACTCCTCGGCGGTGCGCGCGGTGCGGTTCCAGACGGTCAGGCGGTGGGCCCGGGCGAGGTGGACGGCCATGGGCCGCCCGATCGCCCCGAGCCCGAGGAAGGCGAGGTTCACGACGCGTCCGATCCCTTGCCGGCGCCGGCCCGCTGGCCCAGTTCCCGGTCCAGCATGACGAGGGCGGCCTGGTCGGTGCCGACGCGGCGGACACTCTCCAGCACCTGGGTCGAGCTCTTTTCCTCCTCGACCTGCTCGGTGATGAACCATTCGAGGAAGACCTGGCTCGCGAAGTCGCGATCGTTCTGGGCCAGGCCGTAGAGGTCGTCGATGCTCTTGGTGACGCTCTGCTCGTGCTTCTTGACCTGCTCGAACACTTCGAGCGGTGTCTTGAACTCGGTGGTGGGGCCGGCGAGCGGCTGGAGCTTCACCCGGCAGCTCCGGTCGATCAGGTGGTCGAAGATCTTCATCGCGTGGATGCTCTCCTCGCGGGCCTGGATCCGGAGCCATGCCGCGAAACCCGGCAGGTTCTGGTCTTCCATCCACGCCGCCATGGAGAGATAGATGTATGCCGACTCGAATTCCTTGCGGATCTGGTCGTTCATGGCCTTCTGCAGGGCCTTGCTGGGCGTCATGACAGGGACTCGGTGTGTGGGACGGGGATAAGGGTAGTAAGGCACGAGTCGGGAGTCGAGATGCGCCGGAGGCCGGAGGCAGGCGGCCGGAGCGCGATGGTCCGCGCATGGGTCGATCACGCCCCTTAGATTGCGGATCATCGGTCTCCCTGACCCCAACTCCGGCCTCCTGCCTCCGGCCTTCAGTGCCCCCCCGCATCCTCCACGTCGACCTCGATGCCTTCTTCGTCGAGGTCTGCCGCCGCCACCATCCGGAGCTCCGCGACATCGAGCTCCTGGTCGTGGGGGGCCGGCGGGAGTCACGCGGGGTGGTGCAGTCGGCCTCCTACGGGGCCCGGAAGTTCGGGGTGCGCTCCGGCATGCCGATCGCCCAGGCGGCGCGGCTCTGCCCCGGGGCGACCTTCTTCAAGGGGGAGTTCGCCCACTACCGGGATGCCTCGCGCGAGGTCCGGGCCATCCTGTCGCGGCATGCCCCGGTCGCGGTCATGGCCTCGCTGGACGAGGCCTATCTCGATTTCTCCGGCACCGAGCGGCTCTACCCGGTGTCGCTCCTCCCGGTGGCCGAGCGTCTCCGGGAAGAGGTGAGCCGGACGACCGGCCTCGACTCGAGCATCGGCATCGGTCCCAACCGGATGATCGCCAAGCTCGCCTCCGACTACGCCAAGCCGCGCGGCATCTGCGAGGTCCGGGCCGGGTGGGAGGAGGGGTTCGTGGCGGGGCTCGAGCTCCGGGCGCTGCCGGGCATCGGCCCCAAGACCGCGGAGAAGCTGCGGCAGGTGGGCCTCACCGAGGTCGTCCAGGTGCAGCGGATGCACGAGGGGGACCTGGTCCGGCTGGTGGGCGACTACGCCCGCGAGCTCAAGTGGCGGGCCCACGGCCATGGCTCGACCGCGCTGCACGCCGAGCGGCTGGCCCGCTCGGTCAGCCGGGAAACCACCCTCGGCCGCGACACCACCGACCCGCAGTACCTCGACGGCCTGCTGGTGCGGTTCATCGGGCTCATCGCGGCGCAGCTCCGCGAGGAGGGGCTGGTGGCACGGACCGTGGTGCTCAAGCTCCGGCACGGCGACTTCCACACCGTGACGCGGCGCGTCACGTTACGGGAGGCGACCGACCTCGACGCCGAGCTCCTCGCCCCGGCGCGGCAGCTCTTCCGGCCCGCCTTCGCGGAGGTGGAACGGCGGAGGCAGGGCGTCCGGCTCATCGGCGTGGCGGCCACCAACCTGCAGCAGGCGGCGCCGGCCGACCTGTTCGAGCCCGAGCAGCGGACCCGGATGCGGGAGCTGACCTCGGCGATCGACCGGGCCCGGAAGAAGTACGGGTTCGACGTGCTGGCGCCGGGAACGGCGATCCGGCTCAAGAAGCAGGAAGAGCGGGACGAATGAGAAGGCGGGAGCGATGACGGGACGACATCGAGGGTGGATTGCGGCGCTCGTGCTCATGGGCGCCTGGACCGCCCGGGCCCAGGCACAGATTCTCGACGAGCGGATCGCGGCCTGTGACAAGGGGGACACCGGCGCCTGCCGGGACGCGGGGGCTCAGCTCGAGCAGCGCGCCGAGTTCGAGCGGGCCGCGGGGTATTACACCCGCGCCTGCGATGCGAAGGAAGGGATCGCGTGCGCCAATCTCGCGCGGCTCGTGGCCCGCGGCATCACGCCCGGCCCGTACAGTACCGCCAACCCGAGCCGCGCCGCCCAGCTCTACCAGGTGTCGTGCGACTACGAGTACGCCCCGGGCTGCACCACCCTCGCCACCTGGCTCGAGCGTGGCTTCCCCATCACGAGTGACGTCACCCGGGCCCTCGGCCTCTACCGCCGCGGCTGCGACCTGGGCGACCCGGAGGCCTGTCGCCGCCTGGGTATCGCCTACGAACAGGGCACCGGGGTCATCCCCAACGGCGGCACCGCGGCCCAGTACTACACCCGGGGGTGCGACGGCGTGGACCAGCCGAGTTGCCTGCGCCTGGGACAGATGTATGAGCTGGGCCAGGGCGTTTCGAGCAACCCGGCCCGCGCGGCCCAGGTCTACCTGCGCGGGTGCGAAGCCAACGACGCCAACGCCTGCGTGCGGCTCGGGAGCATGTACGAGGAAGGACGCGGGGTCTCGCGCGACACCGACCGCGCCAGGGCGCTTTATCGCCGGGCCTGTGACATCGGCAACAACGCGGCGTGCCGGCTGCCGCTCATCGCCGGGGACGGCGTGATCGTCGTGCCGCGATAGGCAGTGAGGAGCGAGG
>DASZPT010000187.1:0-4111 GCA_035549935.1 Gemmatimonadales bacterium
CCCCCCCCCCCCCCCCCCCCCCCCCCCGCTACCCGCACTGCCCGGACCACCGGCGCTGTCGCCGCGTCGGGGACAGCCCTCAGAACCTGACGCCGCCTGGAGCCAACCCGCGCCCTACCCGCGCTACCGGCACTAGCCGCATTGCCCGCACCACCAGCGCTGTCGCCGCCGGGACGGCCCTCAATCGGGCTACCGCGAACCTGACGCCGCTTGGAGCCACCCCGCGCCCCACCCGCGCCACCCGCACTACCCGCACTACCCGCACTACCCACAGTGCCGCTGCGCCGGGGACGGCCCTCAATCGGGCCACCGCGGACCTGACGCCGCTTGGAGCCACCCCGCGCCCGACCCGCGCTGCCCGCACTAGCCGCATTAGCCGCACTGCCCGCACCACTGGCGCTGCCGCCGCGCCGGGGACGGCCCTCGATAGGGCCACCGCGGACCTGAGGCCGCCTGGAGCCACCCCGCGCCTGTCGCACGCGCATTCCTCCCCTACCCGCGCGCCCCGGCCGCCTGCGCCACGAGCGCGTCGAGCCGCAGCCATCCTTCCGGCGTCAGTCGCAGCTGACCGGCCTGAATGGTGGCCCAACCCTCGCGTACCCAGGTGACTCTCGGCGCTTCCGGCACGAGGGAGGCGGAGAGGCCGGTGTCGGTCCGCAGGCCGAGATAGAGTCGTTCCAGCTCCAACGCCTCCCGGTCCAGCGTCTCCTCCCCCGCGATGGTCGACACACCCTGCCCGATCGCCTCGACCCAGCCGGAGTACTCGCGGACGTTCCACCAGCGCCGGTCGCGGAGGCCGCTGTGGGCCGAGGGACCCAGGCCGAGATAGGGGGATCGGGTCCAGTAGGCGGAGTTGTGAACCGCTTCGTGCCCGGGTTGCGCGTAGTTGGATACCTCGTAGTGCCGGAACCCGGCGGCGGTGAGCCGCTCGTGCGCCGCCAGGAAGTCGGCGGCGTAGGCGTCGTCGGCGACGGGATGCACCTCGTCGCGATGGACCCAGCGGCCGAGCGGGGTGTGCTGTTCGACGGTGAGCCCGTACAGGGAGAGGTGGACCGGGGCCAGGGCCAGCGCCTGCGCCAGATCGCGGTCCCAGTCGCGCGGCACTTCCGGCGGCAACGCATAGATGAGATCGAGGGAGATCCGCTCGATTCCCGCGCGCCGGAGCACCTCCACCGCGCGCGCCGGCTGGTCCGCGGTGTGGGTACGATGCATCCAGGCCAGGACGCCCGGGTCGAACGACTGGACACCGAGCGAGACCCGGTTGATGCCCGCCCCATGCCAGGTGCGCGCGCGATCAGGCGTCACATCCTCGGGGTTGGCCTCGAGGGTGACCTCCGCCCCGGCGGCGAGGGGACGGTCGCCGGTGATGCGCGCGAGGAGCCGCGCGAGGACGTCCGGATCGAGGCGGGACGGTGTTCCCCCGCCCAGATAGAGCGTGGCCAGCGCCGCGAACCCCGACCATTCGGGGCTGTCGCGCCACTCGTCCCATTCCCGGCGCAAGGCATCCGCATAGGCGGCGGAGGGCACCTCGCGCCGCACCGCGATGGCGAAGTCGCAGTAGCTGCAGCGGCGCGCGCAGAAGGGGACGTGGATATAGAGATGCACGCAGTGAAGATAGGCGGGAGGCGGGAAGCCGGAGCGGGAACGCCCCGGTTGACACCGGTCCCCCGCTTGCCCATTCTAGGCCGTCCGGCGGCCCGGCCGCAGCTCGGTGCCGCCCATCACCCATCCAAGCCGGGAGGTCGTGTGTCAGGTTCGCGGTCTGTGACGAAGTGTGTCCTCGCGCTGGGCATGATGGCGTTGGTGCCGGCGGCGGTCACGGCGCAGCAGCGCGCCGAGATCACCCCGTTCGTGGCGAGCTACTACGGGCTGACCCACCTGGCCGAGGGGAGCGCGGGTCCCTTCTCGGGGAACAAGTTCACCGTCGATCAGGACAACGCCTTCGCGCTGGGCGGCCGGGTGACGGTGCCGATCGGCGGGCGGCTCTCGCTCGAGGGGGAGTTCACCTACTCGCTCAGCGGCGCCAGCATCACCGAGAAGAACGGCGTGGCCGCGGGGACCGACGGCGGCATCTCGCAGAAGGGCAACATGATCTTCGGCAGCCTCCGGGCGGTGGTCTCGCCGCGGCGGAGCAACCTCTTCCTCCTCGCCGGGCCGGCGATCATCACCCGCGGCGGCGACGCATGGGATGGCGTGAAGAAGAGCGACATCACCGACTTCGGCGGGGTGGTCGGCTTCGGCTTCCGGGCCAACGTGACGCCGCGCTTCCGGGTGAACTTCACCCTGGAGTCGTACCTCTACTCCTTCAACGGCGGCGGGGACAAGTCGAAGTTCCAGTCGGACCTGCTGGCCAGCCTGGGCGTGCCGATTTCGCTGGGGCACTGAGCGGGGAGGCGGGAAGGCGGGAAGGCGGGGAGTGAGAACGGTGAAGGGTGAGATCCTCTCGGAGCTCACCCTTCGTCGTTTCACTACCCGCCTACCCGCTACGGCTTCACGCCCACCGGGCTCGTCTGCGCCACGGTCCCGGCGTCGCCCAGCTGGCCCTTCTCGTCGCGGCCCCAGCACATGGGACCCTGGCTCCTGCTCATGCCGCAGGTGAGGCCGTCACCCGCGGTAATGGCACTCCAGGTCTGGCCACCGACCACCGCCACCGGGCGATCGCGATTGGTCTTCGTACCGTCGCCCAGCTGCCCCGACCTGTTCTCCCCCCAGCACCAGGCCTCACCCGACGACGTGAGGGCGCAGGTGTGGCTCTCGCCTGCGCTGATCTCCTCGAAGGCCACCTTGCTGTCCACCGCCACCGGCTGGGAGCGGTCGCTCTTCGAGCCGTCACCCAGCTGGCCCGCCGGGTTGGCGCCCCAGCACCAGGCCTTGCCGGCGGAGGTGAGGGCGCAGGTGTGCTGCCCCCCGGCGGTGATGCGGGTGAACTTCGCGCTCCCCGAGACATCGATCGGCTCTGTCTGTGATTCCTGCGGACCGTAGCCGAGCTGGCCGGAGAAGCCCTCGCCCCAGCACCAGGCCTGTCCCGACGCGGTGATCCCGCAAGTGTGCTTCGCGCCGGCGGCGAGTGACACGAAGGTCTTGCCGCCTTTCACCGCCACCGGCCTCCGGCGATCGGTCGTGCTGCCGTCACCGACCTGCCCGTCCTTGTTGCGACCCCAGCAGTAGGCCTTGCCACCGGCGAGCCCGCAGGTATGCGCCGCGCCGACCGCGAGTTCCGAGAAGCTCAGGTCGCCGGCCGGGTTCACGGGTGTGCTCGAGGAGGTGGCGCTGCTGCCGTCGCCGAGCTGGCCGAAGCGGTTGTCGCCCCAGCAGACCGCGCGGCCGCCGCTCACCAGCCCGCAGGCATGCGCGGTACCGAGGTTGAGCCCGGTGAGGCCGGCCGTCCCCGCGATGGGGGCGAGCCCGTCGTACCCGGCGCCCCAGCAGACGGCGCCGCTCGCGTTGACGCCACAGCTGAAGGTCGATCCGCCCACCACCGACTTCCGGGGCACAAGCGCGGCGGTGCTCCCACCGACAGGGCCGGCATTGCCGCCGCTCGCGGGCGGTGGATTACCCCCGGCGTTGCCGGCGACGGGGGGCGGGGGCGGCGGCGCGGGGGCAGCCTCGACCCTGATCGACGCCGAAGCCGATTTCCCTTCCGCCGTCACCCGGATCTCGGCGTTGCCCGGCGCGACCGCAGTGATCACGCCGTCACCGGAAACGGTCGCGACCTGGGGCGCGCTCGACGTCCAGCTCACCGTGCGATCGGTGAGCTCGCGGCCACGGCCATCACGCGCGGACGCGGTCCAGGAGGTGGTTTCCCCGACCTTGATGGTCTTCGCGGCAGGACCGAGCGTCACCGCGGCCACCGGCACCGTGGCCTCGACCACCGTCACCCTGGTGGACGCGCTCTTCCCTTCCGATGTCGCGGTGATCGTGGCACTGCCCTTCCCGATCGCGGTGACCGTGCCATCGAGGCCCACCCGGGCCACCTGTTCGTCGCTCGAGCTCCAGATCACGTCCCGGTCGAGCGACTTCCCCTGTGCGTCCTGCGGCTGGGCCGTGAGGCGGACGGTCTGCCCCGCGGTCACCGAGGGATTGGAGGGCGAGAGGTCGACGCCCGCCACCG
>DASZPT010000188.1:0-2413 GCA_035549935.1 Gemmatimonadales bacterium
GTGATCGAACTGCACGGGGTGAAGAAGCGCTTCGGCCAGCAGGTCGTCCTCGACGGGGTGGATTTCACCGTCCAGGACGGCGAGACCGTGGCCCTGCTGGGCCCCTCGGGCTGCGGCAAGAGCGTGCTGCTCAAGCACATCGTGGGTCTCATCCGGCAGGATGCGGGGAGCGTGATCGTGGACGGGCAGGATGTGGCCCACCTCAAGCGCGAGGCGCTCCGCCACCTGCGCTCGACCATCGGGTATGTGTTCCAGAACGGCGCCCTCTTCGACTCGATGAATGTCTTCGAGAACGTGCGCCTCGGCATCACCAACGAGGACCAGTTCCGCGACATGGACTACTGCCGGGAGCGGGTCGCCCGCTGCCTCAAGCTGGTCAACCTGACCCCCGAGACCGCGCAGAAATACCCCGCCCAGCTCTCGGGCGGCATGCGGAAGCGGGTGGGGATCTCGCGGGCGATCGCGGGGACGCCCAAGTATCTCCTCTACGACGAGCCCACTTCGGGCCTCGACCCGGTGAACTCGGACATCATCGACGACCTGGTGAAGAGCCTCGCCACCGAGCTGGGTGTCACCAGCGTGATGGTGACGCACGACGTGCGGGGCGCGTTCCGCGTGGCCGACCGGCTGGCGCTCCTCACCGGCGGCAAGATCGTGCAGCAGGGCACCCCCAAGGAGTTCATGGCCTCCACGATTCCCGAGGTGCGCGAGTTCCTCGAGCGCGACTTCGGCAACCTCAACTTCGCCGCCTGAACCATGGACTTGCACTACCAGAAGGAAGTCACGGTCGGCACGATGGTGCTGGTGGGGATCGGGCTCTTCTGGGCCGGCACCCTCTGGCTCAAGGGGGCGAGCTTCCGGTCCCCGGCGCGGACCGAGGTCGTCGAGTTCAGCGACATCGGCTCGCTGCAGCCCGACAACGAGGTGCGGGTGTCGGGGTACGCGGTCGGGAAGGTCCGCGATGTCACCTTCAAGGGGCCGGGAAGGCTCCTGGTGCGCATCACCCTCCCGCCGGACCTGGAGCTCAAGACCGACGCCACCGCCGAGGTGGTGAGCAGCGTCTTCGCGAGCGGGGCCACCCTCTCGCTCAAGCCGGGGAGCCCGGGAGCGCCGCCGCTCCCCGCCGGCCAGCCGATCCGGGGGGTGACGGGGACCGATCTCTTCGCCAAGGGCGCCGGCCTCGCCGATCGGGCCGACTCGGTGCTCATCGGGGTCCAGGCCATCGCCAACCAGAAGACCGCGGACAACCTGCAGAAGACCCTGCAGGCGCTCCAGCAGGTCCTCACCACGATGAACCAGCACATCCCCCAGACCACGGTGGAGGCCCAGCGCACCCTGGTGGCGCTGCGGCACCTGAGTGAGCGGCTCGACAGCACCGTCGCCACCATCCCGGTGGGCAATGCCATCGAGCGGGCCGACACCCTCGCCCGCAACCTCTCGACCATGTCGGTGCAGCTCACCGCGACCGGCGCCCGGCTCGACACGCTGCTGCAGAAGATCAACAGCGGCCAGGGGACGATGGGGAAGTTCGTCAACGACAGCGGCCTCTACTACGATGCCCGGGCCACCTCCCAGTCGCTCAAGGCGCTCATCGACGAGCTGGCGAAGCACCCGGGGAAGATCCAGGTGCAGGTGAAGCTCTTTTGAGGGCGTTCCGCGTTCCGCGTTCCCCGTTCCTCGTACTGGCCGGCGAGAGAAATCACGGGTGTCACGCTCGGCAGAGCCGGCTTGACGCCACACGGAACGCGGAACGCGGAACACGGAACGTCTAGTGCCCGACCCCACCCTCTCCCTCAGCCCCAAGTTCACCGAGGCCCTGCTCTACGCCGGGGAACTCCACGGCCGGCAGCGGCGGAAGGGAAGCGGGATTCCCTTCATGGCCCACCTCCTCGGCGTGGCCAGCATCGTCCTCGAGGACGGCGGCGACGAGGAGGAGGGGATCGGCGCGCTGCTCCACGACGCCGTCGAGGATCACCCCCGCGAGGGGAAGACCGAACGGGAGATTCTCGAACGCTTCGGTCCCCGGGTGCACCGCATCGTACTGGGCTGCACCGACACCGACCCGGCCGGCGGGAAGAAGGGAAGCTGGGAGGCACGCAAGAAGAAGTTCATCGACCATCTGCGGCGCGAGGCCGACCCGGATGTGCTCCGGGTCGCCACCGCCGACAAGCTCTACAACGCCCGCAGCATCCTCAACGACATGCGCCTGGTCGGCGAGGAGGTCTGGAGCCGCTTCTCGGTGCCGAGGGAGAAGACGCTCTGGTACTACCGTGAGGTCACCCTGGCGCTCAAGGAACAGCTCCCCCGGAGCCCCCGGCGGCTGGTGCGCGAGTTGGGCGGCGTCGTCTGGGCGATGAACCACGGGGTGAAGCGGATGGACGGCGAGGCGGGGACGGAGGTGTAGGGAGGCGGG
>DASZPT010000189.1:0-9286 GCA_035549935.1 Gemmatimonadales bacterium
TACCGAGGGTGAGGATCTTGGCCACCTTGGGGTCCTTGTAGAAGTTCCGGGTTCCGGGGTCCGGGGTCCGGGTTGCCGAGCACCGAACCACTCGGAACCCGGAACCCGGCTCTCGGAACGGTCTACCTGAGCTTGCCCTTCAGCAACGCGACCACGTCGACCGGCCGCTTCATGACCGCGATCTTGGCTGCCTCGAACGCGGCGATCTTCTCCGCCGCCGTGCCCGAGGAGCCCGAGATGATCGCGCCGGCGTGTCCCATCCGGCGTCCCGGAGGCGCCGTCTGGCCGGCGATGAAGCCGACGACCGGCTTCCGCACATACTCCTTCACGAACGCGGCGGCGTTCTGCTCGTCGGTGCCCCCGATCTCTCCCATCATGACGATCGCCTCGGTCTCGGGATCGTCCTGGAAGGCGCGGAGGCAGTCGATGAACGAGGTGCCGTTGAGCGGGTCGCCGCCGATGCCGACGCAGGTGCTCTGGCCGATCCCGTTGCGTGTCAGGTGGTTTACCACCTCGTAGGTGAGCGTGCCGCTCCGGGAGACGAGCCCGACCCGGCCGGGCAGGCAGATGTTCCCCGGGATGATGCCGATCTTGGTCTGCCCCGGCGTAATGAGGCCCGGGCAGTTGGGCCCGATGAGCCGCGCGCCGCGTTCGCGGACATAGGGCAGCACCCGGGTCATGTCCATCACCGGCACCCCCTCGGTGATGCAGACGATCAGCTTGAGTCCCGCATCGGCGGCCTCGAAGATCGCGCCGGCGGCGCCGGCGGGCGGCACGTAGATCACCGAGGCGTCGGCACCCGTGGCCGCCACCGCATCCGCGACGGTGTTGAAGACCGGGACCTTTCCCTCGAAGGTCTGGCCACCCTTCCCCGGCGTGACCCCCGCCACGACCTGGGTGCCGTACTCCAGCATCTGCTTCGCATGGAACGAGCCGTCCCGTCCGGTGATCCCCTGCACCAGGAGGCGGGTCGTCCGGTTGGCGAAGATGCTCATGCGGCCTCCTTCACCAGCGCGACGACCTTCTGGACGGCCTCGTCCATGTCGCTCAGCGCCTGCATGCCCGCGGCCTGGAGGATCTTGAACGCCTCCGCCTCGTTGGTCCCGGTCAGCCGGATCACGATCGGCACGTTGACCTTGAACTGCTTCGTCGCCGTGACGATGCCGTTGGCCACGTCGTCGGTCCGGGTGATCCCGCCGAAGATGTTGAAGAGGATGGCCTTGACGTTGGGATCACTGGTGATGATGCGGAGGGCGTTGACGACCTTCTCGGGATTGCTGCTGCCGCCGATGTCCAGGAAGTTGGCGGGATCGCCGCCATAGTACTTCACCAGGTCCATCGTGGCCATCGCGAGGCCGGCGCCGTTGACGCAGCAGCCGACGTTGCCATTCAGCTTGATGAAAGTCAGGTTCGCGCGGCGGGCCTGCACCTCGCTCGGCTCCTCGGCGGTCTCGTCGCGCAGCTGGGCCAGGTCGGGCCGGCGGTCGAGCTCGTTGTCGTCGATCGCGACCTTGGCATCGAGCGCCAGCACCCGGCCCTCGGGCGTGGTCACGAGTGGGTTGATCTCGGCGAGCGAACACCCGTTCGCCACGAAGAGCCCGTAGAGCTGTTCCATGATCTTCGCCGCGGCGCGCGCCTTGGCGACGTCCGGGTAGAGGAAGAACGCGAGTCCCATCGCCTGGTGCGGCAGGAGGCCGTAGCGCGGGTCGACGGCGAGGCGGCGGATCTTGTCGGGCGTCTTGGCGGCGACCTCCTCGATGTCGATGCCACCCGCGGGGCTCACCATGAACACCGGCCGCTGCGAGGCGCGATCCATGATGAGGCCCACATAGGCCTCGCTCGCGATGTCCGCCGCCGGGACCACGAGCACCTTGTGGACCACCAGCCCCTTGATGGTCATGCCGAGGATCCGCTCGGCGGCCTCGCTCGCCTCCTGCGGGGTCTTGGCGAGCTTCACGCCGCCGGCCTTGCCACGTCCGCCGGCATGCACCTGCGCCTTCACCACGACGGTCCCGCCGACACGCCTGGCGATGGATTCCGCTTCGGAGGGGGTCGATGCAACGTCGCCATCCGGCATCGGAATCCCGGCCGCGCGGAAGAGCACGCGGCCCTGGTATTCATGCAGGTTCACACGGACCTCGGATTGGGTTCTGCGCTGCCGGAGGCTACCACTGGCTGGCAGGTCGGCGAAAACGCGGCGGGAAGCTAAAGCGAGGCTTAAACGAAAGCAAGGATGGGACTTAGATCAGCTCAGGGGGCCCGCAATGTCCGCTTCAGACCCTCCCACGCGCGGCCGAATCCCTCGAGATCTCCCCGGCGCAGGGCATTGTCCGCATCCTCGAGATAGCGGCGGGCCTCGAAGATCCGGGTCCCCCGCTCCCCAGCCGAGATGACCGGGGCCGAGAGGCCGAGCAGGTTCTGCCAGGCCTCCTCCAGGTCGTGCCCCGCTCCGCGGCGGTCGGCAATGGCCAGGCTCACCCAGAGCATCACGGGATCCACCCCATCCCGTTCGGCGTACCAGACCTGCACCGCGCCCAGCCCCTGGGGCGAGGGCCAGTAGTGGATCGGGCCGGCCTCCAGCCGGGCGCCGGCCTTCTCGACCGAGTCCTTGAGCTGCTGGAAGGTGGGGAACTTGGTCCACCGCGTCTGGAGCAGCGGCGCCGCGGGGAGGGTGGCCAGGCTGTCGAGCCGGAGGATCGAGACCGTCTCCCAGCCATCGGCCATCCTCGCCTGCAGGATCGCGGTGACCGCGCGTTCCCGCTCGTACGGGATCACCGCCTCGACACCGCTGGTGTCGCTCTTCCAGCGGGCATCCTCCGCCGGGCCCAGCGGACCGACTTCCTCCGGCCGGGCCGGCAACTGGCCCAGCCCCCACTGGGGCTGCTCCATGACCCGGGCCTGGGCCTCCATCAGTTCGACGGGATACGCGAGCGCCCGCACGACTTCAGCCGGGATGGCCGAGGCGGGATGAATGAGCGCGTCGAAGAGGAGCTGCCATTGCTTGGCCAGTTCGTCGGCGCTGTGGCGCAGGTAAATGCTCGTCTTGCCGGTCTCGGCGCTCACCACCGCGACGAACCCGGCGCGCAGTGCGCCGACCGACTCGCCCCGCCAGGTCACCCGTGTGGAGCCGGGAAATCCCTCCGAAGGGAGGTACCCGTCGACCAGCCAGACCAGCTCTCCGCCGATGAACCGCGGGACGGGAACCCCCCAGGTCGCAAAGGGGGCGAGGGTCGAGAGCCGTTCGTCCGGGTCGAGTTTCCAGTAGGCGCGCTGCGCGGCGGGGCCGGGACCAAGCAGACTGCCGGTCTGGAGCGCCCAGGCGAGCGCGAGCCGGCGAAGGCCCTTCCCGACCGGTACGCCGGGCCCGGTCGTATCGACGATCGCCTGGTACCGGCCGGGCCACGAGGCCCGGGTGCTGAGCCGGAGTGACGGCGGCCCCGCCGGAGTGCGGAGGCTGTCGGCCTCGTGATAGACCACCGGGAACCCGGCGCTGCTGGCCTGGTCATCGAGCAGCACCGTGAGGCTGCCGCCGAGCGGGCCCTGGTCCCGGAGCACCAGCCACACCGGCCGGGGCCGTCGCCCGACGGTAATCACCGCCCGGTCGGCGGAGACGGGGCGGCCGGAGTCGGCCGAGGTGGCGGCGATCGCCAGCGACTGGGTCCAGAGCGCCATTGGCCGCGGCGCATCGGGGGTCGTCTCTCGCGGCACGAAGGTGGAGTCGCGGACGCCGACCATGCCGTAGGCGAGCTGGTCGAGACCCCTGCGGGTCACGGTATCCAGGACGGAGGAGCGGCCACCCACGATGAGCGCGGGGATCACGTAGTGCCCGAGGATGCTGCTCACCGCGAGGAGGCCCCACACGCTGAGCAGAACCGCGTGGCGCCCCCGTGCCGCCCACCAGAACGACAGCACCGCCGCCGCGAGGGCCATGCCCGCGAGCAGGTCCGCGACCCGATGCCGGAAGTCGAAGAGGCCGTCGTGCACCGTGCCCTTCACGCCGGCGACCATCTCGAACGGCTCGAGCAGGTAGCCCCAGGCGAGGCCGAACGCCAGCAGGACGAGCAGGGCGCCGAGGTGGAAACGGGCGTGGTCGTTGATGGCGGGGCGGCGGTCCTGCCAGCGGATCGCGCCGATGACCACGTAGAGGGTGGTGGCGCCGCCCAGCGCGAGCAGGGTGAGGAGGAGCAGGTACTGGTGAAGCATCCGCCAGACGGGAAGGCGGGTGAGGTAGAAGGTGAAGTCGCGTCCCAGCACCGGGTCGATGGCGCCGTAGGGCTTGGCGGACCAGCTCAGCACCACGTCGGGGGCCCATTCCCCCGCCCCGCGTCCCGCGATCACACCGAGGAGGAGGCCGCCCACCACGCTGATCCAGACCAGCACCTGCATGTTCACCGCCTCGCGAATCTCGAGATTCGCGAGGCGGCGGTGGACCTGGACGGAACCGATCGCCCGGTAGATCAGCAGGAGGTGCCCGATGAACCAGGCGCAGGCGAAGAGGAGCCCCGTGGCTTCGAGGCCGAAGCCGAGCAGGGCCCACCCGGTCACCGCCTCGGCGGCCGCGGGGGAGAGCTCCGCGGCCCACCAGCGATCGGCAAGGACGCCCGCGGTCCAGCGGCCCGCGAACAGCAGGACGACGATGGTGAGCACGAGGGCGGCGAGCCGGCGGGTCCGGGGAGACATGCCCTTGTAGGCTAGCCGGTTCGGGAGGGTTCGCCAGTCGGGGGAACGCTAGGCCGGCCCGGGCGCTCCCTGCTGCCGCTCCAGCCACCCCATGACCTCGGCGCGGTACGCGGCCAGGGCGGACTCGTCGGTGGCCTCGAAGCGGAGCACCAGGATCGGCTGGGTGTTGGAGGCGCGAACCAGCCCCCATCCCCTGGGGAAGGTCATCCGGACGCCGTCGATGGTGTTCACCGGATAGCGCTCGGCGAAGTGACGGGAGGCTTTCTCCACGAGGTCGAACTTCTTCGACTCCTCGCACTCGAGCCGGAGCTCGGGCGTGGCGAAGGTCCGTGGAAGGTCCGCGAGGGTGCGGGCCAGGCCGCCGGGCTGCGCGGCGACAATCTCGAGGAGCCGGGCGGCGGCGAAGAGCGCGTCATCGAAACCGAACCAATCCCCCCCGAAGAACATGTGGCCACTCATCTCGCCGGCGAGGAGCGCCCCGGTCTCTTTCATGCGGGCCTTGATGAGCGAATGCCCGGTCTTCCACATCTCGGGTTTCGCGCCGGCGGCGCTGAGCGCCTGGGGGAGGATCTCCGAGCACTTCACGTCGAAGATCACCCCCACGCCGGGCCCGAACCGCCGCACCGCGTCCCGGCCGTAGAGCACGAGGAGCTGGTCGCCGAAGACCACCGTGCCCCGCTCGTCGACCGCGCCGATCCGGTCGGCATCGCCGTCGAAGGCGATCCCGAGCTCGGCGCTGTGGAGGCGCACCGCGGCCTGGAGATCGCGCAGGTTCTCGAGCACCGTCGGATCGGGGTGATGATTCGGGAAGGTCCCGTCCGATTCGGCGAAGAGCGGGATCACCTCGGCGCCGAGGGCCTCGAGCGTCGAAATGGCGATCAGGCTCGCGACGCCGTTCCCGCAGTCGACCACCACCTTGACCGGCCGGGCAAGGTGATGACGCGCCACGATGGCCTCACGATACCGGGGTAGGATCGACCCGTCGGCGCTGATCCGCCCCTGCCCCGCGCGCGACGTTTCGAGGGAGACGATCTCGTAGAGCCGCTGGACGTCGTCGCCGTAGATCGCCTCACCGGCGAGGACCATCTTGAATCCGTTGAACTCCGGCGGGTTGTGGGAGCCGGTGACCTGCATCCCCCCGTCCGCGGCCAGGGCCTGGACGGCGAAGTACAGCGCGGGGGTCGGCACCTGTCCCACGTCGACGGCGGTGGCCCCGGTCTCGGCAATCCCGATCCGCGCCGCCTCCGCGAGCGCATCGCCGGAGGGGCGGTTGTCCCGGCCCACGGCGAGGACGGGTGCCCGCCCCAGCCGCTCCCAGCCGAGTGTGGCGAAGGCGCGACCGAGCGCCCGGGCAAGCTCAGGGGTCAGCTCGGAGCCGACGAGGCCCCGGACGTCATACTGGCGGAAGATCGAGCGGGGGACGTTCACGGGCGGGGTTCCGGGTTCCAAGTTCCGGGTTCCGGGTTCCGGGTTCCGAGTGACAGCGGGTGGACGCCTTGCGCACCCCCGCTGGAACCCGGAGGCTCGGGTCGGTCAGGAGGGCGTCAGTTGCCGGCGACCGATTGGGTCGTTCCCGCCACCGGGAGCGACTCGGCGGCGTTGCCGCTCAGGGTGAGCGCCGGCGTGGGCCAGAGACCGAAAAGGAGGATGCCGATCACCGCGCCGGCGACGGCCACGCTCGCCGTGCGGGCCAGGCGGGAGTCGTGGAACACCAGGGGCGCCCGGGCGGGGCGCATGTACATCGCCATGATGACCGGCAGGTAATATCCGGCGGAGAGCACGCTGGTCAGCACGATGACGACGGCCAGGGCGGACTTCTGGGCCGCGACCAGGGACGAGATGATGTACCACTTGCCGATAAACCCGATCGTCCCCGGGAACCCGAGGAGCGAGAGCAGCACCACCGCGAGGGCGAAGGCGAGCCAGGGCCGCTGGCCGGCGAGCCCCGCGACCTCGGCGAGCGTCACATCCCGTTCCCCGTCGCGGCCGACGGCGGCCAGCAGCGCGAAGGCGGCGATGCTGGTCACGCCGTACCCCAGCAGGTAGAACGTCATGGCCGAGACCCCGAGGGCCGACCCGGGCACGAGGGCGGCAACGAGATAGCCGGCGTGGGCCACCGAGCTGTACGCCAGCATCCGCTTGAGGGACTTCTGGGCCAGCGCGACCAGGTTCCCGAGCAGCATCGACGCCACGGCGATGCCCCAGAGGATCGGCTGCCAGGTCTCAATGGAGGTCTGGAAGCAGGTGTAGAGGACCCGGGCGAGCGCGACGAAGCCGGCGGTCTTCACCGCGGTCGCCATGAACCCGGCCACGGGGGTGGGCGCGCCGTCGTAGGTGTCCGGCGCCCACATGTGGAACGGCACCGCGGCGATCTTGAAGCCGAAGCCCACCAGGAGGAGACCCAGCCCGAGCTTGGCCATCAGGGAGAGATTGCCGAGCGAGTACTGCGCCCCGACCAGCGTCAGGTTGGTGCTGCCGGCAGCGCCATAGGTGAGCGCGATCCCGTAGAGCAGGAACCCGGAGGCGAACGACCCCATCAGGAAGTACTTGAGCCCCGCCTCGGCCGAATAGGTGCTGCCACGGTTGTAGGCGGCGAGGACGTAGATCGAGACCGACATCGTCTCGAGGCCCAGGAAGAGGATGATCAGGTCCTGGGCATTCACCATGAAGAGCATCCCGAGGGCGGCGAGGAGCAGCAGGATGTAGTACTCCGGCGCCACCAGCCGCTCCCGCTCGAGATAGCCGAGGGAACACAGGATCGAGCCGGCGCTGAGCAGGAGGATGAGGGCCGAGGTGACGAACCGGAACGTGTCCGCGGCGAACATGAGGCCCATGCCCGGGTCCTCGGGCGCGTTGGCCCAGAGCCAGGCGAGCCCGGCACCGGTGAGCGCCAGCGACGCCAGCGCCAGCCAGCCGGCCCGCCGGCTGTCCGCGGGCCCCTGGTGGCGCCAGCTGATGACCAGCAGGACGAGCAGCACCGCGAGCGAGAGCACCACCTCGGGCAGGAGTCCGAGGAGGGTGCCTACCGGGCTCTGGAGATCCAGGGTCGGGATCATCGGCGATCCTCCCCGGCCGGACGGAGGGCAGTCGTCGAGGGCCGCTCGAGACCGGGGGCCACCTGCTGGACGTACTTCTGGGCCGAGGCGTTCATGCGGTCGAGCACCGGCTTGGGATAGAGGCCGAGCCACACCATGCCGGCCACCAGCGGAAGCACCACCAGCAGCTCACGGGCGCTCAGGTCGGGCAGGTGGCTGTTCTCCGGCTTGTCGAGCCGGTTGAACACGATCCGTTGCGAGGCCCAGAGGAGATACGCGGCGGCGAAGATCACGCCGGTCGTGGCAATGCCGGTGGCCCAGGGATGCCGCTCGAAGCTGCCAAGCAGAACCAGGAACTCTCCCACGAAGCCGTTGAGCCCCGGCAACCCGATGGATGCGAGCGCGGTGACCACCCAGATGAGGCTGAAGACCGGGATGACCCGCGCGAGGCCGCCGTACGCGGCGATCTCGCGGGTGTGGCGCCGTTCGTAGAGCATCCCGATCAGGAGGAAGAGGGCGCCGGTCGAGAGGCCGTGGCCGATCATGATCATGAGGGCGCCCTGCACGCTCTGGAGGGTCGCCGCCCAGATGCCGAGCATCACGAAACCGAGGTGGCTGACCGAGGAGTAGGCCACGAGCTTCTTCACGTCGGGCTGCACCATCGCCACCAGGGCGCCGTAGATCACCCCGATCACCGCGAAGGTCACCACGATGGTCGTCACCGCGGGCGAGAGCGCGACGTCCGGGAAGAAGGGCACGGCAAAGCGGAGGAAGCCGTAGGTGCCCATCTTGAGGAGGACACTGGCCAGGATCACGCTGCCGGCGGTCGGTGCCTCCACGTGGGCGTCGGGCAACCAGGTGTGGAACGGGAAGACGGGCACCTTGATCGCGAAGGCCAGCGCGAAGGCCAGGAACAGCCACGGCGCGAGCGCCCCCATCGACGGCGAGGCCTGGAGGAAGGCGTCGTAGGCGAAGGTCGGCGCACCGGTCTGCTTGGCCACCTGGAACATCATGACCAGAATGGCCACCAGCATGACCAGGGAGCCGGCGAAGGTGTAGATGAAGAACTTGATGGCGGCGTAGAGCCGGTTCTTGCCGCCCCAGATCCCGATGATGAAGTACATCGGGATCAGCATCACTTCCCAGAAGACGTAGAACAGGAACATGTCGAGGGCGAGGAACACCCCCAGCATGCCGGTGAGGAGCGTGAGCAGGAGCCCGTAGTAGAGCTTCTCCCGCTGCTCGATGTAGTGGAAACTCGAGAGCACCGCGAGCGGCGTGATCGCGGTGGTGAGCAGGACCATGAAGAGCGAGATCCCGTCGAGCCCGAGGGTGTAGCTGATCCCCCACTGGGGGAGCCAGGGGCCGGTCACGCCGAACTGCATGCCCGGGTCGCCCGGGTTGTAGGCCCACCAGAGGCCGAGCGAGAGCAGCAGCTCGGCCAGCGTCACCACCAGCGCGATGTGCTTGGCGCGGGCCGCCGGTGCCAGGACGAGCGGGATCACGCCCACCAGCGGCAGCACCAGCAGGGCGTTGAGGATCCAGCGTTCGTAGCCGATCTGCAGCAGGAA
>DASZPT010000190.1:0-6632 GCA_035549935.1 Gemmatimonadales bacterium
GGGTGGCGGTATTTCCCCCTGGGCTGCATCCTGGGCGCGCTGGTCGTGGCGCTGGGCGTCGGGGCCGTCGTCCGGACCGAGGCGCTTCGCGACGAGCGGACCGAGGCGGCGCGGGACACCCGCCGCGCCGCCGATGCTCTCGCCCTCGCGGTCAACGGACGCCTGACCCTGGTCCGCGGACTCCGCGCCTTCCTGGAAGAGCAGTGGGACAAGCCGGATTTCCCCCGGCGCTTCGATGCCTTCGCCGCCCGCCTCATCGCCGACGTGCCCGGCGTCCGCTCGGCGCAGTACGTGGTGCATGACACCATCAAGCATGTCTACCCGCTCGCCGGCAACGAGGCCGCCGAAGGCTTCGACCTCCGCCGCCATCCCGAGGCGCTCGAGACTCTCCGGGATCTCCGCAAGGCCGAATCCACCACCTCCGTCGTCCTCTCGGGACCGATCCAGCTGATCCAGGGCGGGAGCGGTCTGATCGGCCGGCTCGCCGCCCGGAATGCCAGGGGCGAGTTGATCGCGGTGGTCGCCTTGGTCCTGGACCTCCCCCCGCTCCTCGAGGAGGGCGGGTTCCCGGGCTCCGGCCCCATGCTGCGCGCCCTGCGTGATCACGCCGGCCATCCCATCGCCGGCCCCGACTCCCTGTTCGCCGTCCCGCACGTCGAAGTCCCGTTCCGTCTCCCGGACCGCACGTGGGTGCTCGCCGCCGCGCCCCAGGCGGGATGGCTCACCGCGAGCCGGACCCGCGTCCTGCGCGACCAGGTCGCGGCCTTCGCCCTGGCGCTCCTGGTCGGGCTCGCGATCTGGCAGTACCGCGATCGGCGCGAGGCGGTGCGCCGCGCCCGGACGGAGACCGAGCGCCGCCTGGCCGAGGAACGATTCTCACGGCTCTTCCAGATCAGCCCTGACGGCGTCGTGGTGACTCGCGTGTCGGACGGAACAATCATCGATGTGAACGACTCCTTCGTCGCGCTGGGCGGTTGGCGGCGCGAAGAGCTCATCGGGCGGACGACGCTCGAGCTGGGCATGTGGCTCAGCCAGGCCGACCGCGACCGGCTGATCGAACTGGTCCGCACGCAGGGGCAGTGCGTGGCCGAGCCGGTGCGCGTCCGGCGCCGCGATGGCATGGAGCTGGACGTCGAGTTCTCGGCCCGGATTCTTCCTGGCAACGCCGAGCCGCAATTGCTCTCGCTCACCCGCGACATTACCGAACGCCGGGCCCTCGAGCGCAAGCTGGCGCAGGCCCAGCGGATGGAGGCGATCGGGCGGCTGGCCGGTGGCGTGGCGCACGACTTCAACAACATCCTCACCGCCATCGTCGCCTCGGCCGAAAGCGCCCGCCTCGCGGTTCCGGGGGACCATCCGGCCGGTGAGGAATCGGCCGAGATCCTGCGCGCCTGCGGGCGGGCGAGCGACCTCACTCGCCAGCTCCTCACCTTCGCGCGGCGGCAGATCGTGACGCCAAGCCGGGTCGATGTGAACGAGATCGTCGAGGACGCGCGGCGGTTCCTCGAGCGGCTGATCGGGGCCGATATCCGGCTGGTGGTGGGCGCCGCGGACGGGCTCCCCCCGGTCCTCATCGATGCGACGCAGCTGCAGCAGGTGCTGCTCAACCTGGCGGTGAATGCCCGGGATGCGATGCCCCACGGCGGGGTCCTGACGATCGAGACCCATCCGGCGCCGAACGGGGTGCGCATCGAGGTCCGCGACAGCGGCGTCGGAATTCCTCTCGAACACCAGCCGTTCATCTTCGAGCCGTTCTTCACGACCAAGGAGCCGGGCAAGGGAACCGGCCTGGGCCTCGCGACGGTGTACGGCATCGTGCAACAGGCAGGCGGGTCGGTGGAGGTCCGGAGCCTCCCGGGCAAAGGCGCCACCTTCGCGATCGTCCTCCCTGGGGCGCAGGGGAGGCCCGATCCCGAGGTTACGGCGGTACCGGAGCAGGCTCCGGCGCGCCCGGCACGTTCCGGTGAACGCATCCTCCTCGCCGAAGACGACCCGCAGGTCCGGCAGGTCACGCGGCGGATCCTCAAGGAGCTGGGATACAACGTCTTCGTCGCGACCGACGGCGCCGATGCCCTCCAGGTAGCGGGGTCGCTCGACGATCGCGTCGACCTGCTCATGACCGATGTGGTGATGCCGGCGCTTTCCGGCGTGGACCTCGCGCAGCAGCTCGAGCGCCGCTGGCCCGGGCTCCGGGTGCTGTATCTCTCGGGGTATCCCGAGGACTACGAGGCGCTCGCCCGCGCGCTCGAGAGCGGGGCCCTGCTGCTTCCCAAGCCCTACACCAGCGCCGAGCTGGCCGCGGCGGTCCGGCGCGCGCTCGATCTGCGACGGCCCTCCACTTCGACCGACTGAGGCTCCCACCATGGCGCACTGGCACCGGCTCGGCACCCGGGAGGAACTGCTCGCGAAGGTTCCTTTCGCCCTCAAGCTCGATCGCCAGCAGATCGCTCTCTTCCATCACGAGGGACGGTTCCGGGCGATCGGCAACCGGTGCAATCACCGGGGTGGGCCGCTCTGCGAGGGACAGGTGCGCGGCGAATTCGTCATGTGTCCGTGGCATGCCTGGGAATACAGCGTGGTCACCGGGAAGGGGCCCCCGGGCTACGAAGACGAGTCGGTGCCGGCCTTCGCGGTTGAGGAACGTGCCGACGGTGTCTGGGTGGACAGCGACCCGGTGACGCCGCGCCGGCTCGTCCGCCACGAACCGCATCCGCTCACGCGGATCCTGCCGAGGGGCCCGGGCGCGCCCCGGGTCCTCGGGCTCTCGACCACCGGCATGGACCCCGTGAACCCCCGGCCCTCGACCTCCGAGCTGCTGCTCGAGGTCGCCCTGGAGCACGCGGCCCAGGGTCTCGGCGCCGAGACCCGTCTGGTCCGTCTCCGGGACCTCGCCGTCCGCGCCTGCGAGGGGAACTACTCCAAGGCCGCACACGCCTGCACCTGGCCCTGCGCTATCACCGAGCGCGACCCCGCCGACCAGCTCACCCCGGTCTACGAAGGGCTGGTGCAATGGGGCGATGTCGTGCTCATCGCCACACCGATCCGCTGGGGCACCGCCTCGAGCCTGTACCACCGGATGGCGGAACGGCTCAACTGCATCCAGAACCAGATCACCACGCACAACCGGGCCCTGATTCACCGCAAGGTCGCGGCGTTCATCATCACCGGTGGCCAGGACAACGTGCAGGCGGTGGCGGGCCAGATGCTGACCTTCTGGTCGGAACTGGGGTTCGTGTTCCCCCAGTTTCCCTTCATCGCCCATTCGCGCGGCTGGGACGCGGAGGACATGGAGACCAACGTGCGGACCGTGCGGGACAGCGCGGCCCTCAAGGCGGCGGCGCGGGAACTGGCGGAGCGGGCCATCGACTTCTGCCGGATCCTGCACCAGCACCAGGCGGAGCTCGAGAAGCCCATGGAACGGACTGGGCGGAAGGCGCAGCGTGAGCCCGGCGTCATCCAGCCCGAACACGAGGTGGCCGGGCACTGAGCGGGTGACTCAGTAGGTGCCGGGAACCGCGGTCTCGGGGGTGATCAGCCGCCGCAGCAGGCCCAGGGCGGTCGGCGGCGGGTTGCGGAGGGAATCGGGGGGGAGCTCGTAGCGGCGGAGCGACGTCATGATCCGATCGTACTCTGCCGCGCGCAGCGAGTCCCGGAAGGCGATGCGCCCCGCCGCATCGAGATAGGTCCTTCCCGGCGCAGCCAGGACAGTGCAGAGCTGTTCCAGCAGGCCCAGGAGGGAGTCTGCCTCCGCGGCCTCCGCGGACGGTTCCGCGGGTGACGGGAAGACTTTCCATTCCTGCTGGTCCACCCGCGACCAGAACCCGGTCCGGGCGAGCATCGCCGCGGTGTCGCGGTAGGCCATCGAGACCCCGCGCTGCGCCGCATGATAGGAGGCGATCAGGGCGCGGAGCACCTGCAACTGGGCCCGGGTCCGCCGCAGGCTGTCCTGGGATACCAGTCGGACAGGCCGCAGGAAGCCGGCGATCCCGAGCGTCATCGCGCTGTCGCCGAGGTGGCGGCCTGCCGCCTCCATCGCATAGACCTGGTGCGAGTTCAGGTTGACGGGCGCGAGCCGCATCGCCTCCACCGTCTGGCCCTCGGGCAGCCGCGCCTCCACCAGGGGAGCCTTCTCGGTCGGCCCCGTGGCGGGCTGCGCCGAGTCGGCGACATCGCTGCCCCGGCGCGTGACCACCGAGACGATCGTCACCGCGGCGGCAATGACGGCCGCGCCCGCCGCCACGGGCAGGAGCCACGCGAGCCGGCGGCGCGCCCGCAGTTCGGCGCCGCTCAGCGAGAACATCTGGTAGATCGCCTGGCGGCTCTGGCCCGGGGTCGGCCCGTCGCCCTGACGCTGGTGGAGCAGGGGGACCGGTTCGAGATCGGCGGCGGGAACCAGCAGGGCGGCGCGGGCCAGCGCCTCCTGGTACTCCGGATGCGCGTCGATCGACCGCCACCCCTGGGAAGATGTATCGAAGAAGCGGGCCCCCGCGGTGATCATGCCGCTGCTGATTCCGAGGGCCAGCTCATCGACCGTGCGGTACACGGCCTCCTCGCCGTTGGCGAGCAGGATGCGCATCATGGGCAAGAGTATACTGCGCGACGAAGGACCGTGCGAGGAGGGCTAGCGGCCCGGCGGCGGCCGATCGGCGCCGATCCCCCGGAGGAGCCGGGGCATCGTCACCCGGTCGGCGGCTTCCGCCGGATCACCGAGATAGGCCAGGGTCTGGAGGATTTCGCGACGGACCTGGGAATAGGCGCGCGCCGCGGTCGGGTTCTGGAACTCGAGCATGCCGTCGCGAAGCCGAACATCGGGGCCCTGGGCCGCGAGGATCGCATAGAGACTGTCGACATCGGCCAGAAGACCGCGCGATGCCTCCGCGACCTCGAAGGACTCCCGAAGCGAGCCCTTTCCATCAGGCTCCCCCGGCCGGTAGGTCTGCTCCAGCATGACCTCGCGCCCGCGATACACCCGCAGGATGTTCACGGCCGCTGCGACCATCCGTCGCGCGGCCCGGATGCTGTCCGTACTGGCGAATCGATACGAGGCGAAGACCCGCCGGAAATCCACGTAGGCCAGCGACTCGTCCATCTCGGCCCGGGCATCGGCGTAAGCTTCGTAGTAGGTGGGCGTGCGGTTGACCGATCCGCCGAGCCGCGAGGTCACTTTGCCCGGCGGTGGCGGGACCGAGCCCGGGCTCGAGGTTGGCACACGAGGTGGGGCTGCCGCGGGCTTGCCGGTGCCCGGAGCGGGGGCCAGGGCGACCGCCGAGTCGGGGCGGGAACGCGGGGCCCGAGTCGGGGAAGCGGCGGCCGATCCGGATGCGGGCCTCGACGGCGCTGGGCTCCTGACCGTGTCTGGTAGTGCTGCCGCGGCCGGGGCCTGCGGGGCCGGCCTGGGGCGTCCCTGAGCCGGGGATCTGGGCGCCGGTCTCTGGGAGGGGCCGCTCGTGAGGAGGATCGCCGCGATGGCGGCCGCGCCCACCAGGCCTGCGGCGGTCACGGCGATCAGGACCGTCGGTCGCCGCGGGCGCGCCAAGTCGGGTGTGAGGAGGGCCTGCGCTTCCAGTTCCGACTGCGCGACGAGGTCGGGTAGCTCGCCCTCCGGAGCGGGCACCGGTCGGGGCGCCGAGTCGGTCAGGTCGACGGGCTCCGGCGAGACGGGCAGCGGTGCCGGGACCGCGGAGACCGGGGCCGGGACAGGGACGGGGGCGGGGGCGGGGGCGGGCTGAACGGGGAGGAGTTCGAGGCGATCGAGCTCCAGCGCGGCGTCCGACTTCCGCGTCGCGGGGGTGCGTCGCTGCAGGGGGCCGGACTCTTCGAGATTCTCGGGCAGGGCCGGCCGCTTGTCCGTGACGACCGCCCGGTAATCCGGATGGGTGTTGATCGGGAGCCACCGGTTCGCCGCCTTGTGAAAGACCTCGGCGGTGGGGCTGACCACACCGGAACTGACCGCGGCCGCCAGTTCCTCGACGGTCTTGTAGACGGCCTGTTCTCCCGATGCCAGCCGGATCCGGTACATGCTCCCCCAAGGCGACCTGTGATGGCCAACGTTGAAAGGTCACATTGCCGCCGGAATCGCGCCAGCGGCGCGAGGCAGGGACAAATCGTATGCAACCGGGCGGCACGGGCTAGAAGCAGCATCATATACATCGCCGTATATTCTTGTTCTGCATTGACTTAGCGAAGCGCCATGCTTGAGGTGTTACTTGATGTCGCATGGCCGTGCCCACCCTCGGATCGGAGGAGTGATGCCTGAACCACGTTCGCAGTTCACCCCGGACCTCTCGCGACGCGGCTTCCTGAGCGCCGCTGGTGTCGCCCTCGGTGCGGCCGGCCTTTCGGGGCCCCGCCTGCGCCCCGCCCCTGAGCCCCCCGCCCGGCCAGGCAGGGGGGCCCTCCGACCCGGCCCGTTCGAACTCGAGGAGACCACCATCGCCGAGCTCTCCAAGGGCCAGGCCGAGGGTCGGTGGACCGCCACCGACCTGGTGCAACTGTACAGCGAGCGGATCCGGGAGCTCGACCGGACCGGTCTGACCCTCCGCCATGTGCTGGAGGTGAATCCCGATGCGGCGCGGATCGCCGCGGATCTCGATGCCGAGCGCAAGGCTGGGAAGATCCGGGGCCCGCTGCAC
>DASZPT010000191.1:0-14367 GCA_035549935.1 Gemmatimonadales bacterium
GTCGTGAGCCGGATCCGGCTTTACGACCTGATGGGCCAAGTGGGCGATTCGGTGCTCACGCCGGAACTGACGGCGCGGCTGGCCCGGAGGGCGGGGGCGACCGAGCTGGTGGAAGGGACCTTCTACCGGACCGGGCGCGACTCCTTCCGGCTGGACCTTCGGCGGGTGGACCTCGCGACGGGCACGGTCCGGCGCGCCTACACGGCGCGCGGCACCTCCGTGTTCGAGCTGGCCGATGGCGCCACGCGGGAACTCGCCGCCGACCTCCAGGTCCGCACCGCCGTGACGGCGACCGGCACCGGGGAGGGTTCGCTCTCCGCGCGCCGGCTCTTCGACGAGGGACTCCGCCGGTATTACACCGGCGGCATCCGCGAAGCCGGGGACCTCTTCGAGAGTGCCCTGGGCGAGGATTCCACCTTCGCGCTGGCCGCCTACTACGCGGCAGTGTCCCGCGGCTGGGAGGACCCTTTCGAGGCCCTGGAGCTCCTGCGTCGCGCGGTGCGTCTCGGTGATCACGCGACCCAGCGGGACCGCCTGACAATTCAACTGGCCTGGGCCATCCGCACCAACGATACCGCGATGGTCACCCTGGCCGACTCGCTGTCGCGGCGCTATCCCGACGACCCGGAAACGCGCTTTGCCGCCGGCGAGGCTCATGCCTGGGCCGGAGATCCGTGGGGCGCCCTCCCCCACTTCCGCCGGGTCATCACGCTCGACTCGGCGGGACTCCTCGGGACGGTGCCCCGCTGCCGCGCCTGCGATGCCTACGCGGGACTCGCGAGCGCGTACCTGCAGCTCGACTCCCTGGCCGCCGCCGAACGCGCCCTCCGGGAAATGCTGGCAGCCCGACCCGACTGGACCCGCGGCTGGATGGACCTGGGCCGGGTGCTCGCGCAGGAGGGCCGCGGTACGGACGCCATGGCCACCCTGCGGGCCGGGGGCCGGTCGCTGCAGCAGCCGACAGGCGAGGTGTTCGGGGCGGAGCTGCAGCTCATCCTGGGGAACACCGCTGACGCCGAACAGCAGCTCGCGGGAATGGCGCGTTACGGGTCGCAGGCGACGCGGCGCGAGGCGCTCTGGCTGCTGGTCATCGCCGAGCGGTATCGCGGCCGCCTCGCCGGGGCGCTGGCGGCGGCCCGCCAGCTGCGGGCGCTCGACGACTCGATGCCGGGTGGGGAAACGGTCCACTTCGATGGGCGGGTCGCCGAGGCGCAGGTGCGGCTGGAAATGGGGGACGGCGCCGGCGCCGCCCGCCTCTTCGCCACGCTCGCCGCCCAATCGCCCCTCGCCGGCGCGGAGATCACGGGGGTCCGGGCGCGGAAGCGGGCCTTCGACCTGGCGCGCCTCGCGATGGCGCTGGACGCCACGGGAGACACGATCCAACTCCCCGGGCTCGCCGACAGCGTCCGCGTCTGGGGCCGCCGCAGCGCCTACTCGCGCGACCGGACCCTCGCTCCTCATCTCGACGGCCTGATCGCCCGGCGGCGGGGAGATCTCGACAGCGCCGCCCGCGCGTTTCGGTCGGCGCTGGTGCTCCCGGGCACCGGCCTGAGCCGGACCAACTACGAACTCGCGCGCGTGGCCCTCGCCCAGGGAAGAGCGGCGGCGGCGATCGGGCCCCTGCAAGCCATCCTCCACCGCGACATCCAGGGCTCCAACTTCTATCTCACCATGCCCGAGGCCCACCTGCTGCTGGCGGAGGCCTTCGACTCGGCGGGGCTCGCGGACAGCGCCGCGGTCCACTACCGCGTCGTGGCACGGAGCTGGGCCGGCGGCGATCCGCCATTCCGCGCGCGTGCCGCGCACGCCGAACGACGGATCCGCCAGCTCACCTTTTGAGATCGCCCCGCGCGATCACCCCTGGCCGGCCGCTACTCCCGGAGCGTCGGGACCGTCCCGGGACACCGCGTCCCTTCGAACGTCCCGTTGTTGACACCCCCTTCACCGGCCACCGAGGCCTGGAAGGTCCCGCCGATGGTGCTGTGATCGGCGCTGATCGTACCGTCCGCCTTCACCGTGCCCTGGGCGCTGCTCTGGTTGACGGTGATGGTAGTCGTGCCGTTCGTCCCGGCCGCGGCCCGGCCCGTGAAGGTCACGATATCGCCGCCGCTGCTGCTGGAGCCACCGGAGAGGATCGAGCCCGCGACCACCAGGTTGAAGGTGCCGTCCTCCTCGATGTTGCCCGGCGTGATGATGCCGGAGTAGGTGCCGCAGTAGGCGTAGGCGGGGGCCGCCTCGGTGGACGACAACGCCGCGAAGCTGCCGGCCAGGTCGCCGGGCCCGGTGACGTCACCGGTCAACTTCCCGTTCCTGAGCGTGCCGGTCAGGGTGAAGCCGCCTCCGGTCATCGACAGCGCGCTGCCGTCCAGGGTGCCCTCGAGACTGATCGGGTCCTGGCCCGGCACGGTGATCAGACCCGCGGCCGGGACCGCGGCGTACGCGATGGCGCCGCCCGCGGGCAGCGCGTTCAGGGAGACCGACTCGGTGAAGGTGAGCACCAGCCCGGCGGAGGTGCCGTCGTTGCCGGTGATGACGCCGTGATACTCGGTGGACGGCTTGAGGCCGCTCGGCCCGCCGCCACCGTCGCCGCAGGCGAGACCGGCGACGATGCCGATCGCGAGGGCGGTACGCAGAATGGTTCGCATGGGTTCCCTCCCGTTGGAGAGCAGGGAGAGCTTACTATGGATGCGGACAAACGAGGCTGAAGGTCGCGTGAACCCGACGGGTTCACCGCCCCTCCGTCCGCCTTCACGATCCGACCGCTATGCTCGGATTGCACGGGGGGCCGCCCGCGGGAGCCGTCATGTCGGAGCGCCGTACCACCGAGCAGCAGACCTGGCTCCTCAACCTCGCCCTCGACCGGGTGAGTGAGGGAATCTTCCTCATGGAGGAAGGCTCCCCCTGCTTCACCTACGTCAACCAGAGCGCGGCCGACTATCTCGGCTACACCCGGGCGGAGCTGACCGGGGGCATGAGCGTCTTCGATATCGACCCGGACTGGACCCCGGAGCGGTGGAAGACCTACCTCCCCGAGATCCGGGTCCGCCGCCGGATGACCTTCGAGACGGCGCACCGGACCAGGGACGGCCGCCTCATCCCGGTCGAGGTCACCAGCAGCTGGTTCGAGCACGAGGGCCGGGCCTACAACATGGCCCTCACCCGCGACATCTCCGAACGCCACGCGGCAGAGCAGGCGCTTCGCGCCAGCGAGGCGGCCTACCGGAGCCTCGTCGAAAACACCCCCGACCACATCGTCCGCTGGGACCGTTCCCTGCACCGGGTCCTGGTGAATCAGGGCTTTGCCCGCTGGCTCGGGAAGCCGGCGGCACAGCTGGTCGGCGGGCCCTTCGGCAAGGGGCATCGCCCCGAGAGCGCGCAACCCCTCGGCCGGATCGAGCAGGCGATCCGCCGGGTCTTCGAGACCGAGGTCGCGGAGCTCCTGGTGATGCCCCTGACGGGCCAGGAGGGTGAGCGCACCATCCAGCTCCGCCTGATCCCCGAGCGCGACGCGCATGGCGTCGTCGCCACCGTGCTCGGCATCGGGCGGGACATCTCGGAAATCAAGGAAACGGAACGCCAGCTCCGGACCCTGACCGAGCACTCCCCGGACGTGATCATCCGGTTCGACCGGGAGGGGCGCTACCTCTACGCCAACGAGACGCTGGCCCGCCTTACCGGCGTCCCGGTGTCGGCCCACCTCGGCCGCGAGTTCGGGAGCGTGAGCGGCCCGGCATCGGCCGCGCGGTACGCCGCGCTCCGCCGCAAGGTGGGCGAGGTGTTCACCAGCCGGGCGCCGGCCGAGTTCGAGCTCTCCCTCCCCGTCGCCGACCGCGAGCACGATTTCAATGTCCGGCTGGTCCCGGAGGAGGATGACCACGGCAACACCGTCTCGGTGCTCGCGGTGGTGCGGGACATCACGGGGAAGAAGCAGGCCGAGGCGGCGCTCCGCGCGAGCGAGGAGCGCTTCCGCCAGGTGACGGAGAATGTCGACGAGGTCTTCTGGCTCACCGACGTCGCCAAGACCGAGATGCTCTACCTGAGTCCCGCCTACGAGCGGGTCTTCGCGCAGCCGATCGCGGCGGTGCTGGCGGATCCGCGGGCGTGGCTCGAGCGGGTCGTGCCCGAGGACCGGGAGCGGGTGGCGGCCTCGGTGACCCGCCAGGCGGCGGGGGGCTACGACATCGAGTACCGGATCGCCCGGCCGGACGGGCAGCGCTGGATTCACGAGCGGGCGTTCCCCATCACCGACGGGACGGGTACCGTCTACCGGATCGCCGGCGTCGCGGAGGACGTGACCGTCCGCCGCCAGCTGGAGGACCAGCTGCGCCAGGCGGTCAAGATGGAGGCGGTCGGGCGGCTCGCCGGCGGGATCGCGCACGACTTCAACAACATGCTCGCCGTGATCCAGATGCAGTCGACCCTGCTCGAGGAGGAGGGGGACCTCGCGCCGGCGGTGCGGGACGGGCTGCGGGAGATCCTGGCCGCGACCGAGCGGGCGACCAACCTCACCCGGCAGCTCCTCACCTTCAGCCGGCGCCAGGTGTACCAGCCGGTGGCGCTCGACATCGGCGAGGTCGTGGGCAACATGACCCGGATGCTGCGCCGCCTGCTGGGCGAGGACATCCTGCTGGAGACCCGCTTCGCGCCGGCGCTGCCGCCGATCCTCGCCGATCCCGGCATGATGGAGCAGGTGCTGATGAACCTCGCCATCAACGCCCGGGACGCGATGCCCGGCGGCGGCCGGCTCGCGATCGCGCTCGAGCCCACCAGCCGGCAGCGCGATCCGGCGCTGGCGGAACGCGGCACCGCGCCCCAGGACCAGCGATACGTCTGCCTCACCGTCTCCGATACGGGGTGCGGCATCGCCCCGGAGGCGCTGCCCCGCATCTTCGAGCCGTTCTTCACCACCAAGGAAGTGGGCCAGGGCACGGGGCTCGGCCTCGCGACCGTGTTCGGCATCGTGGAGCAGCACCACGGCTGGATCGAGGTGGACAGCGCCGTGGGCGCGGGCACCACGTTCCGGGTTTTCCTCCCCGCGGCCCAGGCCGGGGGCGCGGCGCCGGGGGCATCCCCGGGAGGCGTCGAGGCGAGCCCCCGGGGCCATGAGACCGTCCTGCTGGTGGAGGACGAGACCGCGGTCCGGAGCAGCAGCCGCTCCGCGCTGACCCGGCTCGGCTACGAGGTGCTGGAGGCGGAGTCGGCCGAGCAGGCGCTCGCGGTGTGGGAGACCGAGGCGAGCCGGATCGCGCTGCTGGTGACCGACCTGGTCATGCCGGGCGGCATGTCTGGGCGTCAGCTCGCGGCGAAGCTGCTGGCGCGGCGGCCGGCACTGCCGGTGCTCTACATCACCGGGTACAGCCCCGATCTGGTGGAGGAGACGTTCGGCGCCGATCACCGTGTCCAGGTGCTCCAGAAGCCCTTCGGCGCGGCGGCGCTCGCCGTGGCGGTGCGGCGGACGCTGGACCGGCGCTAGCGAGCCACATCGTCACGCGCCGCCCCGCCGGAGCTCCCGTACCCCCCGTCCCAGCCTCCGCCGCAGCAGCGTCCGCAGCGTCACGCCTTCGGCGTACCCGACCCGGGAGGCGATCTGGTCGACGCTCTCCTCCGTGGTCCGGAGCAGGTGCACCGCCCGCTCCACCCTGAGATCCTGGAAGTACGACAACGGGGTGCGGCCCAGCACCCGGCCGAGATGCCGCGCCAGGGTGCGCTTGCTGGTTCCCACCGCGCGCGCGGCCGCGTCGAGCGAGAAGCCCTGCCGGAGCCGGCCCCGGGCCCAGCTCTCGAAGCGCTCCACCATCGGGTCGTTGTGGGCCAGGTGGTCGACCATCGCGTAGGCCGACTGGGTCGGACGCGTGTCCACGATGAGGTACCGGGCGGTGAGCGCCGCGAGCCTGGGACTCTTCTGCCGGATGAGCCAGAGGGCGAGGTCCATGTGACTCAGCGCCGCGCCCGCCGTCACCACCTTCCCCGACTTCACCAGCATCCGGGACTCGTCGAGCTGCACCGCGGGATACCGCTCCCGGAAGAGCGGGGCGAGCCACCAGGTGGTGGTGCTCTCGTGCCGGTCCAGCAACCCCGACTCGGCCAGCACGAAGGTCCCGATGCAGGCGGCCGCGACCGACGCGCCCCGCACCGCCCAGTGCCGGAGGGCCTCCCCCGCCGCCCGCACCTGGGCCGCCCCGAGCGCCGCCACCAGGGGCGCCGGCAGCTTCACGCCGATGGCCGGTACCACGACCCAGTCGGGGGCGCGGCGGAGGGGGAAGGGCGTGGTGGCGAGCGTCAGGCCCTGCGCCGTCCGCACCCGGCGGCCGGTGCCGGCCACGGTCAGCTCGAAGGGCGAGACCGGGACGCCGTGCAGCCGGGCCAGCTCGTTGGCGGTGGTGAAGGCATCCAGCAGCGCCGCCAGCCCGGTGTCGAACACGCCGTCCAGGGCGACCAGAGTGATCCGCATGGCAAGGAAGGTACTCTTATTGGCGTTCCTGCCAATAGCCACTTCCAGGCCGTTCCCCCATCTTCGGGCCGTCCCCATCGGATGAGGCGAAAGCATGGCGCACGGCACAGGGGTCCTGGACGCGATCGGCGGGACGCCGCTGGTGGAGCTCCGGCGGGTGGTCCCGCCCGGATGCGCGCGGATTCTCGTGAAGGTGGAGGGGCAGAACCCCACCGGCAGCATGAAGGACCGGATGGCGCTGGCGATGATCGCCCGGGCCGAGGCCGATGGCCGGCTCCGACCCGGCGACACGATCGTCGAGTATACCGGCGGAAGCACCGGCGCGTCCCTGGCGCTGGTCGCCGCCGCGAAGGGCTATCGGCTCCGGATCGTCACCTCCGACGCGTTCAGCGAGGACAAGCTGGTCCAGATGGCCGCCCTCGGCGCCGAGCTCACCATCGTACCGAGCGAGGATGGGAGGATCACCCGGGAGCTCATTCTCCGGATGATCGATACGGCCCGCGCCATCAGCCGGGAGCCGCACACCTACTGGACCGACCAGCTCCGCAACAGCGACAGCATCGCCGGCTACGAGTCCCTCGGCCGCGAGATCGTGGCGCAGAGTGACGGCCCGGTCGATGGCTTCCTCCAGTCGATCGGGACCTCCGCGTCATTGCAGGGGACGGCGCGCGTGCTCGCCGGCGCCTGGCCCGGCATCCGCATCGTCGCGGTAGAGCCGGCGGAGTCGGCGGTACTGTCCGGTGGCTCCGCCGGGGCGCACCGGATCGAGGGGATCGGCATCGGCTACACCCCGCCGATGTGGGATCCGGCGGTCGTCCAACGGGTGATGGCGGTGTCGACCGGCGAGGCGGAGGCAATGGCGCGGCGGCTCGCGCGGGAGGAGGGGCTGTTCGCGGGCACGTCGTCCGGCGGGAACGTGGTCGCCGCGATCCGGCTGGGCCTGGAGCTCGGGCCGGCGGCCCGGGTCGTGACGCTGCTGGTGGACTCGGGCCTCAAGTACCTGAGTACGCCGGTGTACCGCCCCGCCGGCTGACGACCCGCCGGGCGGCCTCCCTCGGCGAGCCGCCCCATTCGCGCCGCCACGCGCGGCGCAGCTGCAGCGCGGAGCGGAAGCCCGCCTCCTCCGCGGCCCGCCCCACGCTCGCGCCCCGCTCGAGCGACTGCCGCGCGCGCTCCAGCCGGATGGCGCGGAGGAAGTGCATCGGCGTGAGGCCGGTATGCTCGACGAAGAGCCGCTGCAGGTGGCGGCTCGTCGCATGTCCCACCGCCGCCATCGCCGCCATGTCCCAGTCGTGCCCGGGGCGGCGGGTGATCGCCTCCTGTACCCGGTGCACCGCGGCGTGCAGGTGTCGCCGGTGGGCGAGATACGGCGACAGCTCCGGGTCGCCTGGCGAGCGCCGGAGGTAGACCACCATGTCCTCCGCCACGCTCTCCGCCAGCGCCTCGCCGCACTCGCCCGCGATCGCGTCGAGCGCGAGATCGATCCCCGCCGTGATCCCCGCGCTCGACGCGACCGGTCCGTCGACCACGAACACCCGGTTCTCCAGCACCTCCGCCTGCGGCGCGAGCCGGCGCAGCGCCGGGAGCAGCTCGTGATGGGTAGTGCAGCGGCGCCCGGCGAGGAGCCCCGCGCGCGCCGCCAGCAGCGCGCCGGAGCAGATCGCCAGCAGCCGGTGGGGCGGATCCCCGGCACGGAGCGGGGCGGCGAGCACGCGGCGGAGCCATGCCGCGGCAGCGGTGATCGGCGGGGTGAGGCGGGTGACCTGGGCCGCCGGCTGGCCGACGAGCACCACCCAGGTGGGGACGGTGAGCCGCGGCGGCAGCGGGTCGAGCGTCGCGAGGCCGAGCCCGACCGACGTCACCGGCGCCGGGGCCGGGCCCGCGAAGCGCAGCCGGAACCGCGGCGGCAGTCCCCGGCGCTCCCGGTGGAGATTCGCGAGCCGGAAGGCTTCCGCCGGCCCCGCGATGTCGAGCAGGAGCGAGTGCGGCGAGATGACGAACAGCGCGTCGATCATGGCAACGGTCCTCGTCGGTCGGATCGTACCGCGCGGGCCGCATCCGGCCAACAGGCCGGACCACCCGATGTCCGATTCTGATCGAAATCTGTCGGTCGCCGGCGCCGCCGGCCAGCATCGCCCGGCCTAGCTTCTCGACCTCACTCGCTCCCGGGGGTCGCGATGGCACGGGCAGGACGTGGCAGGTGGATGGCCGCACTCATGGTGATCGTCGCGGCGCGGACGGCGCCCCCGCTCGAGGCGCAGGCTCCGCCGCGGCCGGGCAGCGACTTCTTCGCCTACGCCAACGGCGCCTGGCTCGCGGCGACCTCCATCCCCGAAGGACGCGACCGCTGGACCGGCCGGAACGACATCGACACCCTGACCCGCCGGCAGCTCGCGTCGCTCCTCGACGAAGCCGAACGCGCGCCCGCCGGCTCGCTCGCCCGCAAGGTCGGCGACTTCCGGCGAGCCTGGCTCGATACGGCGGCCATCGAGGCCCGAGGTCTCGCGCCCCTCTGTCCCCTGCTCGATTCGGTCGACCAGATCGCCGACCGCGCCGGGCTCTCCCGGTTTCTCGGCGCCGACCTCGGCGCCGATGTCGATCCGCTCTATCTCGGCGTCTTCCGGAGCGCCCGTCTCTTCGGGCTCGCGGTCGAGCCGGGCGTGCGGGGTGAAGGCGCGAATGTCGCCATCCTGGTGCAGGGCGGCCTGGGACTCGGCGCCCGCGAGCCCTACCTCGCCGGCGACTCCGCGAGTGCGGCGCGGCGCTTGCGCTACCTCGAGTATGCCGCCGACCTGCTGGGCCGCTGTGGCGCCCATGGCCATGCCGAACACGCGGCCTCGGTCCTCGCGCTCGAGACGGCCCTCGCCACCGGCCAGGCGACGGACGCCGCCTCCGCGAGCGATACCAACGGCACCGTGCGATGGAACCGGACCGACTTCCCGCGCGAGGCGCCCGGCATCGACTGGGAGGCCTTCTTCCGCGGCGCGGGCCTCACGAACCCGCCGGCCTTCATCGTCTGGCAGCCCGGCGCGGTACGGACCGCGGCGGCGCTGGTCGAGTCCACCCCGCTCGAGACGTGGAAGGACTACCTCCGCTTCCACCTCCTCGACCGCTACGCCGAGGTCCTGCCACGCGACATCGCCGGCCGGGCCCTCGCGGTCCGGGACGATGCCCGGCCCCGGATGGTGCGCGCCTCGGCGGCGACGCAGTCGTACCTCGGACCCGCCGTCGGACGACTCTATGCCGAGCGCTACTTCCCGCCGGCGGCCAAGGCGCGCGTGACGGCGATCGTCGGCAACGTCCTGGCCGCGTTCCGCCGCCACGTCGACCATGCCGCCTGGCTCTCCCCCGCGAGCCGCGCCATCGCGCAGGCCAAGCTCGCGCGGCTGTACTTCGGCGTGGGATATCCCGAGCGCTGGGAGGATGACGGCGACCTCGCGATCGACCCGGCGGATCCCGTCGGCAACCTGCGCCGGGTCGCGGCGCACGACCTCCGGGCCACGATCGCGCGGCTGGAAGAGCCGGTCGACCCGCGGCGCTGGTGGCTGAGCCCGGCGACGGTCGGCGCGGTCCTGGTCTTCGAACGCAACGAGTACAATTTTCCGGCCGCGCTGCTCCAGGCGCCCAAGTTCTACCCCGGCGGGTCGGACGCGGAGAACTACGGATCGATCGGCGCGATCGTGGGTCACGAGATCAGCCACTTCGTCGACCGGCTCGGCTCGGAGTACGATGTCGACGGGCGGAAGCGGCGTTGGTGGACCGCGGAGGACAGCGCCCGGTTCGAGGCCGCGATCGCCCCGCTCGTCCGCCAGGTCTCCTCCTACCGGCCCTTCCCCGACCTCGGCGTGGACGGCGCGCTCACCCAGACCGAGAACATCGCCGATCTCGGCGGGCTGGTCGCGGCCTTCGAGGCCTGGCGCCTCACCCTGGGCCCGCGCGCCAGGGATCGCGCCTGGCTGCGCGCGCAGGACCGGGCCTTCTTCATCGCCTTTGCGCGAAGCTGGCGGACCATGATCCGCCCCGAGGCGATGCGGACCCAGCTCCGGGGCAACGACCATGCGCCGGAGATGTTCCGCGTCGCCACCGTGCGGAATCTCGATGCCTGGTACGACGCCTTCGACGTGCGGCCGGGCGATTCGCTCTATGTCGCCCCGGAGGACCGGGTCCGGATCTGGTAGGCGGCGGCGATGCGTGTCACCGTCTGCGAACTGCCCGACGATACCGGCGGCCTCGAGGCCGCGTGGGACGCGCTGGTGCGTCACACCGCCGAGTCGCGCGCCGAGCTGGTGCTGCTGCCGGAGTTCGCCGGCGTCGAGGCGATCTGGGAATCGTCCCGTTTCGATGCCGGCCGGTGGGCCCACGCCCTCGCGCAGAGTGACGCATGGCTGGCCCGTCTCGGCGAGCTCGGCGCCGCGTACGTCGTCGGCTCCCGTCCGGTCGGTCTGGATCAGCGGCGATGGAACCAGGGGTACTGCTGGTCGGCGGAGGGCGGCGTCACGGCATTGCGGAGCAAGGCCTTCCTGCCGGCGGAGGCGGGCGGCTGGGAGTCGGCCTGGTTCGACGCCGGCGAGCGGAGCTTCCCCCTGAGTCACGCCGGGCCGGTCGCCTTTGGTCTCAACATCTGTACCGAGTTATGGGCCCTCGAGAGCTACACGGCCTACGCCGAGCTCGGCGCGGACCTGGTCCTCGCGCCCCGCGCGACTGCCCGCGGCACCACCGCCAAGTGGCTCGCCGTCGGCATCGTCGCGGCGGTGCGGGCCGGCGCCTTCTCCGTCTCCTCGAATCGGGCCGATCCCTCCGGCCGGTACGGTGGGACCGGCTGGATCATCGGGCCCGACGGCGACCTCCTGGCCCGCACCACGGCGGACGTCCCCTTCGCGACCGTGGACCTCGAGCTGGCGCGGTCGGCGCTGGCGCGCCGGAGCTATCCGAGAAACGTGCTGGCGGGTGAAGGGGTCCGCGCCTGTGGCGAGTTTCCCGCCCGATTCACCACCGATTCAGGGGCCGGCGCATAGCATGGTCGGGAGGCTGCCATGCGCCGCCACATTCCGCTCCTGCTCGGTCTGCTGTTCCCTGCCGCGATCGCTCCCCTCGCCGCCCAATCTCCCACACTCCGGCTCCGGATTCAGCCGGTCATCGACCCGATGATGAACAACGAGGAGGCGTTCCGCCTGCTCGTGCCGCGGGAGTGGCGGACCGAGGGGGGACTCGTCTGGCGCGGCGAGCTCTCGAACCTGGTGTATCTCCAGCTCCGGCTCGGCGATCCGCAGGGCCGCACCGCGCTCGAGTTCTTCCCCACCCTGCCGTTTACCTGGAGCATGCAGGGCTATCCCGGGTTCCCGCCCGGCAGCCTGTACCTCGGTGCCTACGTCGCGCAGCCGATGGACCCCGAGACCTTCGTGCGGCAGCTCATCTTGCCCCAGCTCCGCGGCCGGGTCTCGCCCCGGGTCGTGCGGACCGAGGCCCTGCCGAAACTGGCCGAACAGGTTGCGGCCGGCGTGCAGGAACCCGGGGCGGTGAAGCAGGTGGTGGCCGGGCGGACCCGGGTCGAGTACGAGGAAGGGGGTCGGGCCTTCGAAGAGGACATCTACGTGGTCATGGTCTATACCCGGGTCCCGCTGACCCCGCAGTACCTCTGGTGGGGACCGGAACGCGCCTTCGGCTTCCGGGCGGAGAAGGGCCAGCTCGACCGGCAGGCCCCCCTTCTCCAGGCGATGCTCGCCTCGCTCCGGATCGACCCGCGCTGGTTCGCGAAGGTCACCCAGGTGCGACAGATGTGGATCGAGAACCAGATGCAGGCCATCCGGAACGCCGCCGAGCTGAGCCGCTACATCGCGCGGACGAGCGACGAGATCAGCGCGATGCAGCAGCAGGCCTGGGAGAACCGCCAGGCCTCGGAGGAACGCACTTCCCGGGCGTATCTCGAGTACATCCGCGGCGTGGAGACCTACCACGACAGCTATTCGGGCCGGGACGTGCAGCTGCCCACGGGCTACTCGCAGGTCTGGGCCTCGCGGGACGGGGAGTACATCCTGGCGAACGACCTGCACTTCAATCCGAACGAGGCGGGCCGGGGGAGCTGGGAGCGGATCCAGGCGGTGCACTGAGCGGCGCCGTGCGGCGTGGCTCACGGCCGCGCGGAGCGGTAAGATGCGGTAGTCCAGACTCCTTCCCGGGCTGCCGATGCCACTCTATCTCGAGGACCTTTTCCCCGGCCAGCGGTTCGAAAGCCGGCCGCGCACCCTGCGCGCCGAGGACGCGGTCCGCTTCGCCCGGGAGTTCGATCCCCAGCCGTTCCATCTCGAGCAGGCGGCGGCCGAGCGGAGCCTGTTCGGCGCGCTGACGGTGAGCGGCTGGCACACCGCGGCGTTTTCCATGCGCCTCTTCGTCGAGGAGGGCCCGCCGATCGCCGCGGGGATGGTCGGCCTCGGCGGCGAGATCTCCTGGCCCCGCCCCACCCGGCCGGGCGACACCCTCCGCCTGGTCGTGGAGATCCTCGAGGTCCGGCCCACCCGCTCGCGACCCGACCGCGGGATCGTGACCTTCCGCAACGAGACCATCAATCAACGCGACGAGGTGGTCCAGGTGTTCCTGGGGAAGATGCTGGTGCCCCGGCGCCCGGGCTGAGGCCGACTACTCGTCCATCGCGAGCATCTCGGCTGCCGGCCGCTCCAGCAGCGCGCGGAGCAGGGGAGGCTGATACTGGCGCCGCACACCGATGGCCCAGAACTCCTCCTGCAGGTCGGGCACCGGGCAGTACTCCTGGAGCCGCCGGTCGTGCAGCTCGTCCCGCACCACGACCGCGGGGACCAGCGCCACCGCGCCACTGTCCCGCGCGAGCAGCCGCAGCATCGCCATGTCATCGACCTCGGCGACGACGGTGAGGCGGAGGTTCGCCCGTTCGCAGATCAGGTCGAACGCCGAGCGGAAGTCGTTGTCCCGGCTGGGCAGGACCAGCGGCGTTCCCGCCAGGTCGGTGGGGAACCGGAAGGGCCGGCGGGAGCGCCGCGGCGGCCCCACCAGGCTCACCCGCTGCCGCGCGATGCGCATCGATCGCCAGGCGTGCTCCGCGTCCTCGGGGACCCGGCGGTTGGAGAGCACCAGGTCCACCGTGTGCGCCCGCAGCCGCGGCAGCAGTTCCGCCAGCGATCCCGACTGCAGCACCAGCTCCACCCCCGGCTTCCCCAGCAGCGGCGCCACGAAGGCCCGCTGGAAGTTGCGGGAGAGCGTGGCCACCGCCCCGAGGCGGATGACCTGGAGCTCGCGCCGCCGCCCCTCCTTGAGCGTGGCCACCAGCTCCTGCCCCGCCGACACGATGGTCTCGGCGTATTCCAGCGCGATCCGTCCCGCCTCGGTCAGGACCAGCCGCCGCCCCTGGCGGGAGAACAGCGGCTGGCCCAGCTGGTGTTCCAGCTGGCGGATCTGGGTGGAGAGGGCCGAGGGGGCGATCCGGAGCCGCTCGGCCGCCCGGCTCAGGTGCCCCTCCTTGGCCACGGCCCAGAAGTAATGAAGATGGTGGTAGTTGAGTCGAGCGAGTGGGAGAGTCATTCAGTTCCATAAAACAGAATAGGAGGTTAGAAGATATGTATTTTACAGAATGTTGAACAGGCTCTAGTTTCGAGGCCGTCACCTCATCGGAGCCCGGCATGTTCCTGTTCGACGGCCTGACCGCGGTCATGCTCACCCTGATCACCGGGATCGCGGCGGTGATCCTGCGCTACTCGATGCGCTACCTGGATGGCGAGCGGAACCGCCGGGCCTACGTCGGGTGGTTCCTGGCCACGGTGGCCGCCGCCCAGCTCCTCGTGATCACCAACAACCTGCTGGTCCTCGCGCTGGCCTGGACCGCGTCCAGCCTCGCGCTCCACCAGCTGCTCACCTTCTTCAAGGACCGCCCGCAGGCCATCATCGCGGCC
>DASZPT010000192.1:0-4458 GCA_035549935.1 Gemmatimonadales bacterium
GACCTTCTCCAGGGCCTGGTAGATCGGCACCGTCCCGATCGGCACCGGGCTGTTCCGGATGATCCACTGCCGGGTGGCGTGAATGTGCTTCCCGGTCGAGAGATCCATCACCGTGTCGGCGCCCCAGAGGGTCGCCCAGCGGAGCTTCTCGACCTCTTCCTCGATGGAGCTGGTGACCGCCGAGTTCCCGATGTTGGCGTTGATCTTCACGTGGAAGGCGCGGCCGATGATCATCGGCTCGAGCTCGAGGTGGTTGATATTCGCCGGGATGATGGCCCGGCCCCGCGCCACCTCGCTCCGCACCAGCTCCGGATCCATCCCCTCCCGAAGCGCGATGAACTCCATCTCGGGCGTGACCTCGCCACGCCGGGCGTAGCAGAGCTGCGTCACCGCGCCGCGGCCACGATAGACGGGACGAATCAGGGACTCGGGGATGAGGCCGGGGGCGGTGACCGCGTCCGGCCGCGGCCGCCGCTCCACGTCGCGTTCCACGATCCAGGGGGAACGAAGGGCGGGAAGTCCCTGCCGGACGTCGCATCCTGCCGGTCCGCTGGTGTCGTAGACCCGGACCGGCGGCTCCCCGCCTGACAAGGTGATTTCCCTCACAGGGACGCGGATTCCGCGCGGGCCCTCGAGGTAGGCCCGGGCCGAGTTCGGGAAGGCTGCGGGGGTCTGGGTGACCGGGAGAGAGGTCGGCGCGGAGGGCATGGCAGCTCCTTTTCGGGCAAAAGAGGCGAAAAGGAGCAGGATCGCCGCGCTCCCTTCGCCGGTATCAACCGGATCAGGTTCCAAGGGACTGTCTCAATCCTCCATGGCGGGCGGCGGGATGCTTTGCCGCAGCTCAGGTGGATACCCCTGGCGGACTCCCCGAACTGTAATCCCGGGGCCCCGGAGGTCAAATGGCACGGGTGATGCTTTAGGAAAGGGTGCACCCGCGGAACCCCGCCCGGCCCGGGAGCGTTGGAGAAGCGAGGCCGGAAGCCTCAAGCCCGGCAGGACGCCGGACGATATGAGAAGCAGGTGGGTGCCTATGCGTACCTCTCTTGAACCGACTGAATGACGGCACGCATGACTGGTGTGACGATGAACAACCCGATGCTCGTGATCCGGCTCAATGGCCGGGGGGTCGGTCTCGCCCCCAGACGAACGCGGTAAGGCTCCGGCGACGCTCGCTCGACCAGGCCCCCGCGCTCAGCAATGGACGCGGGGGCTTCAGTTTGCGACAGGATGGCAAGTCACGGCAGGACCAACGGAGGCGGGAACGCGATGAAGACCAGGGTGCTTGCGGTACTGGCGACGGGACTCACGGCGATGATGGTCGCCGGGCGTCCGGTGCCGGCCGCCGCCCCGGTGACTCCGCGGGTGCGCGAGGTGGCGGACCTGTCCCTCCGCGACGTGGCGGTGGCGGTCTATGACTCGCTGCATCCCGTGATCTACTACAACCCGAGCCTGATGAAGCAGTTCGGGCCCGACCTCGCACTGTTCTTCATGGCGCACGAGCACGCCCATATCGCCCTCAAGCACACCCGCGCGGGCGCCCTCCGGGCGTCCGACCCTTCGCAGCGGGACCGCCTGCTCCAGCAGAAGGAGCTCGAGGCCGACTGCCTGGCCGCCCAGCGGCTGGGCAACGAGGGGCGGGAAGGCGCGCTCGCGGCGGTGCGGTTCTTCTCCCGCCTGGGCGACCGGAGTTTCGACGCCGAGCATCCCACGGGCACCACCCGGGCCGCGAAGATCCTGAGCTGCATGCCGCGGTAGGCGGCAGCTTGCCGGGCCGCCCCGGACACCCCACTATGGGGTTCATGCGCGTCGCCTCCCTCCTGCTCGCCCTCGCCATCCCCGCTCCACTGCCGGCGCAGGGGCTCCACCTGATCCCCGGAGTGCGGGAAGTGGAGAGCGACAGCATCCGGGACATCGCGGTGGCCGCGGTGGATGCGTCGCCACCCGCCGTGTACTACAACCCGGCGATGGCCAACCGCTACGGCCCGCTCCTTACCCGCTTCTTCCTGGCGCACGAATACGGGCACATCTACCACCACCATACCCGTGCCGGCCTGAGCGACCTGCCCGACTCGACTCGCGACGCCATCTTCCGCGCGCAGGAGCTGGAAGCCGACTGCTACGCCGCCGCCCTCCCCGGCGACGAGGCCCGGAGCGCGACCGAGGCGGCCCTCCGCTTCTTCGCCCGCCTCGGGCCGTTCCGCTTCGACAACGAGCATCCTACCGGCGCCCAGCGCGCGGCGCGGCTCCTCATGTGCCTCCCCGGCCCGCGACCCGAGGTGCTCTATGGGCGGGGGGAGACGGGGGTCGAGGTCGGTCCGGTGAGCGGCGAGCCCGATCGGGTGGCCTTCGAGGTCACCACGGAGGAGCTGGCCCAGCGCTACGGGGGAGAGGCGGTGCTCTGGCTGGACGGCCGGCGGGTCGGGCAGCTATCGAATCTCCGCTTCCCGCATACGATCGCGGTCGACCGGTTCGGGGCCGGCATTCACAGCTACCGGATCGAGATCGAGGTGTTCGACCTGGAGCACAACCCGAGCGGCCGCCTCTCGGGCCGGGGCCACGTGCTCATCCAGAACGGCGACCGGTTCCGGATCGTCTGGTCGGGTGGGGAAACGCCGCAGATGGTGAGGGAGTAGCCGGAGCGTCGAAGGTCGCAGGTCGCGCCCGCCGTCAGTGCCGCACCTGGTCCAGCACCTCCCGCACCCGCCGCATGAGCACCTCCGACGTGAACGGTTTCTGCAGGAAGGTCGACGCCGGATTGAACGGGATCTTCTGTTCCAGCGTCGTCGGCGCATAGCCGGACATCATCACGACCCGCACCGACGGCCGCTCGGCGAGGAGCGCCTCCGCCAGCCGGGGGCCGCTGAGCCCCGGCATCACCACATCGGTCAGCAGCAGGTGCACCTCCCCGCCGTGGAGCCGGGACACCTCGAGCGCCGCCTCGCCATTCGCCGCGCTCAGGACCTTGTACCCGTGGATCTCGAGCACCCGGCGGAGGAGGTTCCGCACCGCGTCCTCGTCCTCCACCAGCAGGATCGTCTCGCTGCCACCACCCGGGAGCGGCGCGGGCCGCACCTCCCCGATCCCCGCCTCGCCCATGACGCGCGGGAGGTCGACCAGGAAGGTGGTGCCCTCGCCCGGGGCGCTGGCGACGGAGATCGTGCCGCCACTCTGCTTCACGATGCCGTAGGCGGTCGCGAGGCCGAGCCCGGTGCCCTTTCCCATCTCCTTGGTGGTGAAGAACGGCTCGAAGATGTGGGTCCGCACCTCCTCGGTCATGCCCACGCCGGTGTCGGTGACGCTCACCCGGACCATCGGTCCCGCGGGAAGGTCCTGGTTGCTGGTCTCGATCAGGAGCTGTCCGCCGAGGGGCATCGCGTCCCGCGCGTTGACGGCGAGATTCAGGATCACCTGCTCCATCTGCACCGGGTCGGCGCGGACCGCGCCCAGGTCGGCGGCGAGCCGGGTGGTGAGCTCGATATCCTCCCCGATCGTGCGGCGCAGCATCCGCACGATGGTCTCGACCGTCCCGTTCAGGTCGACGATCCGCGGCTCCAGCACCTGCTTCCGGCTGAAGGCGAGCAGCTGCTGGGTCAGCGCCGCGGCGCGGGAGCCGGCGGACATGATCTCGGCCAGGTCGTCGTGCAGCGGGTCGCTCGAGGGCACCCGCTTGATCGCGAGGTCGGCGTGGCCCAGGACGGAGGTGAGCAGGTTGTTGAAGTCGTGGGCCACGCCGCCGGCCAGGCGGCCCACCGCCTCCATCTTCACCGCCTGGCGCAGCTGTTCCTCGCTCCGGCGGAGCGCCGCCTCCGCCTGCTTCTGCTCGTTGATGCTCCGGGCCACCCAGAGCACGGTGTGCGCCTCGAGGGGGGAGACCACCGCGCTGAACCAGATCTCCTCGCCCCGGATGGTCAGGGGGTACTCGACGGTGCCCGGCTGGCCGGTCGCGAGGGTGTTCCGGATCAGGTCGAGGAACCGGTCGGCGAGGTCGCGCGGCAGGATGTCGCTGAGCCGTTGCCCGACGATCTCGCCCGCGGGCACCGGCAGCAGGTCCGGGCTGGTGGGGGCCACCCGGAGGTAGGTGCCCTCGTGGTCGAGCACCAGGATCACGTCGCGCATCGCGGCGAAGAGCGCCCGGAGTTCCCGCTCCGAGGCGCGCACCGTATCCTCGGCCCGCTTCCGCTCGATCGCCATCCCCACCTGGATCGAGACGAACTCCAGGATCGCCTGTTCCCGCTCGGTGTAGCATGCCTCCGGCTCGTAGCTCTGCACCGCGAGGACGCCGATGGTCCGTCCCCGGGCCTTGAGCGGCACGCCGAGCCAGTCGGTCGCCTGGGTGTCGACCGAATCGACCTCGCCCGCGCGGGTCAGCGCCGCCACCAGGCCGGCCCGCCCCCGGAACGGGCGGCCACCTCGGAGCACGTACTCGGTGAGTCCCTTGCCGGCGGGACGGGAGGCGGG
>DASZPT010000193.1:0-2208 GCA_035549935.1 Gemmatimonadales bacterium
AGCGGGAACTCGTCGAGGGCGATCGCCCACGGGTCCAGTGAAGTATCCGTCATGAAGCAACCCTAGGCACGACCCGGTGAGCCCCGCCTGAGGTGTCCATGAAGAGGCCTTCAGCTCCAGCTAGAGCGGAACGGTGAGCACCGCGCAGTGGCAGGTGTGCATGAGCCGCCGGCTGATGCTTCCCGCCTCGAGCGTGCCGGCCGGGCCGCCCCGGTGGCAGCCGACCGCGAGCACGTCGGCCTGGGAATGCCTGATCTCCTTCAGGATCTCGTCGACCACCCTCCCCCGATGGATCGCGAGTGCCGGCCCCGAATCTCCCGGGAGGCTCTCCAGCACAGGCCCCCCACCCCCGTTGGGGTTGCAGAACACTTCGAGGGTGTCCGCCAGCCGGCGGCTCCGGGGCGCGTGGTCCCAGACCGCGCCGAGTTCCGGCTCCATCACGGGCTCCACCGTGACGAACCGGAGGCGACTGCCGGCCTGGTTCGCGAACTCGACGGCCCTGGGAAGGACGGAGGTCCCGCGTTCGGTCCCGTCGAGGCCTACCAGCACCCGGTCGAACCGGCAGTCCTGGGACGACACGAACAGACAGGGAATCGGGCTTCGCCGCGCGACCGAATCGGCGGTGTCCCCCACCATCAGGCGCTGGACCGAGGTGCGGCGCTTCCGACCAACGACGATGAGATCCGCCCGCCGCGCCTCCGCCGCGCGAGTGATCTCGATGCCGGGGAGCCCCAACTCGATGGCGTACTCGATCCTCGGGGCGAGCTCGTGAGTCCGGAGGATCCGTTCAACGCTCTCCCGGAGGCCCGCCAGGAGACGGCCGTTCCGCGCCGACTCGTCGGTGGGTTCCGCGACGGTGAGCACGACGACCTTGGCACCGCTGCGCTCTGCCAGCCGGGCCGCGGCGACAATCGCGGCCCGGCCTTCTTCCGAATCATCCGTTGCTGCCAGGATCACCCGAAGCATTGACGCACCTTGCCGATGGGAGCATGAGAGACGCTAAGGGAGCCGCCGTGAAGCAGCGATGAAAGGCCACACAATGTAATGGGTCGCCCCAAACGCTTGTCTGAGCTACAATTACGTCTCCATGCCAGAAAACTTCATCTCCCCGCTCCCGGCGACCGCGACGCTCGCCGACCGGCTCGAGCGACTGGTGACGGCGAGTGTGCGCCTCACGACCGAACTCTCGCTGGAAGGTGTGCTGCAGGGGGTGGCAGACATCGCCGCCGAGATGATCGGGGCGCGGTACGCCGCGGTGGGCATGCTCGCGCCGGACGGGCGGGCCCTCGAGACCTTCACGACGTACGGCGTCACCCCCGAGGAACGGGCGCTCATGGGCGATCCCCCGAAGGGACACGGCATCCTCGGGCTCGTGATCCGCGAGGGACGCTCGATGCGGCTGCACGACCTCACCAGCCACCCCGCGCGGTACGGCTTCCCGGCCAACCACCCGCCAATGAAGAGCTTCATGGGTGTGCCGATCGTGGGCCGACGCGGGGTGCTGGGCGACCTCTATCTCACCGAGAAGCTGGGAGAACCGGGCGCGGATTTCACCGCGGAAGACGAGCACCTCGCGACACTGCTCGCCTCGAAGGCGGCTGCGGCCATCGAGAACGCGAGGCTCCACGAGCATGGCGCCCGGCTCCTCGAGGAGGTGCAGCAGCTGCACCGGTCGCGGGAGCGATTCTTCGCGATGGTGAACCACGAGTTGCGCAACTCGCTCGCGGCCGTCTATGGGTGGGCGGAGATGCTGGTCCGCCGCAAGGACCCGCAGTCGGTCCCGCGTGCGGCCTACGAGGTGCTGGACTCGGCGGAAGGGGCCATCAGCCTGATCAACGACCTGCTCGACCTGAGTCGGCTCGACGAGGATCGGCTTCGGCCCAACATCACGCAAGTCGACTGCTGCCCGGTGGTCCGGCTGGCGGTGAACCGAGTGACCCCGGCCGCGGACAGCAAGGGGGTCCTAGTGGTGACGAGGCTGCCGGACACCCCGCCGATCTGCCGCACCGACCCGAGCCGGGTGGAACAGATCCTGGTGAACCTCCTCGGCAACGCCATCAAGCACACCCCGTCGGGGAGCACGGTCCGGCTGAGCCTGCAGACCCGGGACGAGTACGTCACCTTCACAATCGAGGACGAGGGCTCAGGGATTCAGCCCGACGACATCGAGCGGATCTTCGATATCTACCAGACGAAAGCGGTGGAGGA
>DASZPT010000194.1:0-2902 GCA_035549935.1 Gemmatimonadales bacterium
GGGGGTTGCTGCAGACGATCGCGGCCGCGAGGATCTTCGGGACGTACTCCCGGGTCTCCTCCGGCAGCAGCTTGAGCCGGTAGAGATGCCAGAAGTCGCGCTTCGACTTCTTGAAGCCGCCGGGCGTCCGGGCCACCTGCCGCAGCACCCGCCGCACACCGTTCTCCCCCTTATTGTAACTCGCCATGGCCAGCATGAACGCATCCTCACCGAACTCGGCGAGGAGCCCCGCCAGCTTCCGGGCCGCCGCCCGGGTCTGCTTCGAGACATCGGTCCGCTCGTCGACCGCGCCGTCCACCTTGAGACCGAGCTCCAGGGCGGTGGTCCGGGTCATCTGCCACATGCCGCGCGCGCCGGCCGAGCTCTTGGCCATGGGATCGAACTGGCTCTCGGTCCACGCCACGTAGGCCATCACCTCCGGCAGCTCCAGCGCCCGGAACTCGGCGGTGATCTGGGGCCAGTAGCGCACCTTGCGCCGGTAGATGATCCGGGCGATCGGGCCGGCCTTCTGCAGCTCCCCGATATGATAGGCGAGCCGTTCCTTGAAGATCGGGGGGATGGCGTAGGTCGTCGCGTCGAACTGACGGAGGATCGCGCGGATCTCGCGGTCCAGCTCGTCGCCGCTCTCGGCCACCTCCGCCGCCTTCTCCTTGTTGGTGCGGGCCAGCTCGGCGAGGGCCTTCTCGGCGCTGGCGGTGGTCTCGAGCAGCTTGTGCTCCAGCTCGGCCAGGCGGATCGAGTCACGGGTGGCGTCCATCTCCACCTGGATCTCGTGAATCTGCGCGTCGTAGCGGCTCTTGGCGTCCAGCAGCAGGGAGATCTTCCGCTGCTGGGCGTAGATCACCGCGCCCTGGATCGCGATGATCACCACGGCGACCGCGGTCACCAGCCCCACGATCTTGACCCAGCGCTTGCGGGTCTGGGTCCGCATCAGGTCGCCGACGTCGCTGATCGCGGTGGCCATCACCTCCATGGTCCGGCGCGACTTGGCGCCGCCCATCTTGGCTCGCTCTTCCGCCACCCGCTCCGCCGCCGCCGCGACGAGCCGGATGGCGGAGGTCTCCCGGGTCTTCCCCTTGAAGGTCTCCACCATCCGGGCGGCGTCCTGGGCCGCGTCGTAATTCGCGTCGATCACGACGGCCACTTCCGCCTCGGGGGCCCCGTCGCCCCCGAACCGGACCCGGTCGCCGCCCCGGAGGATGGCGTTGGTGACCCGCTCGCCGTTGATCCACACCCCGCCCGACTGGCCGAGGTCGAGGATGTGGTACGCGTTCTCCTTGAGAACGATGGCGGCGTGATAGCGCCCGACCTCGGGGTCCCGCTCGAGGTCGTAGCGCACGTCACAGTCGCCGCTGGTTCCCACGCGGATCGAGCGCTTGTCGTATTCGACCGAGCGCCCGGCGAGACTGCCGGTGATGTGATTGAAACGAATCATGGAGGTCCGGGTTCAGCTTACCCAGCCACCCAGCCTTCGCGCCAGAGTGGCCGGACCGCCACACCCCGCCCCTCCCCCAGCGCCCTTACCGCCCGGCCTCCGCGGCCAGCGCGATCCCCCCGGGGGCCCGCGCCCCGTCCTCGTACCGGAACCGCTGCACCAGCGTCTGCAGCTCGTTGGCCATCCGGGCGAGCTCCCGGGAGGCGCCCTGGGCCTGGGACGCGCCCGCCGTCGTGCTCTCCGCCGCGCCCGCCACGCCGGCGATGTTGTGGTGGATCTCCTGCACCCCGCGCGCGGCTTCGGTCGCGTTCCGCCCCATCTCCGCGGTGGTCGCCGCCTGCTCTTCCACCGCCCCCGCGATCGTCACCTGGATCGCGTCGATCTGCTGGACGATGTTCCGGATCTGCGCGATCGCCTCGATAGCCCGCGCCGCGTCCTGCTGGATCGCCTCGATCCGGTTGGTGATGTCCCCGGTGGCCGCGGCGGTCTGGACCGCCAGGGTCTTCACCTCGTTCGCCACCACCGAGAAGCCCTTCCCCGATTCCCCCGCCCGGGCCGCCTCGATCGTGGCATTGAGGGCGAGCAGGTTGGTCTGCTGCGCGATCGACGCGATCACTTTCACCACCTGGCCGATCTCCCCGCTCGACGTTCCCAGGTTCGCGACGGTCGCATCGGTCGACTCCGCCACCGTCACCGCCTCGCGCGCGACCCGGGCCGCCTCGGCCGCGTTCTTGGCGATCTCGCGGATGCTCGCCTCCATTTCCTCGGCGCCCGAGGCGAGCGTGGTCACGTTGCTGGTGACCTCGTTCGACGCGGCGGAGACCGTCTTCGACTGGGCCGAGGTCTCCTCCGCGTTGCTGCTCATCTGGGTGCTCACCGCGGCCAGTTCTTCCGAGGCGCCCGCCAGCGCCGTGGCGTTCCCAGCGATCCCGGCGATCGCCGACGAGAGATCCACGCTCATGGCGTTGATCGCCCGGGCGATGACGGCGTACTCACCCTGGTACCGCGTGCTCATCCGGGCGGTGAGGTCGCGCTCGGCGATGCGGGTCAGCACCTCGCCTCCCTCACGGAGCGGCTCCGACACGGCATCGAGCACCGCGTTGAGCCCCTCGCAGAGCTCGCGGTAGGTCCCGGCGAAGCCGGCCGCCTCGGCCCGCTCGTCGAGCCGCCCCTCGCGGGCCGCCTGGATCAGGAGCCCGGTCTCGGTCACCAGCCGGCCCAGCACCTCGATCGTGTCGTTGAGGTGGGTCTTGATGAGCTGGTGATCCCCCTGGTACTCCCCGTTCACCCGCACCGACAGGTCGCCGCGCGCCAGCCGCTGCAGCACCGCGATGGTCGCATTGAGGTTGGTCTTGATCAGCTCGTGATCGCCCTGGTAGGCGCCGGTGACCGCGGCGGAGAGGTCGCCCCGCGCGATCCGCTGCATCACCAGGGTCCCCTCCTGCATCGGCCGCAGGGTCTCGTCCA
>DASZPT010000195.1:0-3619 GCA_035549935.1 Gemmatimonadales bacterium
CTTCACCACCTGGGACCGGCCGATGCTCACCGACTCGGGTGGCTTCCAGGTCTTCTCGCTCGAGGGGCTCCGCAAGATCGAGGAACACGGGGTCGAGTTCGTGAGTCACATCGACGGCTCCACCCGCACCATCACCCCCGAATCCTCCATGGAGATCCAGTGGGCCCTCGGCGCGGACGTGGCCATGGCGTTCGACCACGTGGTGCCGGGCCAGGCGCCGTGGGAGCTCGCAAAAGAGGGGATGGAACGGACCCTTCGCTGGCTCGCCCGCTGCCGCTCGCGGCACGAGGAGCTGGCGGCGCAGGACGGCCCCGGGCGCCAGACGCTCTGGCCCATCGTCCAGGGAGGCACCCATGACGACCTGCGGCTCCGCTCGCTCGAGGGCACCCTGGCTCGGGGCCCCTGGACCGGGATCGCCATCGGCGGCCTGTCGGTAGGCGAGCCGAAGCCGGTGATGCACCGGGTGCTCGAGGGCCTCGCACCGGCGCTGCCGACCGGGGTGCCCCGTTATCTTATGGGCGTCGGGTTTCCGGACGATCTGCTCGAGGGGATTGCCCGCGGCGTGGATCTGTTCGATTGCGTCGCCGCGACCCGGAACGGACGCCACGGAAGCGCCTGGACCACCGATGGCAAGGTGAACATCCGGGCGGCGACCCTCCGGCTGAGCGAGGCACCCCTCGACCCGGAGTGCGACTGTGAGACCTGCCGCCGGTTCTCCAGGAGTTACCTGAGGCACCTCTTCATGGCCGAAGAGATGCTGGGACTCCGGCTGGTCTCGATTCACAACATCCGCTTCCTGGTGCGGCTGGGCGAACAGGCCCGGGCGCATATCCTGGAAGGCACTTTCGACCGCTGGCGCCAGGCGTGGCTCGAGCGGTATCACAAGCGTCGAGGAGACACGTGACCCTGTCCCTGCTGGCCCTGATGGCCCCGGCCGACAATCCCCAGGCCGGGCTGACCATGCTCCTGCTGCAGATCGGCGGCATCGCCCTGGTCTTCTTCTTCCTCATCCTGCGTCCGCAGCAGCAGGCCCGGAAGAAGCATGAAGAGCTGCTCAAGAATCTCAAGAAGGGCGACGAGGTCGTCACCGTCGGCGGCATCGTGGGGAAGGTGAAGGATCTCAAGGAGGACCGGGTGACGATCGAGTCCGCCGGCAGCACCCTGCTGGTCGAGCGCGCCCGGATCGTGAAGGTGGGCGACCAGAGCGCCCCGGGAGCCGGCGCGTGACGATCCTCGACCTCCACCTCCTCGGCTCCCCGGTCCTCCGCGAGGAAAGCACCCCCGTGAAGACCGTGGACGACGAGACCCGGCGCTTCATCGCCGATCTCTTCGAGACCATGTACGCCGCCAAGGGCGTGGGGCTCGCCGCGAACCAGGTGGGGGTCGCCCGCCGGGTGGCCGTGATCGATGCCGACGGGCTCAAGCTCGTCCTGGTGAACCCGACGATCGTCTCCGCCGCCGGCAAGGAGGTGGCGGAGGAAGGGTGCCTCTCGATTCCCGACATCTATGGCGAGGTCACCCGCCCCGACCAGGTCGTGCTGGAAGCGCTCGACCAGGACGGGAAGCCCTACCGCGTGGAACTCGATGGCCTCGCCGCCCGCGCGGTGCAGCACGAGATCGACCACCTCGACGGCATCCTCTTCCTCGATCACCTGAGCCCGCTCAAGCGCAAGCGGATCCTGGCCCGGTGGAAGAAGGACCATGCCGACGACCCGGGCTTCATCAAGCCCGTGAAGCCGGAACCCGCCGGCTCCTCCTGATGCGCATCGCCTTCTTCGGCACCCCCGAGTTCGCGGTCCCGTCGCTCCGGGCCCTGCTCGAGGAAGGCTTCGACGTGGTAGCGGTCATCACCCAGCCCGACCGGCCCCACGGCCGCTCCCGCAGCACCCTCGTGGCCCCCCCGGTCAAGCTCGTCGCCCTCGAGGAAGAGATCCCGGTCCTGCAGCCGGAGAAGCCGGTCGGGCCCTTCCTCGACGACTTCCGCGCCTTGCAGGCGGACATCGGTGTCGTGGTGGCGTACGGCCACATCCTCCGACCCGAGCTCCTCGGGCTCCCGCGCCTCGGCATGATCAACGTCCACGCCTCGGTGCTCCCCGCCCTCCGCGGGGCCGCGCCGATCCAGTGGGCCATCCTCAACGGCAACGAGACCACCGGCATCAGCATCATCCAGCTCGAGACGGGCCTCGACTCCGGCCCCGTGCTCCATACCATCGAGACCGAGATCGCACGGGACGAGACCGGGGGCGAGCTGACCGAACGCCTGGCCGAGCTGGGCGCCGCCGCCCTGGTCGAGGCGCTGGAGCTGATCGAGGGCAACGAGGCGCGGCCGGTACCGCAGGACCACGCCCGGGCGACCTTCGCCCCCAAGGTGAGCCGCCAGACCGCCCGCCTCGAATGGACCCGGGATGCCGCCACGCTCGCGCGCGTGATCAGGGCCTTCGACCCCGAGCCCGGTGCGTGGTGCGTGGTCGACGGCGACGAGGTGAAGCTCTTCGGCGCCACGGCCGCCAATGCCACCGGCGAGCCGGGCACGGTCCTCGCCGCGGGCCGGACCCTCACCGTCGCGGCGGGCGTCGGCGCGGTGGAGGTCGCCGAGATCCAGCCAGCGGGGAAGAAGCGAATGCCGGCGGCCGACTGGTACCGCGGCCGCGGCAAGACCGCGCCGCGGTTCGCATGAGGCCCCTTCCCCGCCTCCACGCCGTCACCGACGCCGCGGTGCTCGCCCTCTCCGATTTTGCGGTGCGGGCCGCCGCCATCGCCGCCGGCGGTTCGGCCGTGGCACTCCACGCGCGCGACCGCGCCGCGACCGGCGCCACCCTCGCCGGCGTGACACGGCGGCTCCTTGCCCTCGCCCGCCCCGCGGAAGCCGCGGTGATCGTGAATGCCCGTGCCGACATCGCCGTGGCCCTCGAGGCACAGGGCCTCCAGCTCGGCGCCGATGACCTCACCCCGGGGGCGGTCCGCGCCGCCTTCCCCGGCTGGCACGGCTGGATCGGCGCCTCGGTCCACAGCACCGAGGAGGCGCGCCGGCAGGTGAAGGCGGGTGCGGACTACCTGATGGTGGGAAGCATCTACGAGACCCGTACCCATCCGGGCCGCGAAGGCGCGGGCCTGAGCCTCGTGCGCGAGACCGCGGCACTCGGCATCCCCGTCATCGCCATCGGCGGCATCACCCCGCGCCGTGCCCGGGACGTGCGGGAGGCGGGGGCGTACGGCGTCGCCGCGATTTCCGCGGCCTGGCTCGCCGACGATCCCGCCACCGCGACCATGGCGCTCCTCGAACCCTGGGCCGACGCGGCATGACCGACCTCACGCTCACCGTCAACGGCGACCCCCGCACCGTGCCGGGCCCCGCGACCCTCACCGACCTGCTGGCGCACCTCAAGCTCGACCCGCGCATGGTCGTCGTCGAACTCAACCGTGAGATCGTCCGCCGCCCCTTCCTCTCGGAGAAGCGGCTCAAGGACGGGGACATGGTCGAACTGGTGCACTTCGTGGGCGGGGGGTGAGGGGGCGTTCCGCGTTCCGAGTGGCGGGTGGCGGACTGGCTCAGGAGTCGGGAGTCGGGAGTCGGGGGTCGGGAGGCGGGGAGGCGGGAGGCGGGAGGCGGGGAGGCGGG
>DASZPT010000196.1:0-10520 GCA_035549935.1 Gemmatimonadales bacterium
GCGAGTCCGCTGATGGAGTGGGCGGCGGCCCGGGCGCTGGCGGGCCAGTCGGCCATCACCGGGCACCTGCCGGTGAGCCTGCCGCCGAAATACCCGCTGGGGCACGGGCTCATGCGACCGCTCGCCACCAGCACCCAGTGACGCCGCGGCTCCTCGGCCTGCTGGCGCTCGCCGCCTCCGCCTGCGCCGCTCCTTCCTCCCCCGCCCCACGCCTGCCCCAGTGGAGGGGAGTCACCGCGCTCCTCGACTCGGCCATCGCCGCCGGCGCGGCGCCCGGCGCGGTGGTCGGCGTGAGCTACCGGGGCGCGCACTACTACTACGGGACCGGACGGCTCGGCCTCGACGACCCGACCCGGCCGGACAGTACCACGATCTACGATCTCGCCTCGCTCACCAAGGTCATCGGGCTCACCACCGCGGTGATGATGGCGGTCTCCGAGGGCCGGCTGGTGATCGACTCGCCGGTCGTGCAATACGTCCCAGCCTTCGGGGCCGACAGCACACAGCCGCTCCGCCGGACGGTCACCCTGCGGCACCTGCTTACCCATTCGAGTGGACTTCCCGCCTTCCGGTTGCTCTACAAGGAGACCGCCACGCGCGCCGAGGCGCTCGCGCTCACGGATACGACGCGGCTCGATACGGTGCCGGGGGCGCGCTACGTCTACTCCGACCTGGGCGCGATCATCCTGACACAGGCGGTGGAGGCAGTGAACGGCGAGCGGATTGATTCCCTCCTGGCCCGCCGCGTGTTCGGCCCCCTCGGCATGCGGGACACACGCTACCTCCCGCCCGCCGACTGGCTCCCCCGGATCGCCCCGACCGAGAACGATCCCTGGCGTGGCCGGATGATCCGGGGCGAGGTGCACGACGAGAACGCGTCGCGGCTCGGCGGCGTCTCGGGACACGCGGGGCTGTTCTCGACCGCGACCGACCTGCTCCACTTCTCCGACTGGATCCTGGCCCAGTGGAGCCGCGCGCCGGAGGCCCCGGCGACGTGTCCCCCCATCGAGAACACGCCACCGGGTGATGCCCCGCCGGATCTCAGTCGCACGCTGGCGCGCTTCGTCCTCCGCCAGAATCTTCCCCCCGGCTCCGACCGAGCCCTGGGCTGGGACACCCCCTCGGCCACCGGCAGCTCGGCCGGGCATTTCTTCTCCCGCCGGAGCATCGGGCACACCGGGTTCACCGGGACGTCGATCTGGATCGACCCGGACCGCTGCCTGGGCGTGGTCCTCCTCTCCAACCGGGTGCACCCCACCCGGGAGAACGCCCGGTGGGGGCCGGTCCGGGGCCTGGTCGCCGACCGGGTGGTCGAAGCCCTTGGTGAAGCTGGTCTTAAGCGTTGATGTAGAGCCAGTTAGGATAATGGGGAACGACCGGAGCGGATTGACACCGGGACCGGCAGGTCCGTACTTTCCATTCAGGATTTCGACTCCTCGCAGTCGGAGAAAGGGCGGATTATGGAAAGCACTGAACAGCAGGTCGCCACGCCGGGCTTCGCGCTGAAGCTCTCGGATCGCGCGGCAGAGGAAGTGAAGAAGTTCATGGCCGCGGAGCAGGTCCAGGCCGAAGTCGGCGGCCTTCGGGTCAGCGTGCTTCCGGGCGGCTGCTCGGGCTTCAAGTACAGCCTGAACATCGAAGAGAACTCGCTGGAAGACGACGCCGTGATGGAAGTGAACGGCGTCCGCGTCTTCGTCGACGGATTCAGCCTGCAATACCTGAACGGCGTGACGATCGACTACACCTCGTCGATGCAGGGCTCGGGCTTCACCTTCCACAACCCGAACGCGACGGGCGGGTGTGGGTGCGGGTCGAGCTTTACGGCGTAGGCGGGAGGCGGGAGGCCGGAGTAACACGATGAGAGGGCGGGTACCGAGAGGTGCCCGCCCTTTGTCGCGACTGGTATCGGCGTTACTCTAGGCGTGACGCGGAGTGGAGCTCGGCACCGCTCCCGCCTCCGGCCTCCGGCCCTCTAACCCTGACGACCAACTACCCTGTCACCCCTCGACCTCGCCGTCATCGTTCTCTACTTCGCCCTGACGCTCGGGGTCGGAGCCTGGGTCGCCCGGAACCAGCGCACCGCGGGCGATTACTTCCTCGGGGCGCGGGACCTCCCCGCCTGGGCCATCCTCCTCTCGATCGTCGCGACCGAGACCTCGGCCCTCACGGTGATCTCGGTCCCCGCGGTCGCGGCGCGGGGTGACCTCACCTTCCTGCAACTGCCCCTCGGCTACCTGATCGGGCGGATCGCGGTGGCCCGGTGGCTCCTGCCCGGGTACTTCACCGGCGAGCAGGAGACGGCCTACGCCCGGCTCGAGCATCGCTTCGGCCCGGCCACGCGCCGGGTGACGTCGGGGATTTTCCTGGTGACCCGCGCCCTGGCCGACGGCGTCCGGGTCTACGCCGGCGCGATCCCGCTCGCCCTCCTGGCCCGCTGGTACGGGCCCGATGGCTCACTCCCGGCCTGGAACATCCCGGTGGCGATCGTGATCATGAGCCTCGTGACGCTGCTCTATACCTGGCACGGCGGGCTCAAGGCGGTGGTCTGGGTCGACGTGATGCAGCTCTGCGTGTACCTCGGCGGGGGCGTGGTGGCGCTCTACCTCGCGAGCGAGCTCGCGGGGGGGCTGGGCCCGACGCTCACGCAGGCCGCGGGCGCCGGGAAGCTCCGGGTGGTCGACTGGACCGTCAGCTTCACGCACACCTACACCCTCCTGGGCGGCCTCGTCGGCGGCGGGATGCTGTCGGCCGCGTCCCACGGGACCGACCACCTGATCGTGCAGCGGCTCCTCGCGAGCCGCGGGCTCCCCTCGGCGCGGGTGGCCCTGGTGGGCTCGGGCGTCATGGTCCTGCTCCAGTTCGCCCTGTTCCTGATGATCGGGATCGCGATCTGGGCGGCGGGGTTCGCGCCCGAGTCCATCCCCGCGGACCAGATCTTTCCCCGGTTCGTGGTCGACCACTTCCCGCCCGGCCTCGGCGGGCTGATGGTGGCCGCCGTGCTGGCGGCCTCCATGGCCACGCACAGTTCGGCGATCAGCGCCCTCGCAAGCTCGATCACCCACGACTTCTACGCCGGCTGGACCGGCCGGACCGACCCGGCGCACCTGCTCAAGGTGGGACGGGCCTGGTCGCTCGTCTGGGGAATCCTGATCACGATCGTGGCCCTGCTCTTCCACCTGGTGGCGGGCGGTGGCCAGACGCCGGTGGTGGTCTTCGCGCTCTCGATCGCGTCGATCACGTACGGCGGGCTCCTCGGCGCCTATCTCCTGGCGGGCGGGCCGCGCTGGGTGGCGGGGCGCGAGGTGATCACCGCGATCGCCGTCACGGTGGCCGTCATGCTGGTGGTCTTCTTCGCCAGGCCCCTGAGCGGACTCCCCGGCCTCGGCTGGCTCGCCCCCGCCGCGAGGCTGGCCTGGCCCTGGTACGTGCCGCTCGGCTCGGCCATCACCGTGGCGACCGGTCTCCTCCTCGGCGCGCGCCACCGGGGGAGGGTAGCCGCATGAGCTGGCTCGTCGGGGTCGATTCCGGTGGGACCAAGACGTCGGTGATCGTCGCCGAGGGCGGGACCATCGTGGCGCGGTGCACGGGACCCGGCGCCAAGATGCGGAGCGGCCGCGGGATCGCGAGCGCCACGACGATCGGCGAGGTGGTGCGGCGGGCACTGGCGCAGGCGGGCTCCCCCCGGGCCGGGATGCTGATCGCGGGGGTCGCTGGCGCGGGGCGGGAGGAGGAGCGGGAGGAGCTCCGGCAGGCGCTCCGCAGCGAGGCGCTGGCGGAGCGGGTGCTCGTCGTGAGCGACACCGAGATGGCGCTCGCGGCGGCCTTCGGCGAGCGACCGGGCATCGTGATCACCGCCGGGACCGGGAGCATGGGGATCGCGCGGGATCCGTATGGCAGGATGCACCGCGCGGGTGGCTACGGCTGGCAGATGGGGGACGAGGGAAGCGGCTACGCGCTGGGCCGCGCGGCACTGGGCGCCGTGGGACGGGCAGCAGACGACCGGAGCCCGCGGACCGAGCTCACCCCGCTGCTGCTCCGGATGACCCGGAGCGACACGTTCGATGCGTTGATCCGCTGGGCCGCGGCGGCAGGGCCGGCGGAGGTGGCGAGCCTGGCGCCGGCGGTGTTCGAGGCGGCGCAACAGGGCGACACGGTCGCGGCGGGGATCATGGACTACGCGGCGCGGGAGCTCGCGGCCCTGGCCTTCAAGCTCCTGCCGCACTTCGGGGTGGATGAGCGGGTCCCGGTCGAGGTCGCCACCAACGGCGGGCTGCTCTTTCACGACGGCCCGCTCTACCGGGCGGTGAAGGCGAAGCTCTCCGAGGAACCGCAGATCCGGTTCCGGGAGGCCCCGCTCGAGGCAGCGGCGGGGGCGCTGCACCTGGCATCGCGGGGGCGATAGGCGTCGGTGTTCTTGGGACTGGGCAGGTTCCCTGAATCGCGGCCGGCGTACGTTCAACACAGAGGCGCAGAGAACGCAGAGGGCCGCAGAGGGCCTGTGGCAGGGCAAACCTGAACGGATCTGATAGACAAGAGAACACACCAGAGAGCATCCTGGTGTGTTCTTCTGGCCTTCCAGTTGTGCCTAGTGCCGTCCTCGGAACCCTCTGCGTTCTCTGCGCCCTCTGTGTCTCTGCGTTGAACCTCGGAGCGGTACCTTAGGCGAAGCCCTCCCAGCCCCAGGCACCGCCAGCCCTACGCCGCGGCCGGCTGGTGTTGGCGACCGATTGCCCGGAACCGGGCAGGCTCCCTTTATCGCAGCAGGCGTACGTTCAACGCAGAGGCGCAGAGAACGCAGAGGGCCGCAGAGGGTGTCGAGGCCAGGCAGGCAACAGCAAGTACAAATACAGACAACAGATCAAGAAACTCAGTAACAACAAATACAAACACACCGGATGTCCTCCGGTGTGTTTTTTTCTTGTTGGAAGCATGACCTGTGAAGATCCCTCTGCGGCCCTCTGCGTTCTCTGCGCCTCTGCGGTGAAACGCAAGGACCATTGCCCTACACCGTCACGGCGCCACCCACACCAGCCTACGCCTACGCCCGGTTGCGGAGCCGCGAGTGCCGTACCCCGTACAGAAAATACAGCACCAGGCCCACGAGGAGCCAGATCCCGAACCGGATCCAGGTGATCCCCGGCAGCTTGTACATCAGGTAGAAGCAGGCCCCCACCGAAATGAGCGGCGTGATCGGCACCCACGGCACCCGGAAGGGCCGCGGGCGGTCCGGGTCGGTCCGCCGGAGGACGATCACCCCGATCGAGACCAGGATGAACGCGAACAGCGTCCCGATGTTGGTGAGGTCCACCACCTCCGCGATGTTGGCGAAGGCGGCGAAGGTCGCCACGAAGAGCCCGGTGATGATGGTCCCGACATACGGCGTCTTGAACCGCGGATGTACCTTGCCGAAGACCGGCGGCAGGAGGCCGTCCCGGGCCATCGACATGAAGATGCGGGGCTGGCCCAGCTGGAAGACCAGGAGCACGCTCCCCATGGCGATCACCGCGCCGATGGCGATGATGAGCCGCGAGAGCTTGAGGATCGCCGGCGGGCCCTCGGCGTACTGCAGGGCGGTGATCATCGGCTCGGGGGTCCCAAGCTGCTGCCAGGGCGCGAGCCCCGTCATCACGACCGAGAGCGCGATGTAGAGCACCGTCGTGACGAGCAGGCTCATGATGATCCCGAAGGGCATGTCCTTCCCGGGATTCTGGGCCTCCTCGGCCGCGGTGGAGACCGCGTCGAAGCCGATATAGCTGAAGAAGATGATGGCCGCCGCCGCGCTGATGCCCGCGAATCCGTTGGGCGCGAAGCCCCCGGTGGCCGGATTGTTCCAGTTCTCGCCCTTGATGAAGAAGCTGCCGACGGCGAGGAAGAAGAGGATGATGCCGATCTTGAGCAGCACCATCGCGTTGTTCGAGTTGGCCGACTCCTTGATGCCGATCACCAGGATCACCGTGATCAGCGCGACCACGAGGAATGCCGGCAGGTTGGCGATGACCGGGACACCCAGGACGTGCGGCGCCGAGGCGATGGCGGAAGCGAGATAGACGTTGGTCGCGTCGGTGGCGCCGGCGGCCACCGCGGCGGCGGCATCATGCGCGCTCCGGAAGTCGGTCGCGAGCCAGGCCGGGAGATCGAGCCCGAAGTGACTCAACAGCTCCCGGAAGTAGCCGGACCACCCGATCGCCACGCCGATGTTGCCGACGGCGTACTCGACGATCAGGTCCCAGCCGATGATCCAGGCGACGAACTCGCCCAGCGAGGCATAGGCGTAGGTGTAGGCCGAGCCGGAGATCGGCACCATCGCGGCGAACTCGGCGTAGCAGAGCGCCGCGAAACCGCAGGCGACCGCGGTGAGGACGAAGGAGAAGATGATCGCGGGGCCGGCGCCGGGCCGGGCGGCATCGCCGGCGATCGCGGTCCCGGTGGTGGCGAAGATGCCCGCCCCGATCGTCGCGCCCACGCCCAGCGCGGTGAGGTGCCACTTGTTGAGGGAGCGTTTGAGACCGCCGCGCTCGGCAATGTCGTTCTCGCAGTCGGCGATCGACTTCCGGACGAAGATACCAGGCATGTTGTCGGGAGAAGGGAAGAAGAACGATCCTGCTCAGAACACGGTCATCGTGTACTCGAACGTGCCGGGCACCGCGGCCCCGTCCGGGCCGGTGGCCGGAATGAAGCGGTACCCTTCCATCGTCTCCTTGAGCCGGCGGGCATACTTGCCGCCGGGAATCTCGGGGTCGAACGTCACCCGCCGCACCTTGCCGTCGACATCGATCGAGAAGCGGATCCGCACTTCCTTGCCGCGGAGTTCCTTGGGCGGATCGTCGGTCGGCGGAATCAGCTCGTAGCGGGGTCTGGGCGCGCGGCCGGTGCCGCCTTCGCCCCCGCCGGTGCCGACCCCCGGTCCGCGGCCGGGCCCGACACCGGGTCCCGATCCCCCGCCCTTGCCGCCGCCCTCGCCCCCACCCACCCCCGGACCACGGCCCGCAACGCTGTCTCCGGTCGAGGGCGCGGAGGTGGGCGTCGGTGTGACGACGGCGACGGGCACTTGTTCCTGGACCGGTGGTGGAATCACCGGGGGCGGCGTGGGTGTCGGCGTGGGGACCGGCACCGGCTTGGGCTCTTCCTTGGGCGGTTCGACGGCGACGGCCTTGGGTGCGGCAGCGGCCGGCGCGGGGAGGGTAATATACGCCACGCGACCCGCCCCGCCACCGCCGCCCCCGCGCGGTCCGCTGTTCTCCGCCCCCGCATCGAGCACCCGCGCGAAATCCGCCTGGATCCGATACAGCAGCAGGATACCGAGCAGCACATGCAGGAGAATGGACGCGGTCACCCCGGCGGGAGAACGACGGGACCTGGGCGTCAGGGCGAAGGCGTAACGGGACGGCAGGGCAATCTCCTCGAGGGTTTCGGGCTCGTCACAGGGGGACGCGGGCGCCCGCCCGGGGCGCACCGCCCACCCCTTCAAACATACGACCGGGGGGCCGTCGGTGTTTGACGGCCCCCCGGTCAGGCGGCCTGACGGCCGCACCCGCGCCTTACTGCGTCCCGCCGGCCGGCGCGGGAGTGAAGCCGATCACCTGCACGCCCGCCCCGCGGGCGATGTCCATCGCGTCGATCACATCCTGGTAAGTCCGTTCGCCGGCCGACTTGATGAACATCAGCTTGGCCGGCCGGGTGTCGAAGATCGCGTGGATCTGGGTGTCGAGCTGGTCCTTCGGCACCGGCTGGGTGTTGATGGCGTACCCACCGTCGGCCAGCAGTTCCAGCACGATCTGATTCGACTGCGCGTTCGACTTCGTCGCCTGCTCCTGGGGCGGCACCTGGACATCGAGCGCCATCCGGGCGAGCGGCTGCGACACCATGAAGATGATCAGCATCACCAGCATGATGTCGATCATCGGGATGACGTTGGGCTCCGAGTTGACTTCGCCCGGACCCGCTGAGCCTCCACCGGCCATGTCAGTTCTCCTTCACGGCGGCGTCGAACAGGCCGCCCTGGACCTTGGGCTCCGTGATCGCCGCCATCACCCGGGCGCCGGAGCGCCGGGCCAGTTCCACCGCTTCCTGGATCCGGGCGAACTTGAGCTGATTGTCCGCCTTGAAGTACAGGATCTTGTCCTCGGTCCGGGCGGCGTACATCGCCTTGAGCTGTTCTTCCAGCACGCCGGGGTCGACCGGGCCCTTGCCGTTGAGGAAGTACTGGCCACCGGCATCCACCCCGAGGATGATCTCGTTCTCCCCCTCGGGGCGGGAATCCAGGTTCTTCCCCTTCGGCATCGTGGCCTTGAAGCCCGCCGCGATCAGCGGCGTGACGATCATGAAGATGATCAGCAGCACCAGCATGATGTCGATCATCGGGATGACGTTGGGCTCGGCCTTGACCGTGCTCCGGCCCGCGCTACCCGCCGATATGGCCATGACCGCTCACCGCCTTCTGGGCCTGGAATTCCTTGGTGAAGATCGACCGGCCGAACTCGCTGCCCACGGACTTGATCAGGTAGTCGATCAGTTCCTTGGACGAGTAGGTCATCTCGACCGTGAGGTTCTCGATCTTGGTGGTGAAGTAGTTGTAGAACCACACCGCCGGGATCGCGACCATGAGGCCGAAGGCGGTGGTGATCAGCGCTTCCGCGATACCGGCCGAGATGCCGGCCAGGCCGCCGGAGGCGCCGGCGGCGGCCATGCCGGTGAACGCGGTCACGATACCCATCGTGGTGCCGAGCAGGCCGACGAACGGCGCGGTCGCGCCGACGGTCGCCATCACGCCCATGCCGCGCTTGAACTCGGCCAGGGTAATGAGCATCTGCCGCTCCACCGCGCGCTCGGCCGAGTTGATGTCGGCGGAGGTGATGGTGGCCCGGTCCTGGATGAGGGGCTTCACCTCACCCAGCGCGCCGCCCAGCACCTTGGCGATGTGGCTGCCCTGGTTCTTCTCGGAGAGGGCGATGGCCTTCTCGAGGTTTTCTTCCTGGATCGCGCGGGAGAACTCGGGGGCGAACTTCTTGGTGGCGTTCTGGCTCTTCTTGATCAGGATCAGCTTGGTGATGGCCACCGAGAGCGACCAGAGCGACATGATCGCCATGATCACGATCACGCCGCGGGCGAACGTGCCCGCCGCTTCCCACAGCTTCAGGATATCAATACCGTGTTGCATGACCGCCGAACCTCCGTGATGAGAAGAGAGCCCGGCCCCGGGAGCGGGGGCCGGTCCAGGGATCCGTTACTGCGCCAGCTTGAATGAGACGCCCTGCTGCACCAGCACGCGCACGGGCTGGCCGCGCGAGGTGCCCGACTTGAAGGTGCACGCGGGGCTCGTGATGACCTCCTTCGCGGGCCCCTCGAACGCCTTGTGGCTGCTGCTCATGACCTTGACCGTGCCCGGGTCGACCCGGCCGTCGGTGTTCACCACGAACTGCAGGCTCACCTTGCCGGGAATCCCGGCCGACTTCATGACCGGCGGATAGGCGTCGGTCAGCGCCTTGACGCACTCGGCGCCCGACTTCATCGACGGCTGCTCGTCCACCTCGGCCGCGAGGAACACCTGACCCTCGATGGTCGGGACCGGGCCGGTGCCACCCACCACACCCGCCGCGATACCGCCCTCGACGCCCTTGCCGGTGAAGTCCTTGGGATCGAAGCGCTCGTTCAGGTTCACGGGCGGAATCTCCGTCGGGATGTTGTCCGGCGGGGTGATGACCTGGAAGCCCTGCGGCGGCGGGTTCGCGCTCACCACCACCTGCTCCTGCGGCGGGGGTGGCGGCGGCGGCGCCTCGGGCGGCTTCAGGAAGACCATGGTGGTGTCCACCGCGATCTCCTTGATCACCTCGGCCGCACCCTGGGTCGCCTTCACGGCGCCGAAGATGATGCCGACGTGGATGACGAGGGAGACCACCTGCTGGCCGAGGGACGCCTTGGGCTTCCGGCCAGATTCGATCAGGTTCTCAAACACGGACCATCCTCCGTGGGTATGCCGATGCGGGAAGGTACGGGGCAGCCATTGCAGCGCAACGCCGCGAACATGACAAATCGATGACAGACAGATTAGCTGCCGAGATACTTCCGACCGGACTGCGGAGCCTGCCTATGTAACGTGCCACCCTGTTTCACCCACACACGGCCGTGAGCGAGGGGAGGAGCCGCGAATATAGGAAGGTTGCCACGATGCGCCAGTAGAGCGCGGAGGGGTGTTACGCGGCGGGTGCCCCGGGATCCGGCGGCATCTCATCGGGCGCGGCGCGAACGCCCCCCCACTCTCCGGCCAGAGTGCTCGCCTCGAGTGCCGCCGGGTTCGCCCCCGGGTGCTTGGGCAGCGTCACGGTGAACACCGTGCCGCGGCCGAGCCGGCTCTGCACCGAGATCTGGCCGCCGTGCGCCTCGGCAATCCACTTGGTGATCGCGAGGCCGAGTCCGGTGCCGGGGCGCTCGCCGGTGCGGGAGCGTGCGGCGTCGACCCGGTAGAAGCGGTCGAAGATGTGGGGGAGGTCGCCGGTGGGAATGCCGATCCCGTTGTCGCCCAC
>DASZPT010000197.1:0-2527 GCA_035549935.1 Gemmatimonadales bacterium
TTCACGAACGGCGCCGGCGCCTTGGGGAGGGCCGCGGCGATGAGCCTGGCCTTGGCCGCCTTGGTCACCTTGGGGCTCATCAGCACCGCCTCGGCGGCGGGGGAGAGCTTGATCCCCGCGGCCACCGCGTCGAGCATCTGCGCCCACGGCTCCACGGCCTTCGCCTCTTCGGCGAGGACGAGGAGGGTCTCGGCGTAATTCCGCGCGACGCCCGTGACGCTCACTTGCCGGTCCCCAGCGTGGCGAGGTAGTCGGTCACGATCTGCTTGTCCTGCGCCGTCTCGAGCCGCTGGCCGATGAGCTTGCCGGCGGCCGCGAGGGCCAGGTCCACCGCCTCACGCCGGAGCTCGGCGCTGGCGCGGTCCTTCTCGGCGCCGATCTCGCGCCGCGCGCGGGCCAGGAGCTCCTCGGCCTCGGCGCGGGCCTTCTCGGTGGCCATCGACCGTTCCTTCTCGGCCGCGGCCTTGGTCTCGGCCAGGATGGTCGAGGCCTGGGCCCGGGCGTCGCCGAGGAGCTTCTGCTGCTCCGCGATCGACGCCTTGGCCTCGGCGTTGAGCCGCTCCGCCTCCGCGAGCTGCTGCTTGATCTTCGCTTCCCGCGCCTCGGTGGCGGCGAGCATCTGCGGCCACACGAACTTCCAGAGCAGGAAGAACAGGCCGAGGAAGGTGACCCAGGTCCAGAAGAAGAGACCGAAGTTCACCTCGAACGGCGACGTCGGGGCACCCGGGGTGCCTTCCGACACGAGCATCAGCCCGAAGAGGGTCGCGGACATCGGTGCTGCCTTTCGCTTACGCGATGAGCTTGAACAGCAGGGCGAAGACGAGCGCGATGATCGTGGCGCCCTCGAGGAGCACGGCGATCAGCAGCGCGGCGCCGCGGATCTCGCCGGCGGCCTCGGGCTGGCGGGCGATCGCCTCGGCCGCCTGGCCACCGATCCGGCCCAGGCCGATGCCGGCGCCGATGATCGCCATGCCGATGGCGAGGGCCGCGCCGAGGAGCGCGTGGCTGTTCTTGGCGGCGGCGACGGCTTCGTTCACCGCGGGTTCCTGCAGGAGGCTGAGGAGGTACATCGTTCCGTCCATTCAATGGGGAGATGTCAGTTGTGGCAGCCGCCAGGCTGCTGCTCCCCGCCCCTGGTCGCGTCTCCGGCGCGGCCTCGGGTGCGGTGTCCCGTCAACGTCGCGGCCTGACGGCCGCCACAACGGGAATCGTCGGTCATTCGACCGACTACTCAGGGATCCGGCGCGAGGAGCGTCGCCCGGACCCCGGTGCTGTCTAGTGCGCGGCCTTGCCGGCCATCACGTCGTCCAGCATCGGCCGCGGGGCGTGCCCGTGGCCGTGGTCGTCGTCGTGGTGCGGGCCGTGCGACACCTGCATCGAGCCGATGAAGACGGCGGTGAGCAGGGTGAAGACGTACGCCTGCAGGAGCGCCACGATCAACTCCAGCATCAGCACCCCGATGACCAGGAGCGCCGTGCTGATCCCGATGGCGCTGTTCCAGACCGGGATCGCGCCGAAGAGGAAGATGATCCCGAACATCGAGAGGATCACGAAGTGCCCGGCCGTCATGTTGCCGAAGAGACGGACCGCCAGCGCGAACGGCTTGACCAGCTTGCCCAGGATCTCGATCGGGGCCATCGCGATGGCGAGGGCCGCCGCGGCGACCTTGGGCATCCCGTCCACGTGCATGAAGATGGTGCCGAGGTACCCCTTGAAGCCGAGCTTGTACATCCCGCCGATCTCGATCGCCAGGAAGCTCACGAAGGCGAGCGCCCCGGTCACGGCCAGGTTGCCCGTGACGGTGGACCCGTACGGGATGAGGCCGAGCAGATTGGCGTAGAGGATGAAGAAGAAGAACGAGAGGATGAGCGGGGCGTACTTGGGCCCCATCTCCTCGCCGATGTTGGCGATGGCGATGTCGTTCCGGACGAACAGCACCACCGACTCCATGAAGTTCGCGAACCCTTTGGGCGCCGCGCCCGCCGCCTGGGCCCGGGCCACGCCGCGCGCGGCGAGCTTGAGGGTCAGGAAGACCAGGAGCGCCACGATCAGCATGTAGACCACGTGCTTGGTCGGGGAGAGGTTCACCGTCATCCCCAGGATGTGCACGTCGGCCCAGCGCGGGAGGTGGACGGTCCCGAACGGGTAGAAATCCATCGTCCAGGCGTCCGCCGTGTGGTGGAGCACCATCTCGCCGATGTCGGGCGTGGCGCCCGCGGCCTCTTGCAGGAACATCATCGTGCCGTGCGCGTCTCCAGGAAGAGCAAGGGGATCAGGACCCCCAGATAACCGATCGCCGCTCCGATGGCCGGGAAGTACGCCGGCCACGCCGTGCAGACCACCACCAGCGCCGCCACCCCCAGGAGCCGGAGCCCCATCCCCCACCCGTGCGCCTTCACGAACTCCTCGAACCTGGCGTCCTTCGGCACCTTCGCCGCCAACCGCCCCGCCAACAGCTGGAGCCGCGTCGCCAGGAGCCCGAACACCACCGCCGTCATCGCCACCGCAGGCGACCCGTACATCAGGA
>DASZPT010000198.1:0-9400 GCA_035549935.1 Gemmatimonadales bacterium
CAGGAGGGCCGCAGTCTCGGTGGTGCCGTCGATCGCCTCGCCACCCTGCCGGGCCACCAGCACGTACGCGGCGACGATCAGCGCGGCGGCCCCGGCGAGAAGGAGGAGGGCCACGCCGCCGTACCCGGCGCCGAGGAACCAGCCCGCCAGCCCACCCAGCAGGCCGAGCAGCAGGAAGGTCCGCACCCCGGCGAAGCGGGCCTCCGGACCCACCGTATGCCCCGACCACTCCCGCTCGATGCCGACGGCCATCCCCGCCAGGGTCGCGACCGCCAGCCAGCCCGCAATGGTGCCGTCGAAGTACATCGCACGTCTCCCGGTCGGGGCTTCCACCATGAGGATAGCGACGTGGAGGCGTCGGGTGCGTGAAGCACCCATGAAGGGGGTGTCACGCCCGGGGGATCGCGGTCTCCGAGGAATCGCGCGGGGCGCCGGCCAGGATCCGGCCGTAGAGGGAAAGGACGTCGCTCCGGCTCAGGAGACCGATGAGGCGCCGGTCGCCGGGGTCGACCACCGGCAGGGCCGCGAGGCCGCGGACCCCCATGCGGCGGGTGGCCTCGAGCAGCGTGTCCGCCGGGGTGACGGTCTCGCTGGCCTGCACCACCTCGCGGGCGAGGATCGACTCGTGGCGTTCGCGGCTCTCCTGCGCCACCCGGGCGAGGTCGCTCACGGAGAGGACGCCGGCCACGGCCCCGTCCGGTTCGACCACCGGGAAGATCTCCTGGCTCCCGGCGCCGAGGTGCAGCAGGAACTGGCTCGCCGTCATGGCGGCGGGAATCACCGCCGGATCGCGGGCGTAGGCGTCCTCCACCCGGAGCCCGGCGAGGACCTCCTGGTCCTCCCCGTGGCTCAGGTGCTCGCCCCGGCGGCGGAGCCAGCCGCTGTAGAGGGAGTCCTGCTCCATCCGCCGCGCGAGGGTATGGCTGATGACCACCGAGAGCATGAGCGGCAGCATGATGGCCGAGTTGCCGGTCATCTCCCAGACCATGAGGATGCCGGTGATCGGCGCGTTCATCGCGGCCGCGATGACCGAGCCCATGCCCACCAGCGCGTAGGGTTCGGCCCGGAGCCCGAGACCCGGGAAGAGCGTCACCAGCAGCAGCCCGAAGGCGCTTCCGGTCGCGGCGCCGACATAGAGCGACGGGGTGAAGAGACCGCCCGAGCCACCGGTGTTGAGGGTGATAGAGGTGGCGATGAGCTTCGCGATGGCGAGGAGCGCCACCAGATACCAGGCCAGGCGGTTGAAGCTGTCGAGCGGGATCGCGAGGTGCCCGGACCCCACCAGCAGGCCGCGGGAGAGAAACGCGATCCCGCCGACCACCGCGCCGCCGAGCGCGGCGATCCAGGCCGGCGAGAGGCGGAGCCGCCGGGCCCGGACCTCGACGCCGAAGTAGCATCGCACGAACGCCACCGACACGAGGCCGCTCGCGAGGCCGAGGATCGGATAGAAGAGGATGACCTCGCGGGTGAGCTCGTAGCCCAGCTCGAGCGGCACCGGGAAGACGGGATGGTTGCCGAAGACCGCCCGCGAGACCACGGCCGCCAGCACACTGCTCACCACCACCGGCGCGAAGGCGACGGTACTGAACGCGCCGAGGATCTCCTCCAGGGCGAAGAAGGCGCCGGCGAGCGGGGCATTGAATGCCGCCGAGATGCCGGCCGCGGCCCCGGCACTCACGAGGATACCGGTGCGACTGCCGGTGAAGCGGAAGGCGGATCCGAGACGGGAGCCGATGAGGGCGCCAAAGACGGCCACAGGCCCCTCGCTGCCGGCCGACCCCCCGCTGCCGATGGTGATGGCGCTCGCCGCCGTGCGCGCCAGCGCCGGGATGGTGGGAAGCTGCCCCCCCCGGCGCACCACCGCCCGCTGGACGTCGGGGACGTTGAGGCCGTCGTGTCCCTGGCCGAAACGGCGCATGACCGCCCACGCCGCCACGGCGCCGGCGGCGGTGATCACCGGGCGGTACGCCAGCAGCCCGAGCTGGGGGAGGAGCGACTCGGGCCAGGCGAAGAAGGCCCGGTGGGCCAGATCGATGAGCTTGTAGAAGAGGACGACGCCGCCGGCCGAGGCGAGCCCGATGACGGCGGCGAAGCCGAGCAGGATACTGTGCTCGCTGAGCTCGAGGCCGTTGAACCAGTCGACCAGGTCGGCCCACGCGCCCTGGGCGGTGTTCACCGGGCCGGAGGTAGTACGCCGGGCGCGCACGGCGAGCTGGTGGAGGCGCCAGCGGAGGGTACGGCGGAGCGACACCGGGGCCCGGGGTGAGGGTGATTGACAGCACCGACGGCGGGACTACTTTGACATCAATCTAACTTCCCGCCCCCGATCCTCTCAACCGATGCCCACCCCGGTCCGTGCTCCCCGCCCCCGCCGTCGCGCCGCCCCCGCCGGGGTTTCCCAGGAGATCGTCAACGGGCTCCGCCGGGTGGTGCGCGGGATCGAGCTCTACTCCCAGGACGTCCGGCGAACCTACGGCCTCACCGGTCCGCAGCTGTGGGCCCTCAAGACGCTCCAGCGCCACGGCGTCATGGCGACGAGTGCGCTCGCCGAGGCGCTCGCGGTGCAGCCCAGCACCCTCTCGATCCTGGTGGACCGTCTCGAGCGCCGCGGGCTCGTCCGGCGGGCGCGGAGCCGGCCCGACCGGCGCGTGGTGGAACTGACGCTCACCGCCCGGGGCAAGGCCCTCGCGGCCCGGGCGCCGGAGGCCGCCCAGGGTCGGCTGCTGCACGGGCTCGCGCGGCTCTCCGCCGTCCGGCAACGGGCCATCCTCCGCGTGGTGAATCAGCTGGTCGGGATGATGGAGGCGGACGACGTCGAGGTGCGGTTCTTCTTCTCGGACGACTGAGCCGCCGGTCACGCCGCGTCGGCGTTGCGGGCGGCGACCGCGCCGCCCTCCAGGTACACGGTTCGGGTGGGAAACGCAAAGTCCACCCCGGCGGCCCGGAGGCGCCGCACGAGCTGGAAGTTGATCGACTGCTGGATGTCCATGAAGCGGTTGTAGTCGGGACTCAGCACGTAGTAGACCACCTCGAAGGTGATCGCCGAATCGTCGAAGCTCCGGAGATGGGCCCGGTCGAAGCGGACCTCGTCCTCCCCGGTCACGATCTCCCGCAGCATCCCGGGCATGCGCTCGAGGGCCGCCTCGGTGGTCCCGTAGGTCACCCCGATGGTGAAGACCACCCGCCGCTCCGCCATCCGCTTGTAGTTCCGCACCCGGCTCCCGAGCAGGTCGGCATTCGAGAACACCAGCTGCTCGCCGGAGAGGCTCCGGAGCCGGGTGGTCTTGAGCCCCACCCGCTCGACCGTGCCCATGAGGTCCCCCACCACGATGAAGTCGCCCACCACGAAGGGCTTGTCGAGGACGATGGAGAGCGAGGCGAAGAGGTCCCCCAGGATGTTCTGGGTGGCGAGCGCGATGGCGACGCCACCGATGCCGAGGCCGGCCACCAGGGCGCTGATGTTGACGCCGAGGTTGTCGAGGGCGAGGAGGACGATGACGAGCCCGACCACGCCCCGCACCACCAGGGCGACCCCGGCGAGGGTGGTGGCGCTCGCGGGGTCGTCGCCCCGGAGCTCCGAGACCCGCGCCTCGAGGAGCTGCACCACGAGGAGGTTGGCCCAGGTGGCGAGCTGGAGCGCGAGGGTCGCGACGGTGACGACCCGGAGGCCCTGGACCACCGCCTCGGGCAACTCGAGCCCCCGCGCCAGGGTCCACAGCGGGAGGAGCAGGAGCGTCGCGGTCCAGGTCCGGCGGACCAGGAGGACGAGCAGGTCGTCCCACCGGTTGGTGGTGCGCCGCGCGAGGGCGTCGAGCCGCGAGACCAGGAGCCGCCGGGCGAGGAGGAGGCCCAGCAGCAGCGTGGCGGCGACGAGGAGGGTCCGGAGAATCATGTTGATGTCAAACTATTTTGCGTCACCGGCCGCTGTCAACCGCCCTCGCCCGCGGGATGGAGGCGCGCCTCCCCCGCCCCGCCTACCGCCGGTACATTGGAGCCATGGCGTTTCACCTCGCCCGCGGTCCCGCGGCGGCGACCCAGCTGATCACCATCCTCGAGGAGGAACTCGCGGGCGCCCGCGCGCGCCTCGGTGAGGACCCGCCCGGCGCCGGGGCGGTGCACGAGGCGCGCGTCGCGGTCAAGCGGATGCGGGCGGTACTCCGCCTCTTCGAGGAGGCCGTGCCCGCGCGGTCGCGCCGGATCGCCACCCGGCTCCGCCGCGCGGCCCACGCCCTCAGCGCGATGCGCGAGGCCGACGCCTGCCTCGAGAGTCTCACGGCCCTGGCGACGCGGTATCGCGCGATCCTCACCCCGGCGATCGCGGGCCATGTCCGCCGCGGGCTCGAACACCGCCGTTCCACCAGCCGGGAGGACGCGAGCGAGGCGCTCGGCGAGGCGCGCGGCGCCCTCGAGGCCGCGACCCGGCTGGTCCCGTCGCTCGGCGCCTCCTCCCGGGCGCTCCGCCAGGGGATGGCGCGCTCCTACCGCCGGACACGGCGGGCGATGCTGACCCTCCGGCTCGACGGCGGCGACGCGGAATTCCACCGGTGGCGGATCCGCCTCAAGGATCACTACTACCACATGCGGCTGCTGGAGAAGCTCGATGCCACGCCGCGCCGCCGGGCCCGGCTGCTCCACGTCCTCGAGGAGGCGCTCGGCGACGATCACAATCTCACCGTCCTCCAGGAGCTGCTGCTCACCGACCCGGCCCGCTACGGGCCGGAGCGGGAAGGCGCGGTGGTGCTCGGGTGCATTGCCCGGGAGCAGCGCCGCCTGCGGGCGGGCGCGCTCCGGCTGGGGGAGCGGGTGTTCGCGGCGAAGGGATCCCGGTTCGCCGCCGACCTCCGCGGGTGGTGGCCGGAGCGGCGCTAGCGGGGCGGCGGGGGCGCGGCCGGCAACCGGATCGCGAGGCAGTCGTAGACCACCCGCCCGCCCTGGTACGCCGTCGATCCGCGCCGAACGATCTTCCAGCCGTTGTGCTGCACCGCCCCATCGGCCTCGAGCCGTTCGGCCAGGGCGGGAAGCCCTTCCAGCACTTCCCGGAGCCCCGCCGCCTGACTCAGGACCAGGGGAGTGAGTCCCGGGCCGGCCACGATACTCACCGGCTCCACGACGAGGTTGGCGAGGTCTCGCGCGGGGTGCGCCTCCACCACCGCCCGGGCCTGCAGCTGGATCATGCGAGCCCGGGCATCGGGTCCGACGGTGTCCTTGGTGGTCGCGATCAGGTCGAGGAGGTAGTTCCGGGCCTGGTTGAGGTCGGTGACGGTTTCGAGCTTGCCCGGCTCGCCGTACGCGCTCAGCGCCTTCGCCAGGAGGGAGATCTCCCGGAGATAGTGATTCCGCTGATTGGAGGGCACGAGGTACATCGCGATCATCCGGACCGGTTGCCCGTCCGGCGCACCATAGTCGATCCCCGCCGGGCTCCAGCCGAGGGCGCAGATCAGGTCCTCCTCGTAGCGGACCCGGGCGTGGGGACAGGCCCATCCCTTGCCGATCGCGGTGCCCAGCTGCCGTTCCCGCTCCATCACGAGGGACACCACATCGGTCCCGGGCGGGACGGACGGGATCGCCTCGAGGATGTGGCCGAGGAGGCGGAGCCCGTGATCCCGGGTGTCGTCCGGCAACTCGATCAGCCGGCCTTCCTGCAGCGCATCGAGCAGCGAATCCATGTTCAGGCGGCTCCGAAGCGCCGGATGAACCGCGTCTTCACCAGGTGGGTGAGGACCGCGTAGGCCAGCAGGAAGCCGGCGATCCATCCCCAGTAGGCGGCGGGCAGGGGCACCATGCCAAGGTCTCCGGCGAGGGGACTGTACGGGAGCCAGGCGCCGATGGCCATGACGAGGAGGGTGGTGAGCAGCATCGGCCCCGAGGCCCGGCTTTCGAGGAACGGGATCCGCCGGGTCCGGATGATGTGGACGATCAGTGTCTGGGTGAGGAGCGATTCCACGAACCAGCCGGTCTGGAAGAGCCGCTCCAGCCGGAGCTGCTCCGCCGGCGCCGCGTGGGTCCAGGCGCCGCACTGGAAGACGAACCACATCAGGGCGAAGGTGGCATAGTCGAAGATCGAGCTGATCGGCCCGACCCACACCATGAACCGCTTGATGTTGTCGATGTTCCAGGCCAGCGGCGCGGCCACCAGCTCCGGGTCCACCCGGTCGCTGGGAATCCCGGTCTGGGAGATGTCGTAGAGCAGGTTGTTGGCGAGAATCTGGATCGGCAGCATGGGGAGGAACGGCAGGAGCAGGCTCGCGCCCAGCACGCTGAACATGTTCCCGAAGTTGGAGCTCGCCCCCATCCGGATGTACTTCGTGATGTTGGCGAACACCTTGCGCCCCTCGACGATCCCCTCCTCCAGTACCAGCAGGCTCTTCTCCAGCAGCACGATGTCGGCTGACTCCTTGGCCACGTCGACCGCGGAGTCCACCGAGATGCCGACGTCGGCGGCCTTGAGGGCGGGCGCGTCGTTGATCCCGTCGCCCATGAAGCCCACCACGTGCCCGCGTCGCTGCAGCGCGCGGACGATCTCCTCCTTCTGCAGCGGCGAGAGCTTCACGAAGGCGTCGACCTCGTGCGCCACCGTCGCGAAGGCTTCCGGAGTGAGGCCCGCGAGCTCCGCCCCGGTGACGATCCGCTCCGCCGGCAGGCCCACGTCCTCGCAGACCTTGCGGGTCACGAGCCCGTTGTCGCCGGTGAGCACCTTGACCCGGACCCCCGCCTCGCGGAGCAGGGTCAGCGCCTTCCCGGCCGAGTCCTTGGGCGGATCGTAGAAGGCGATGTAGCCGAGGAGGGTGAGCTGGCTCTCGTCGGCGATGGTGAAGGCGGTCTTCTCCCGGGAGAACTCGCGGTAGGCGATCCCCAGCACCCGGAACCCGTCGCGGTTGAGCTCCTCGACCTCCTCGAGGAGGTCGGTCCGCATCATGTCGAGCAGGGTGAAGACCTCGTCCCCCACCTGGTAGCGGGTGCAGCAGCTGTAGATCTCCTCCACCGCGCCCTTGCAGACCAGGACGTGGTCCCCTTCGTAGTCCACCACCACCGACATCCGCCGGCGCTGGAAGTCGAAGGGGAGCTCGTCCACCAGGCGGCAGTTCTGCTCCACGTCCAGGTCGGCATGCTCGATCACCGCCCGGTCGATCAGGTTGCGGAGGCCGGTCTGGTAGTAGCTGTTGAGGTAGGCGTAGTTGAGGACATCCTCGCTCTCCACCCCCGTCAGGCTCACGTGCCGCTCCAGGACCACCTCGTCCTGGGTGAGGGTGCCGGTCTTGTCGGTACAGAGGATGTCGATGGCCCCCAGGTTCTGGATCGAGGGGAGGCGCTTCACGATCACCTTCTTCCCCGCCATCGTGAGCGCGCCCTTGGCGAGGTTCACCGTCACGATCATCGGCAGCATCTCGGGGGTGAGCCCCACCGCCACCGAGAGCCCGAAGAGGAGCGCCTCGAGCCAGTTCCCCCGGGAGAGCCCCACGATCAGGAACACGCTCCCGACCATCACCAGCATGAACCGGATCATGAGCCAGGTGAACGACCGCACCCCCCGGTCGAAGCTGGTCTCTTCCCGGTGCGCGGTCAGGCGTTCCGAGATGGCGCCGAAGAGGGTCCGGGTCCCGGTGTTGACCACCAGGCCCCGGCCGGTGCCGCTGGTGACGTTGCTGCCGAAGAAGCAGGCGTTGGGGAGGTCGCTCGCCGCGAGGTCGCCCGCCGGCGCCGGCTCCGCGGTCTTTTCCACCGCCAGCGATTCGCCGGTGAGCGCCGACTGGCTGACGAAGAGGTCCTTGACCGCGAGGAGGCGGAGGTCGGCCGGGATGATGCTGCCGGCGGTCAGGACCACGATGTCGCCGGGGACCACCTCCGACATCCGGATCTCGTGTTCCTTCCCCTCCCGGATCACGTGGGTCCGCGACTGGACCCGCTTGCCGAGCGCCTCCACCGCGTTCCCCGACCGGCGATCGAGGATGAAGGAGAGTCCGACGCTCAGCACCACCATCGCGCCCACGATGATCGTCGACTTGAGCTCGCCGATGAGGGCCGAGACCCCGGCAATGACCAGCAGCTGGATGACGAGCGGGCTCCGGCAGCGCTCGAACAGGTCGGCCCAGATCCCGAGCGGCCGGTGCACCGCCAGCTCGTTCGGGCCATACGGGCCGAGGCGGCGCTCCGCCTCCGGGAGGGAAAGGCCCCCGGAGGCGCTGTCCAGGCGCTCCAGCGCGGCGGGGCCGGCCAGGGCGCACAGCTCCCGGAGCAGCCGCTCGTCGGCGGCATGCTCCTGCGGCTCCCGGGTGGCGTCGGGTGCGGGCGGAGTCCTGGCGTTGACGGGCGTGCCTGTGGTCATGCGATCCCACCGGGGAGGCGCAGCGGGTGTCCTGCTCCGCACCAAGATATGTCAGGATAGTTAACGGGAACGTGAACGCCCCGCACGCACGAAGGCGGCGACGCTGTCCCGCACCGCGGCGAGCACCGTCTCCGGGTGCTGGGCCGAGCCCTTGAGAGGCCCCAGGTCGAGCAGCACCTTCCCGCTCGGCGCATCGGTGACTTCGGCGAACACCTCGAGGTCGGCGCCCTCCCGGTAGTAGGAGCCGGAGACCACGGTCGTGGCCCGCGAGGAATCCACCAGCGCCCAGAGCGCCGCCCCCGCGTCCCGGTCGGCGGCGAGCGCCACCCGGCGGTCGGCCTCGCGGCGCGGGGCGCCGAAGACCAGGTCCGAGTTGATGACGGTGAGGCCGCGGATCCCGGTGAGGCCGGCGGAGATCATGTCGCTCGCCAGCGGGCCGATGGCGGCGAGGGTCGTGTCCCCGGTCTGGTTGCGGAAGTCGGCGACGGTCATCCGGTTCGGGTCGAGCCGGGCGTGGCCGCCCCGGTGCACCCGGCTCGCGATGAGGGCACCGAGCGCGAGCATCGCGAGGGTGACCACGACCACCAGGACCGGGGCGCTGCTCAGGACCGCCGAGGGGGCGGCCGAACGGACCCCACTGAGCTGGTGTTCGATCACCTCGAGGTCGGCGGCGAAGGACTCGGCCCGGTCGTAGCGATCGGCGGGGTCGGCGGCGAGGGCCCGCGTGATCACCTGGCTCAGGAGGGGCGGGATGCCGGGCCGGAGCGAGGCGGGGGGACGGAAGGTTCCGTCGAGCCGCTCCGCCATGAGTCGTGGCATCGCGACCGCCTCGAACGGCAGGCGGCCGGTGATCGCCTCGTACAGCACCACGCCCAGGCTGAAGAGATCGGCGCGCCCGTCGACCGGTCCCATGCCGGTGAGCTGCTCGGGGCTCATGTACGCCGGCGTTCCCACCACGAGGCCGGCCCCCGTCTGGTTCGCGCTCCCGGGCGGCGGCCCCTGGATCGGCCGGGCCACGCCGAAGTCGGCGAGGATCGCGTGGCCGCCCTCGAGGAGGATGTTGGCCGGCTTCACGTC
>DASZPT010000199.1:0-7163 GCA_035549935.1 Gemmatimonadales bacterium
CTTACGCCCGCTCCGCCCGCCCCCTCTCCCGCCGCGCTCGCCGCGCGGGCCGGTGCACAGCACGGGCTCACTTACGCCCGCTCCGCCCGCCCCCGTTCCCGCAGCGCTCACGGCCCGGGCCTCCGGCCTCCGGCCTCCCTACGTCAACCGCAACAAGACCACCGGCACCTTCCACGCCTCCGCGGCGAGGAAGTACAGCTCACGGCGCCAGTCGGCCGAGATGGGACTGCTGGGGGTGGGAGAGGTATAGGCCCGCAGGGCAGTGCGGCCCGCTTCGAGCCTGAGCCGCAGCATGTGGAAGGGATCGCTCACCAGCAGCACCCGCTTGATCTCGTGGGCCTGGGCCCACTGCGCGACCGACTGCATCGACGCCTGGGTCGAGCGTCCCTCCGGGCGAACCACCACCGCCTGTTCCGGGACGCCGTGCTGGACGAGATACTGCCGCCCCACCGTGGCCTCGCTCACCCGGTCACCGGTGCCGATGCCGCCCGTCACGACCACCGCCGGGGCGAGTCCTTCGCGATAGAGGTCGGCGGCGTGATCGAGGCGGGCCCTGAGGACCGGGGAGGGTTTGCCGTTGTACTGGGCCGCGCCGAGGACGACGATCGCGTCCACCGGCTGGTGCTGGTCCATCCGGCTCGCGATGTACACGGCCACGAACGAGAGCAGGTACAGGCCGAGCGCCGCCAGCGGCAGCGCGAGCAGCAGTTTACGGAGAGGCGGTGACGGCACGCGGGAAAGCTACCGAGCGGCGCGGCGGAGCGGCAGCGTCGTCGTCGAGCGCGGGCGGTCAGGCGAGCTCGAAGCTCTCGCCCAGCCGCGGCACATCGACCTGACGGACGCCCTCCTCCTTGAGGATCCGGAGCATGGCCTGCGCGGCCTCGGCCTCGCCGTGCACCACGAAGGCCCGCCGCACCGACCCGCCCAGCCGCCGGACCCACTGCCGGAGCTCGTCCTTGTCCGCGTGGGCCGAGTAGCCGCCAAGGGTCTCGACGCTCGCGCGCACCGGCATCATGTCGCCGAAGATCCGCACCTCCTTCGCGCCCTCCTGGATCCGGCGGCCCAGGGTGTGTTCCGCCTGGAAGCCGACGAAGAGCACGATGGTGCGATGGTCGCCGATGTTGTTGGCCAGGTGGTGGAGCACCCGGCCCGACTCGCACATCCCGCTGGCCGCGATGATCACCGCGGGCCCGTTCATCGTGTTGAGCTTCTTGGATTCCTGGACGTCCCGGACATAGCGCACCAGCGGGAAGTCGAACAGCTGCGTGGTGCGCTCGATGAGCTTCTCGTCGCGGTCGAAGAGGTCGGGATGGAGCCGGAAGACCGCGGTGGCGTCGACCGCGAGGGGGGAGTCGACGAAGATCGGCAGCCCGGGGATCTTCCCCGACCGGAAGAGCTGGTGGAGGCTGTAGACGAGTTCCTGCGCCCGCCCCACCGCGAAGGCGGGGATGATAATCTTGCCACCCTTCCCTGCCGCCCGGCGCACCAGGTCGCCCAGCCGCTCCTCGGCGTCGTGCACCGACTCGTGGGTGCGGTTGGCGTAGGTCGACTCGACGATCAGCGTGTCGATCGGCCCCGCCGGGGGATCGGGATCGCGGATGATGGGGAGGTTGCTCCGGCCGATGTCGCCCGAGAAGACCAGCCGGTGGGGTGTCTCCTCCGTGATCCGGAGGTCGACCGAGGCCGAGCCCAGGATATGCCCCGCGTCGGTGAACTCGAAGGCGAGGTGCTTCCGCAGGTTGTGCACCCGCCGGTAGGGGAGACCCAGGATCAGGTCCTGCACCGCTACCGCGTCGGGGAGCGAGTAGAGCGGCTCGCTCCCCGGGCCCATCTTCCCCCGCCGGGCGAGCAGCTCCGCGTCCTTCTCCTGGATGTGGGCCGCGTCGGGCAGCATCACCGCGCAGAGATCGCGGGTCGCGGGGGTCGCGATGATCGGCGCGTGGAAGCCGTGCCGCACCAGCAGCGGGAGCCGCCCGGAGTGATCGATGTGGGCGTGACTCAGGATGATCGCGTCGACCCGCCGGGGGTCGATGGGGAGATTGGCGTTGAGCTGGTGGCTCTCGAGCCGCCGCCCCTGGAAGAGGCCGGCATCCAGCAGGATGCGGGCGCCCGCCGCCTCGAGCAGGTGCATCGAGCCGGTGACCTGCCCCGCGGCGCCATGGAAGGTGAGACGGATGGACATAGGGCTCAGGGCTCGGGGCTCGTGGCGTGGGGCGGGTCACCGGATGCCGGGGCGAGCCCGATCCCGGCGGCGAGATCGGTGACCCAGTCGGGCACCTCGGGCTCGCCCGCGAAGGTCCGGCGCGGCACCCCCGCGGTGATGGCCCAGCGGTGGAGCCAGGTGATGCCGCCCTCGCCATAGTACTGGTCGTTCGACTGGTACGCCGGGTCGTCGAGGGCCTCGTCCAGCGTGATGAACCGGTAGCCCCGCCGCTCGAACATCGCCGCGACCTGGTCGAAGCTGTCGCCGTTCAGGCGGTTGGCGTGCACCAGGAGGATCTGGGCCGGCTCCCGCCCCAGGATGGCGCGCGACTGGTTCTGGTAGAAGCCGACCACGCTGTCCATGTAGGCGACATACCGGCGCACGATCCGCTGGGCGGTGGCGCTGTCCCCGACGGCGCGGACCCGGTCGTACGCGGCGGCGAAGAGGTAATCGCCGTCGTCGAGCGTCACCGGCGCGATCCGGTATCCGTGGGCCGCGAGGAACAGGTCCAGGCTGTCCCGCACCGTGGCGCTCTTCGCGGTGTGCAGGTACGGGTGCCGGAAGTAGCGCGGCTTCCCCCGGCGTTCGGCGAAGAGCTGCCGCAGGACCCGCTCGCCCTTGAGGATATCGGCCTCGTACTCCGGGAGCGGCGTGCGGTGCAGGTCGCGGTGCGACCAGGTGTGGTTGCCGAGATCGTGGCCGGCGTCGAGCCAGCGCCGGAGCAGCTCCACCCGGCTCGCCACGACGGCCCCGGCCGAGTCCTCCAGCTTGTTCTCGTTGACGAACCCGGTGGCCGGCGCGTGGTGGCGCTCGAGGGCCAGGAGCAACCGGGTGGTCGTGGTGTCGCGCGCGGGTTCCGTGAGGTGAAGCGCGGAGACCACCGGGAGATCGTCGAACGTCAGGGCGACACGCCGCGGCGCGTCCGCGGCCTGGAGCAGCAGGAGCGCCGCCAGCAGCATCAGCGGGTGCCGAAGAGCCGATCGCCGGCGTCCCCCAGCCCGGGCAGGATGTAGCCCTGCTGGTTGAGCTCGCGATCGAGTGCCGCGGCGAAGACCGGGACATCGGGATGGCCCTCGAGCATCCGCCGGGCGCCCTCGGGCGCCGCCACGATGCAGAGGAACCGGATGCGCCGCGCCCCCGCCGCCTTGAGCGTCGTCACCGCCGCCGTGGCGGACCCGCCGGTGGCGAGCATCGGGTCGAGGATGAAGTAGTCACGGTCCTTCTCCTCGCCCGGGAGCTTGGCGTAGTAGCGCATCGGCTCGAGCGACGACTCGTCGCGCGCGAGCCCGATATGCCCCACCCGCGCCGTCGGGAGCAGCTGGGAGACGCCGTCCACCATGCCGAGGCCGGCGCGGAGGATCGGCACCAGGGTGAGCTTCTTGTCGCTCACCAGCCGCCCGGTCATCCGCTCGAGCGGCGTGTCGATCTCCACCGGTTCGGTGGGCAGGTGCTTGGTGACTTCATAGGCCATGAGCATCGCGATCTCCGCGGTGAGCTGCTTGAAGTCGCGGGTGCTGGTGGCCTTGTCGCGGAGCAGGGTGAGCTTGTGCTGGATCAGGGGATGATCGAGCACCGTGAGGTTCGGGTAGGCCGGGTGGGGCATGCCGGAAGATTGGCGCCACGGCGGCGGACCGGCAAGACGGGCGGCCGGAGGGTCAGAGGTCAGGGGTCGTGCGCACCTCGAGGCGGACGAGCTGGCAGACCTGTTCCCCCTCGGCGCAGACACTGGCGAGCAGGGTGCCATGCAGGGCGGTCCCCCGGGCCAGGCTCAGCACCGGGGCCTCGGCGTAGTAGGCCGAATCGGGGGAGAGGCTATCGGCGTCAAAGCGGAGGACCCGCCCGTCGGCCAGCTCGAGCGCCGGCTTGAGCTGGGCGTTGATGCGGGCGCCGGGCGCGGCACGGAGCACCAGGCGCAGCGCCGAGTCGGTCCGCTGCTCCTCGACGCTGAGGGGAACCGGGTCGCGCGCCGGGGCCGGGGTGGGCCGGCAGCCGGCGAGGAGACTCAGCGCCACGAGGAGCCGCGATCTCATCGTTCGGCGAGGAGGGTCTGGATCCGGCTGTCCCACAGCTCGTACTCGCCGTCGTGCAGGTGGAACTCTCCCGCGCCCTCGTAGCGGATGTTCCCCCGCCGGTCGATCAGCACATAGCTCGGCCAGTACATGATCTCGTACAGATCCCAGGTGGCGTGGTCGTTGTCCTGCGCATTGGGATAGGCAATGTGGTACTTCGCGAGCGCCTTCGCCACGTTGCCCTTGTTGTGCTCGCCGGCGTAGGGCGGGAACTCCGGGCGGTGCATGCCGACAATGGTGAGACCCCGGTCGCGGTAGCGCTGATCGAAGTCGACCAGGGACGGCAGGGAGCCGGTGCAGTTCCAACAGGTGAAGGTCCAGAAGTTGAGGAGCACCACGCGCCCGCGCAGATCGGCCAGCGCGAGCGGCTGGTCCCCGGGGGTGTTGAGCCAGCTGGCGTTGTGCCAGGCGGGGGCGGGACGCACCTCGAGCCGCGCGCCGGTGAGGGGATTCCTGCTCTGGGCCTCGACCACCGAGCGACCAGCGCTGCCGAGTGCGAGCGCGCCGAGCAGGGTGATGGCGCCGGCGGCGCCGACGGTGAGGAGCGGGCGGACCATGGTACCTCCGTGAGCGGGTCCGCCCCAGTAACGTCGCGGGGGGTGGTTCGGTTCTCCCTCGGGGCCTGCCACTGTGCGTGAGGAGGCTCACCCTGCTTCGGCGCGGGGGCCGGCATATTCCATCGTCGCCTCCACAGGACTCCCATGGGCAATTCCTTGCGCCTGCCCGCGCTCGCGCTGGCTGCCGTCGCCGTCTCCTCCAGCGGATGCGGGTCGGACGGCAGCGCCGGCCCGGGCCCGGTCCCCGAGCTCGCCGCCCGGCTGGTGCAGGACGGCTTCAGTCACCCGCTCCTGGTCACCGCCCCGACGGGAGACGTCCACCGGCTCTTCGTCGTCGAACGGACCGGCCAGGTCCGGATCCTCAAGGACGGGGTGCTCCTCGCCACGCCGTTTCTCGACATCACCGACAAGGTGAACGACGGCCCGGAGCAGGGGATCCTGGGCCTCGCCTTCGCGCCGGACTACGCCACGTCGCACATGTTCGTGCTCCACTACGTGGATCCCGCGCTCAACGTGGTCATCGCCCGGTTCCACGCACCGAGTGCCGCGGCCGACGTCGCGGACACCGCCGAAAGCGTCCTTCTCACGGTGCCACAGCCGGTCGGCGACCATAATGGCGGGACTGTGGCCTTCGGCCCCGACGGGTATCTCTACGTCAGCCTGGGTGATGGTGGCTGTTGCGGCGACCCAGACGGCCATGGCCAGGACCGGACCGAACTTCTCGGCTCGATCCTCCGGATCGACGTTCCCACCACCGGTCCCTACCAGATCCCGCCCTCCAACCCGTGGGCCACGCACCCCACCTTCCGGCACGAGCTCTGGAACTACGGACTCCGGAATCCCTGGCGCTTCAGCTTCGACCGGAGCACCGGTGACCTGTACATCGGGGACGTGGGCGACGGGAGCCGGGAGGAGGTCGACGTCATCTCCCACACCAGCGGGGGCGGCGAGAATCTCGGCTGGCGGGTGACCGAGGGGCTCGAATGCTACGGCGGCGGAACGAGCTGCAACCTCACGGGCATCACGATGCCGATACTCGACTACGGCCACGACGAGGGGTGCGCGGTGATGGGCGGCAACGTCTACCGCGGCAAGGCGATTCCGGCGCTCCGCGGCACTTATTTCTATGCCGACTTCTGTGCCGGGTTCGTCCGGTCGTTCATCTGGCGCGGGGGGCAGGCGACGGAGGAGAAAGAGTACGCCGGGCTCCTGCCCGATGGATCGTCGCCCAACTCGTTCGGGGAGGATGGGAACGGGGAGTTATACATCACGACGGAGGGTGGGGAGGTGTACCGGCTGGTGGCGAAATAGAGGCCCGGAGCCTGGGGCCTGGGTGGGTCGGCGGCGTGGCCCGTGGCGGTTGGGTCCCCGGACGCTTTGCGCCGGGGACCCCTTTCCTTATATTCCCCCGCCCCAAAGGCTAGGTAGCTCAGTTGGTAGAGCAGCGGACTGAAAATCCGCGTGTCGGGGGTTCGATTCCCTCCCTAGCCATATGTGCTGCAAGAACTTAGTCCGCTCAAAAAATCGCGTTCGCAAAACTGAGGGACGAATTGAGGGACTGCGGTACCGCACCACGAGCCCGCGCGCGCCGAGAGGCGTTCGCGGGCTTTGCATTGGTAGTTTGGGGACCGCTTTGTAGAACCAGGCATCGCCCACGGGGTCCTGTGCCTACTCTCGACGTTGTGGCAATGTCGGGTGGTTGAGAGTCAGCGCGGGCGGGCCGGCTTGCTGCCGCGACGCCACCGGCGGCGGTTCCCTTCGACCCCGCCCTCCCGCATCCGGCCTCGCAACTCCGCCGGGGTGAGTGGATGCGCGCGGAGCCACACGGAGAGCGTGGCCTTCGCGACGTGCTCGTCGAGCGCCTCCTGAATGGCCACCAAGCTCAGGCGCTCCTCGATCCGGAGTCGGAGCGCTTCCGCTTTGACGTCGGGGTGAATGGGGCGTCGCATGGGTTAGGCCGGTGTCGATCCCGGATTGGGCTGCGAGCCAGCCGTTCTCGCCTGTTTCAATGCGTGCCCAAGTGCCTCCGCGGCCTCGCCGCTCCTTCTGCTTGGTGTACCGGCGCGTCATCGCCGCCGAGGCGTGGCGGAGCGCCGTCTGTACGGCCGACTCGGGTACGCCGGCGTTGACTGCCCACTGGCCGAAACAATGGCGAAGGTCATGCAGGGTAACAGGGGGCACTCCTGCGGCCTTGCAGGCGCGTATCCAGTACATCCGCAGCCACCGCTGCCCGAGCGGGGCGGGGATGCCCTTCTCGATCCACGGCCACAGCCAATCGGCGACAGGTATCGAGGCAGAGCTCTCCGCGGTCTTCTGACCGGGCACGCGGATGCC
>DASZPT010000200.1:0-16725 GCA_035549935.1 Gemmatimonadales bacterium
CAGCAGCTCGGCCAGCGTCACCACCAGCGCGATGTGCTTGGCGCGGGCCGCCGGTGCCAGGACGAGCGGGATCACGCCCACCAGCGGCAGCACCAGCAGGGCGTTGAGGATCCAGCGTTCGTAGCCGATCTGCAGCAGGAATTGATTCATGGGTCCTGAGCGTTCCGAGTTCCGCGTTCCGGGTTCCGCGTTGTCCCTGCCCCGCCTTCCACCTGCGACGCGTCGCCCGAAGCAACGCGGAACGGCCCTATCGCCACGCGACCATGCCGAGCACGTACAGCACTCCGACCACGAAGAGGGTCACGTAGCCGGTCAGCTGCCCCGATTGGAGCCGGGTCCCGAGCCAGCCCAGCGCCGCCGAAAGCCGCGCCACGCCGTTCACCCCCGCCCCGTCGATCGTGCCCTGGTCCACCTTCCTCCAGAGCACCACGCTGGAGAGCCAGACCAGCGGCTGGACGATCGCATGATCGTAGAGTTCGTCGACGTAGTACTTGTGGTAGAGCACCTTCCAGAAGCCTTCCTCCGGAACGGCATCGTGCGCCGCGAGGGTGGGCTTCCGGTTGGTCGCCCAGAAGCCCCAGACCAGGCCCACCACCGCGATCGCGCTCGCGATCAGCACCAGGGTGATCTCCGTGCCATGCTCCGGCAGCCGGGCCACCGTCCCGAGCCCCTCGGCGACCCTGTCGCCCTGGGCCGTGATCGGCTCCAGCCAGTGATGCAGACCCTCCGGATGCCCCAGGAACGCGGCAAACTCCGGGAGGTTGAGCCATCCACCGAAGATCGTGAGCACCCCGAGCACCAGCAGCGGGCCCGTCATGATCCAGGGCGCTTCGTGGAGATGCTCGCGCTCCTTCTCGCCGGTGCGGTTCTGGCCGAAGAAGGTCATCGCCATCAGCCGGGCCATGTAGAAGGCGGTGAGCAGCGCCGCGGTGGCGCCCATCGCCCAGAAGAGCCGGAAGGCGGGCTCATGCTCCCCGCGCCCGAAGGCGAAGGCGAGGATCTCGTCCTTGGAGAAGAAGCCGGAGAGCGGGAAGATCCCGGCGATGGCCAGAGTGGCGATCAGCATCAGGACACCGGTGACGGGCATGTACCGGATCAGTCCGCCCATGTTCCGCATGTCCTGCGCATCTTCGTGGCTGTGGGTGGCGTGATACGCATGGTGCATCGCATAGATCACGCTGCCGCTGCCGAGGAAGAGGAGCGCCTTGAAGAACGCGTGGGTCACCAGGTGGAAGACGCCCGCGGTGATGGCGCCGGTGCCCACCCCGAGGAACATGTAGCCCAGCTGCGAGACGGTGGAGTACGCCAGCACCTTCTTGATGTCGTACTGGCGGAGGCCGATCGTCGCGGCGAAGAGTGCCGTCAGCGCGCCGATACCCGCCACCACCGCCTGGCTCGCGGGCGCCATGGCGAAGAGCACGTTGGAGCGGGCCACCAGGTACACACCCGCGGTCACCATGGTGGCGGCGTGGATCAGGGCGGAGACCGGGGTCGGGCCCGCCATGGCGTCCGGGAGCCAGGTATACAGCGGGATCTGGGCCGACTTGCCGGTGCAGCCGAGGAAGAGGAACAGGGTGATCGCCGTGATCACCGCCCCGCCGGCCGGGAGCACCTGAGGTGCCTTGGCGAAGACGTCCTGGAAGGAGAGCGACCCGAAGGCCTGCCACATCAGGAACATCGCGATCAGGAACCCGAAGTCGCCGATCCGGTTCACGATGAAGGCCTTCTTGCCGGCGTCGGCGTTCGCCTTCTCGGTGAACCAGAACCCGATCAGCAGGTAGGAGCAGAGCCCCACCCCTTCCCAGCCGATGAACATCATCGGGAAGCTCGCGCCCAGCACCAGCACCAGCATGAAGGCCACGAAGAGGTTGAGGTACGCGAAGTAGCGCGCGTAGCCCTCATCCTCCTTCATGTAGCCGACGCTGAACAGATGGATCAGGCTCCCGACGCCCGTCACCACCAGGAGCATCACCATCGAGAGCTGGTCGAGCTGGAAGGCGAAGTCGACCTTGAGGCTGCCTACCGGCAGCCAGGACCAGAACGTCACGATCTGCGTCGCCGCGGGCGCCGTGGCCCAGAGGCCGGACAACTCCCGGAACCGGAGCACCGCCAGCACGAAGGCGACGAGCAGGACGCCCGGGCCGATGATCGAGACGGCGGTCTTGGCGGTGGGCTTCCACAGGGACAAAGCGCCGTTGACCAGGAACCCGAGCAGCGGGAGCCCGAGGATCAGGGCCACCGAGGTCCGGAGGGTCGCCCCGGCTTCGGTGACGGCGCCGGCGTCCTGGGCCAGCGCGGAGAGGACGAGCGGGAGGTGCATCAGCCCCTGAGCAGGTTGATGTTCCGGAGGTCCACCGACTTGTGGTGGCGGAAGATCGCCAGGATGATCGCGAGCCCGACCGCGGCCTCCGCGGCGGCGACGGTCATCACGAAGAAGACGAAGACCTGGCCCGGGAGCCCGTGCACCTGCGACAGGGCCACAAAGCTCAGGTTGACGGCGTTGAGCATCAGCTCGACGCACATGTAGATCACGATCGCGTTGCGCCGGAGGAGGACGCCGGCGACCCCGATGGTGAACAGCAGGGCCGAGAGCAGCAGCGAGGGGCCGAGGAGCATCAGATCCTCCGCTTGGCGAGCACCACCGCCCCGACGATGGCCGAGAGCAGCAGCATCGAGGTGAGCTCGAAGGGCACCAGGTAGTGCTCGAAGAGCGGCTTGGCGATGTCCCCGGGCACCCCTCGTTCCTCGGTGGCCGCCTCCGCGCCGCGGCTCGCGTCGAACACCACGTCGGGATTGGCGAGCGAGGTGGACCGGGTGTACTCGTAGGCCAGCCGCTCCCGGCTGTAGCCCGACAGCGGGCCGACCTGGCTGCCCAGCACCCCGACCAGGAGGACCGCGCCGAGGAGGCCGGGGAGGCGCCGGATGTCCCGGTCGGCATGCCCGAGGTTGAGGAGCATGATGACGAACAGGAACAGCACCATCACGGCGCCGGCGTAGACCAGCACCTGGATCACGCCGATGAACTGGGCCTGCAGCATGAAGTAGATCGCCGCGAGGCTCAGCATCGTCCCGATCAGCCAGAAGGCCGAGGCGATCGGGTTGCGCATCAGGACCATGAGGACGGCGGACGCCAGCGCCACCGCCGCGAAGAACCAGAAGACCCGCTCGAGCACGGCTTATTCGCCTTTCGGGTCGGTGGGATCCCAGAGGGTGGACACCGGGTGGGTCTGGGCCGAGAGCCGCTCGAGGTCGTACACGAAGCGGTCCCGGCTGTACTCCGAATTCTCGTAGTGCACGCCCACGTGGATCGCTTCCTCGGGGCAGACTTCCTGGCAGTAGCCGCAGAAGACGCAGCGGAACTCGTCGATCTCGTAGATCAGCGGGTAGCGGTTCCCTTCCTCGTCCTCGCCCGGCACCAGCTTGATACAGTTGGCCGGGCAGATCTGGGGGCAGAGCCCGCAGGCCACGCACTTGGAGCGGCCCTGCTCGTCGGTGAGCATCCGGTGGGTGCCGCGCCACCGGGGCGAGATGGTCCACGCCCCCCGCTCCGCCTCGGGCGCGCTCTTCTCCTCCGGGTACTGCATCGTCACCTTCGGCTCCAGCATCTTCCGGAAGGTGAGCATCATCCCCTTGAGCGTGGCCCGGACATAGCTCACGTCCCGCTCCGGCCGCTTCAGGACCTTCACACCAATCGCCATACGCTTCCTCAGGCAGCCTGGTCGAAGCCGGCCCGCGCCGGCGGGCTCTTCGACCCGGAGATCAGGAGTCCGCGGTCGACCACCACGAACACGATGTAGCCCAGCGCGACGTTGATGCCGGTGAGAATCAGCATCTTGAGGAGCGGGCTGGTGAGGGCGAGTACGCTGTCCGTGACGTACACCGCGGTGGCGATGAGCATCACGTACGCCAGCCCGATCGGCATCAGCACCTTCCAGCCCAACGCCATCAGCTGGTCATAGCGGAACCGCGGCAGGGTCCAGCGGATCCACATGAAGAAGAAGAGCCAGAAGAACATCTTGCCGAACATCACCAGCCCGGTCACCACCGTCTGCAGCACGCCGGGGGTCTCGTCCCAGTGGGTGAAGGGGATGTCCCAGCCGCCGAGGAAGAGCGTAGTGACCATCGCCGAGATCGTGACCATGCTGGTGTACTCGGCGATATAGAACATCGAGAACTTCATGGCCGAATACTCGGTATGGTATCCGGCGATCAGCTCGGATTCCGCCTCCGGGAGGTCGAACGGCGAGCGGTTGGTCTCCGCGAAGCCCGCCACCAGGAAGTTGTGGAACGACAGGAAGAGGGGCAGCACGAACCACCCGAAGGCGAGCTGCTGCTGCGCCTTGATGATCTCCGAGAAGGCCATGTTCCCGGTGAGGATCACCACCGGCACCACGGCGAGCCCCAGCGCCACCTCGTACGAGATCATCTGGGCGCTGGCCCGGAGGCCGCCCAGGAGCGAATACTTGTTGTTGGAGGACCAGCCGGCGAGCGCGATGCCGTACACGCCGGTGGAACCGATCGCGAGCACGAACAGCATCCCGACCGGGAGGTCGGCCACGGCCATCGGCAGGAGCCCGTTGTAGACGAACCGGCCGAGCAGCGGCAGGGTGAAGTCGAAGTTCACCGGCAGCGGGGCCGCCCACGGGATGATCGACGTGAGGGTGAGCGCCGGGATGAAGGAGAGCGCCGGCGCCAGGACGAAGAGGAAGCGGTTCGCCTGCCCCGGGAAGGTCTCTTCCTTGATGATGTTCTTGATGCCGTCGGCGGCAGGCTGCAGCAGCCCCGCGAAGCCGACCCGGTTGGGCCCGCGCCGGTACTGCATCCAGGCCGACACCTTGCGCTCCATCAGGGTGAGCAGCGCCACCCCGATCATGGTGATGGTGAACACCACCAGGAGCTTGAGGACGGTGAGGAGCAGGAAGCCCTTGATCTCGGGAGTCATGGCTCAGCGACCTCCGCTTGTGGCGGCCGCACCCGCCGCCACCCGGCCGGCAAGGCCGAGATCGGCGTAGGTGAGGCCGGCCAGCTCCGGCACCGTGCCACAGACCGCTTCGAAGGCTTGCGCGGCCGTCGCGGGCCCCGCGTTCCCGCCCTGGGCCCGGCGCGCGGCGACCTCCACGGCGATCCACCAGGCCGGCCGGGCCATGCCCGGCGCCGTCCGCGCCTGCTGATAGCGCTGCACCCGGCGGTCCCGGTTCACGAAGGTCCCGTTCTCCTCCGCCACGTTGGTGACCGGGACCACCACCGTCGCGCCGGCCAGCTCCTGCGCCAGCGTGGTTCCCAGCACCACCAGCGCGCCTGCGCCCGCCACCAGCGCGGCCTCGGCATCGGTGAGCGTCACGTCGAGCAGGACCACCAGGTTGGCGCCGCTCGCCGCCTTGACCGCAGCCACCCAGTCGGTGCCGTAGCCCAGGAGCCGCGCCCCTTCCCCGTTCGGCGCCCGCTCGGTGCGGAGCGCCAGGTCCTTCACGCCCGTGAGCGGCTCCTCGGCGTCACCCTGCGGCAGCTGCACCGCGGTGGTGAGGCGCATGCCGCCAAGCATCTGCTTCGCCATGCCGAGCGCCTCGAGGGAGGCGCCCCCGGACGCGAGCAGGACCGCGCTGCCCCCCGGCGTGATCTCGTCCCTGATCCGGAAGAGCGCCCGGTCCCAGTCGGTCGCGACCAGCCGGCCGCCGTCGCGGATGAGCGGGGCCTCGATCCGGTCGCCACGGTTCATCCAGCGGTAGTTCATCCGGCCGGTATCACAGATGAAGTGCCGGTTGAGCTCGAGGTTGGGCCGGGGACGGAGCCGCACCACGGTGTTGTCCCGCGTATCGATCGTCACGTTGCAGCCCTGCGAGCAGCCGGTGCAGACCGAGGCCGTCTTGTCGAGATCCCAGGCCCGGGCCTTGTGCAGGAAATCCTTCGAGATGAGCGAGCCCACCGGGCAGAGGTCGACCACGTTGCCGGCCCACGGGTGGTCCAGCAGCTGGCCCTCGTCGATCCCGATGTAGGCGCGATCGCCCCGCTCCGAGACATTCAGCACCGGGGTCCCGGCGACGTCATCCATGAACCGGACGCAGCGGGTGCAGAGGATGCAGCGGTTGGCCACGTACAGGATGTCGGGCCCGAAATCCTCGACCGGGTTGTAGCGCTTGGGATAGTCGCTGTAGCGGGTCCCCGCACGGCCTTCCTGGAACGTATAGTCCTGCAGCTCGCACTCGCCGGCCTGGTCACAGATCGGGCAATCGAGCGGGTGATTGATGAGCAGGAACTCGAGGACACCGGTCCGGGCCTTCCGGCTCTGCTCGCTGTCGGTGTGCACCACCTGGCCCTCGGCCACGGTGGTGACGCAGGCCGGCACCAGCTTCGGCGCCTTTTCCACCTCGACCAGGCACATCCGGCAGACCGCCGGGGAAGGCAGCGAAGGGTGATAGCAGTAGTGGGGCACGAGTATGCCGGCCTGCTTGGCCGCCTCGATGAGGCTGGTCCCCTTCGGGACCGACACACTCATGCCGTCGATGGTGAGTGTCACGAGGTCTTGGGTCATACCGTCACCAGGGTCCGCTGCCGGTTGCGGCTCAGGTAGGCCTCGAACTCGCCCGGGAACTTCCTGATCGCGCTCACCACCGGCGCGGCGCAGGAGTCGCTCAGCACGCAGATGGTCTTGCCGGTCATGTTGTCCGCCAGGTCGAGCAGCAGGTCGAGATCCTCGGGCCTGCCCTGGCCGGCGAGGATCCGCTCGAGGATCCGGGTGGTCCAGGCGGTGCCTTCGCGGCACTGGGTGCACTGGGCGCACGACTCGTGGGCGTAGAAGCGCGCCAGCCGCATGACCTGGTAGACGATGTCGGTCGAGTCGTCCATGACGATCATCCCGCCCGACCCGAGCATCGAGCCCTTGGCGACGATGCCCTCGTAGTCGAGCGGGCAGTCCTCGATTTCCGCCGCGGTCATGATCGGCACCGAGGAGCCGCCGGGAATCACCGCCTTGAGCGACCGGCCCGGCCGCATGCCGCCGCACATGTCGTACACGAGGTCCCGCATCGGGGTCCCCATCACGACCTCGTAGTTGCCGGGGCGCTGCACGTGGCCGCAGACCGAGAAGAGCTTGGTGCCGGTGCTCTTGGGGCTCGACCTGGAGAGGCCCTTGTACCAGGCGGCCCCGCGGACCATGATCGGCCCGGCCGCGGCCAGGGTCTCGACGTTGTTGATCGTGGTGGGCGAGGCCCAGAGCCCGGCGACCGCGGGGAACGGCGGCTTGATCCGGGGGTTGCCGCGCTTCCCCTCGATCGAGTTCATCATCGCGGTCTCTTCCCCGCAGATGTACGCCCCCGCCCCGCGGTGCACCACGAGGTCGATCCGCCGCCCGCTGCCGAAGACGTTCTCGCCCAGGGCGTTGTTCCGGTAGGCGTCCTCGACGGCGGCCACCAGGATCTTGTGCTCGGCGGTGAATTCGCCGCGGATGTAGATGTAGATCCGCTCGGCCCCCATCGCGTGGGCCGCGATGGCGCATCCCTCGATCAGCTGGTGGGGCGTCCAGCGGATGATCTCCCGGTCCTTGAAGGTGCCGGGCTCCGACTCGTCGGCGTTGCAGACCAGGTAGTGCGGCTTGGTCACTTCCTTGGGCATGAACGACCACTTGAGCCCGGTCGGGAAGCCGGCGCCCCCGCGGCCGCGGAGCCCCGAGTTCTTGATCTCCTCGATGACCTGGTCGCGGGTCATGCCGAGCGCCTTCTTGAGGCCCTCGTACCCGCCGCGCTTCACCCATCCGTCGAAGGTGCGCGCGCCGGCGTCGCCGAAGTACCTGGAGAGGACCGGCTCTTCCTTCGGATGACTGGGATGCGGATAGCCCATTACTTGTACCCCTGCAGGATGCCCGGCACCCGCTCCGGCGTCACCCCCTCGATGAAGTCGTCATTGATCATGACCGGCGTCGCGAAGCCGCAGGCCCCGAGACACTCGACCTCGATCACCGTGAAGCGCCCATCCTGACTGGTGGCGCCCAGCTCCCCGCAGCCGGTATGCTGCAGGAACGCCTTCACCACATCCTCGGCGCCGCAGATGTTGCAGGGCGACGTGGTGCACACCTGGATGAAGTGCCGCCCCACCGGGTGGGTGTGGTACATCGTGTAGAAGGTGACCACGCCCTTCACGTAGGCCGGCGTCAGGCCCAGGACCGCCGCGACCTCCTCGATCGCGCCCTGGCTGATCCAGCCGCGCGCCTCCTGCACCAGCCAGAGGGCCGGGAGCAGGCAGGCCTGCCGGGTGGGGTACTTCGGGAACAGGGCCTCGAGCCGGGCCAGGACCGGCCCGACGAACACCGGCTGGTGCGGCTCCTCGTGGTGGGCGCCCGCGTGGGCCCCGGCCGCGGGGGTGGCGCTCATCGGTCGATCTCTCCCATGACGATGTCGACGCTCGCGTTGATGGCGATGACGTCCGAGAGGAGCACGCCTTCGCAGAGCCTGGGCAGGCAGGCGAGGTTGATGAAGGAGGGCGGCCGGATCCGCCAGCGGACCGGCTTGGCGGTACCGTCGGAGACGAAGTAGTACCCCAGCTCGCCCTTCGGATTCTCGACCCCCATGTACGCTTCGCCCACCGGGGCCCGCACCCCTTCCATCACCTGCTTGAAGTGGAAGATCATCGCTTCCATGTCGCTCATCGCCCGGGACTTGGGCGGGAGGATCAGGCGCGGGTCGCTCACGTTGATCGGCGCTCCCTTGAGCTTCGCGAGGCGCTCGAGGGCCTGCTCCATGATCCGGACCGACTGGAACATCTCCTCCAGCCGGATCCGGTAGCGGTCGTAGATGTCGCCGTGCTCGCCCACCGGCACGTCGAAGTCGTAGGTCTCGTACCCGAGGTAGGGCCGGTCCTTGCGGACATCGTAGGGCACGCCGCTCGCCCGGATCATCGGGCCGGAGAGCGAGTAGTTGATCGCCTCCTCCGCGCTCATCGCCCCGACGCCCTGGGTCCGGCCGCACCAGATGGCGTTGCGGGTGAACATCGCGTCCACTTCCCGCAGGGTCTGCGGGAAGGTCCGGCAGAAGTCGGCGAGGCCCGCCTCCCAGCCGTCGGGGATGTCGGCCATGAGGCCGCCCACCCGGGTGAGGCTGGTGGTGAGCCGGGCGCCGGTCCAGGCCTCCTGCAGGTTGTACAGCCGCTCGCGCTGGTAGAAGCACCAGAGGAAGGGGGTGTACGCGCCGAGGTCGATCCCGGTGGTGCCGAGCCAGACGAGGTGCGAGATGATGCGGCTGACCTCGCAGGCGATCACCCGGAGCACCTGGCAGCGCTCGGTGATCTCGATGCCCATCAGCTTCTCGGCCGCGAGCGCCAGGCAGACATTGTTCGCCATCGGGGCGAGGTAGTCGGTCCGGTCGGTGAGCGGCACGATCTGGTTGTAGTGGCGGTACTCGGCCAGCTTCTCGAACCCGGAGTGGAGGTAGCCGATGTGCGGCACCACCCGGATCACGGTCTCGCCGTCCAGCTCGATCACCAGGCGGAGCACCCCGTGCGTCGCCGGGTGCTGCGGGCCGATGTTGATCAGCATGTGTTCGCCGCCCAGGTCGTCCTGGGGGGCGTGGTAGTCCGGGAGCTTCACGCCGAGCGGCACCTGGATCGGGTTGCCGCGGGCGTCGAGGCCCGGCGTGGCGAGCGAGACTTCCAGCGTACGCGTGCTCATTTCACCATTCCCCGGTCGCCGTGGGCCAGCCGGTCCTTCACGTCGGCCGGCAGTTCATCGTAGGCCGCGGCGATCGACAGCTCTTCGAGCGAGTAGTGCGCCTCGGGATTGGCGGCCAGCGCCTGGCGGGTCTGCTCCGCCCGGCTGAAATGGCCCCGGAGCGGGAAGTCCTTCCGGAGCGGATACCCCTCGGCGTAGGTCTCCCACATGAGGATGCGCCGGAGGTCGGGATGCCCGCGGAAGCCGATGCCGAAGAGGTCGTAGACCTCGCGCTCCAGCCAGTCGGCGCCCTTCCAGAGATCGTAGACCGAGTCCACCTCGAGGGCGCCGGCCTTGTCGAGCTCCACCTTGATCCGGAGGAACGCCTTCCGGTCGATGGACCAGAGCTGCCAGACCACCTCGAGCGGCCGCTCGGGGTCGCGGTACTCGACCGCGGTGATGTCGGTGAGGTAGTTGAAGCGCTGGCCCGGATCGTCGCGGAGCCACGCGAGGATCTCGTGGACCCGCTCGCGGGCCACGTAGACCAGGGTATCGCCGCAGGAGACCTCGTGTCTCCCGATCGCGCCCCCGAAGCGGGCGCGGAGGGCCTCCACCGAGGGCGACACCGTCATGCCGACCTCGTCTGGTGCACCGAGTTGCCGAACGGCTCGGAGACCTCGTTGATCTGGCGGGCCGGGAGGAAGAGCCCGTCGGGCCCCACCAGGTGCTCCTGGCGCAGGGCGTCGTCGGTGATGCTCTCGCCCATGATCTTCTTCTGGAGGAGCATGATCCCGTAGATCAGCCCCTCGGGCCGGGGCGGGCAGCCGGGCACGTAGACGTCGACCGGGATGATCGTGTCGATCCCCTGCACCATCGTGTAGGTGTCGAAGATTCCGCCCGAGGAGGCGCAGGCCCCCATCGAGATGGCCCACTTGGGCTGCGGCATCTGGTCCCAGATCTTGCGGATGACCGGGGCCAGCTTGAACGGCAGCCGGCCGGCGCAGATGAGCACGTCGGCCTGGCGGGGCGAGAAGCTCATCCGTTCCATGCCGAAGCGGGAGAGATCGAAGCGGCTCGCGGCGCTGGCCATGAACTCGATGGCGCAGCAGGCGGTGCCGAAGGGCATCGGCCAGAGCGAGTTGCTCCGGGCCCAGTTGGTGAGGAAATCGAGCCGGGTGGTCACCCAGTTGGGGGACAGGGTCGAAACTTCGGTGCCGGCCCCGCCGGATTCAGTCAGTCCCATTGCAGCGCCCCGCGCTTCCAGACGTACAGGTAGCCAACGGCCAGGATGAGCACGAAGACCAGCATCTCGATCAGAAGCAGGCCCCGGATCTCAGCGAGCTGTTGGAAGGCGGCCGCCCACGGCAGCATGAAGACGGTCTCGACGTCGAACACGATGAAGAGCATCGCGACGAGGTAGAACTTGACGCTGAACCGCTCCCGCGCGTCGCCCAGGACCGGCATGCCGGACTCGTAGGGCGACAGTTTGACGGGAGTGAGTCGGTAGGTCGAGAGGACATGCGACAGCGCGAGGATCAGGATGGCGTTCGCGATCACGAACGCGACCACAAGCAGAACCGGTATGTACGCCTGAAGCATGTGCGTGGGGGCCTTGAGGTGAATTGCTTCACGTTGGGCGCGTCCAAGGTAATGGCGGGCTTGGCGTTCTGGAAGCGGGCGGGCTCGCCGAGTCCCGGCGTGACATGGCCTGTTGTCAACTACCGGCCACCTTATATTGCTCCCCCGTTCCGAGTCCCCCGTCCCTCACGCCACTGCGGTCGGTCCCGTCCCCGCCGACCGCCGGACCGTCCTGAACGCCTATGTCCATCAAGTCCGACCGCTGGATCCGCCGCATGGCCCGCGAGCATGGCATGATCGAGCCCTTCGTGGAGGGGCAGGTGCGCCAGACCGATGCGGCGGGCCGGCGGGTGATCTCCTACGGGGTCTCCTCCTATGGGTACGACATGCGGGTCGCCCCGGAGTTCAAGATCTTCACCAACGTGCTGTCGGCGATCGTGGATCCCAAGGATTTCGACAGCCGGAGCTTCGTGGAATTCGAGGGGGATGTCTGCATCGTGCCGCCCAACAGCTTCGCGCTGGCGCGGTCGGTCGAGTACTTCCGGATTCCGCGGAACTGCCTGACCATCTGCGTGGGGAAGTCGACCTATGCCCGCTGCGGTATCATCACCAACGTGACGCCGTTCGAGCCCGAGTGGGAAGGTCACGTAACACTTGAGATCAGTAACACAACCCCACTCCCCGCAAAGATTTATGCGAACGAGGGGATCTGCCAGGTGCTGTTCTTCGAGGCCGACGACGACGATGTCTGCGAGACCAGCTACCGCGACAAGGCGGGGAAGTACCAGCGGCAGACGGGGGTGACGCTGCCGCGGCTGTAGGCCGGGACTGCCGGCAATTTTGTGATGTGAATAGCGTCGGGTGGCCAGGGTCACCCCCATCCCCGTTCACGGCTCTGGCCGCACCAGCCGCGTCGCGGTCGTCCGCCGGCGGCGGTCGCTCTGCCGCTCCGCCTCCCCCCGCGTCAGCCGCCATTCGTAGATCGTGAGCACCGGTCCGTAGAACACCACGTCCGATGCGAGCTTCCCCACCAGCGCACCGAGATTCGTGCCGAGGAACCGGATCCCGAGTCCCATCAGCAGCGGGCGGAGCAGGAACGAATCGAGCGCCTCGGCGAACCCGAACTCCAGCAGCATCCCATGGACCACGCGCAGGAGGTCGGCATTCCCGTAGGGCCGTCCCCGCCCTCCCGCCTCGTGGGCCTCGCGGATCGTGGTCCGCAGGAACATCACCCCGTAGAACACCAGCGCCTCGGCCAGTGACCCCGCGTAGGCGGCCGCAACCGTGCTCCCCGTGAGTTGCTGGACCCCGCTCGCGGCCCCGACGGCTGCCACCGTCCCGAGGACCTCCGAGGGGCCATACCGCCGGATCCACGTGGCGGCCTTGGCCCGCCACCGGGCCGGGCCGGCCGGTGGAAGCGTATCCGCGGCGGGCTTCGCCCCCGCGAGCCGGACATGGAGGGTCGACTTGCCGATCCGGATTTCATCGCCATCGGCGAGTACCCAGGGGGCCTGCATCCGCTCCCCGTTGACCGCGGTTCCGGCCCGGCTCCCATCGACCAGCAGGGGGCCGCTCGGCGTTGGAACGATGTAGGCGTGGGTACGGGACACTTCGTCCCCCGGCAGCGTGACATCGCAGTCGGGATGGCGACCGATTGTCAGGGGTCGGAGGCCGAGGGCCCATCGTCTGGGCCCGTGTACGAGATAGAGGGTCGCCCGGACAGGCATGGCAAGAATATGTCCCGCAGGGGCTTGGGGAGCCACATGGGGTCCCGGGAGGGCTGCGATTAGATTCTTGGCACTTCGGGTGCGGGAAGGTCCCGCCCTCGTCCTCCATCAGGGAAACTCATGCGCTCGCTCGTCCTCGCGGTGCTCTTCGCCGCTCCGCTCGCTGCCCAGAATCCACCCACCCCGCAGGCGCCGCCCCCACCGGGTCCCCCGCGTCCTGCCGCCCCGCAGCAGCGCGACCTTCGACCGCCCGTGGCCGACACCGGAATCTTCAGCCCGGCGCCCCTGCCGCCCGCCAATGACCTCCGCCGCCCCGATGGGGCCCCGGGCAGGGCCTACTGGCAGCAGCGGGCCGACTACAGCATCCGGGCGACGCTCGACACGGCCCAGAAGCGCCTCGACGGGTCGGTGACGATCCGGTACACCAACAACTCGCCTGATACCCTCGAGCGGGTCTGGCTGCAGCTGGACCAGAACCTCTTCCGGCAGGGCAGCGTCGGCTCGTTCCTGAACGCGCAGGAGAGCCGCTTTGGCGGCGCGGGTTTCAACGGGGGGTTCGAGATCTCGAAGTTCACCGCCGCGCTCGTCCCGGCGCCGGCCCGCGGCCGGCCCGCCGTGCCCGGTACCCCGAAGCCGGTCAAGACGCGGGTGGACGACACCATGATGGACGTCGACCTGCCGGTGCCGCTCCCGCCCGGGGCGACGATGATCTTCGCCATCGACTACGGCTTCAACATCCCCGAGCACGGCGCCGACCGGATGGGCCGCGACGGGTCGCTCTACGAGCTGGCCCAGTGGTACCCCCGCATGGCGGTCTATGACGACATCCACGGGTGGAATACCACCCAGTACCTCGGCCAGGGCGAGTTCTATCTCGAGTACGGGAACTTCGACTACGAGATCACCCTGCCCGCGGGCTATATCGTTGCGGGCACCGGCACGGTGCAGAACCCGCTCCAGGTGCTGACCGCGGCCCAGCGCGCCCGGCTTGCCGCGGCGGTGAAGTCCGACAGCATCACCCACATCATCACCGAGGCCGACCTGACCAGTGGCGCCGCCCGGCCGAAGAAGGACGGCACCCTCACCTGGAAGTTCAAGGCCGAGAACGTACGCGACGTGGCCTGGGCGGCGAGCCCGGAGTACCTCTGGGACGCGAGCGGCTGGAACGGGATCCTGGCCCAGGCGTACTACCGCCCTTCCGCGAAGGAGATCTGGAAGGACGCGGCGGATATGAGCCGCTTCTCGATCCAGGAGTACAGCACGAAGTGGTTCCACTATCCCTATCCGCAGATTTCGGCGGTGGAGGGGCCGGTCTCGGGGATGGAATATCCGATGGTCGCGATGGAAGCGCGGGACAACAGCAAGGAAGGGCTCTACAGCGTCGTGACCCACGAGATCGGGCACATGTGGTATCCGATGATCGTGGGCTCGGACGAGCGGCGGTACGCCTGGATGGACGAAGGGTTCAACACCTTCATCAACATCTTCTCCGAGGAAGACTACTTCAAGCGGGACGACAGCAAGCGCCGCAAGGGGGAGACTCAGTTCGCGCTGCTCAACGACCAGGCTTCCACCGCCCAGCCGATCATCACCCCGGCCAACCGCTACCGGACCGAGGGGAATCTCGGCAGCCTGGCGTACATCAAGCCGGCGGTCGCGCTCTACTTCCTCCGCGGCAAGGTGCTCGGGCCCGACGTGTTCGATGCCGCCTTCCGCGAATACACCCGCCGCTGGGCCTTCAAGCACCCGCAGCCGGCCGACTTCTTCCGGACCCTCGAGGACGTGAGCGGGCGGGAGCTCGACTGGTTCTGGCGCGGCTGGTTCTATACGACGGCGGCGCTGGACCAGTCGGTCGAATCGGTGGTGCAGAACCAGGATGCGGTGAAGGTCGTGATCCGCAATGCCGGCCAGCAGGTGGCGCCGGTGGAGCTGCAGCTCACCTACAGCGACGGGACCACGGCGCTCTACAAGTACCCGGTGGAGATCTGGTACAAGGGCGACCGGTACAACGCCATCATCAGCACCACGAAGCCGGTGGTGGCGGCCACGGTGAACCCCGACGGCCAGTTCCCCGACATCAACGCGGGCAACAATGGGTGGAAGGCGCCGGGAGCCGCCTCGACGCCCTAGCGCAGCACCTGCTGCGCCGCGGTGAGCATCGCACGGAAGGCGCGCCCGGACTCGTCCGGGCGCGCGTCGTTCGTGGTATTCACCACCCCCAGGACGGCCGCGCGGGTGACCGGGTTGAGGTAGAAGAAGCTCCGGAACCCGGCCTGCTCGCCGGTGTGGCCGATGAGCCGGGTCCCGTCGACCATCGTGACGAAGAAGCCGAGCGCCATCGATTCCCCCGGCTGCCCGGTGGGCACAACCGGCTGCCACATCTCCTCGAGGGTGGCGCGGGACAGGATCACGCCATACAGCCGGGCCCGGGTGGTATCGCCCCCGGTGAACCCGGAGAGGAAGCGGACCCACTCGGCGACATCGCCGAGGGGCGCGTTCCACCCGCCGTTGGGGATCGTGACCCCGGGATCGAACTCCCGTCCGTTGTCGAGCACCCGCTCCGTCCCCGACGAGTCGCGCACCAGGGTGTAGTTGTTGGAGCGGTTGGCCGCCAGGTGCCACGGGGTCCGGTTGAAGTAGCTCTCCCGGATGCCGAGCGGTCCCCAGATGTTCTTGTAGATGTAGGACTGCCAGGGATCGCCGGTCACCGACTCGATCACCCGGGCGAGATAGATGTACGCCGGGTTGCTGTAGCTGTAGCGGGAGCCCGGCGCGAAGCGGATCTCCATGTACGGCATCATCGCGACCAGCTGTTCCCATCGGGTCGGCTCGAACGGTTCCCAGTCGACGTACTTCCGCCACGGCCAGGTGGGATTCTGGAAGCCGCTCGAGTGTGACAGGAGCATGCGAAGTGTGATCCCGTCCATCGACCCGTAGGGATTGTGCACCTGGCGGAGTTCGGGGACCCACCGGGTGATCGGGTCGTCCAGCGAGAGCAACCCCCGGTCCCGCAGCTGCAGCACCGCGACCGCGGTCAGGGTCTTGGTGATCGAGCCGTAGTGGAAGATGCCCCGCGGGGAGATCGGAATCCCGCCGCTCCGGTCCGCGAAGCCGGTGTCGTGGCGGGCGAGGAACCGTCCATCCTTCACGTATGCGATGCTGCCCCCGACGATGCTGTCGGTCCGCACCAGCTGGTCGAAGGACCGGACCGCGGCGGGCCAGGCCGCCGGCACCTGGGCGAACACGGGTGTGGCCGAGAGCGCGCCCAGTACCAGGACCGGCGCGAGCCGGGCTGACCGGGGCCGTGGGGTGAGCCGCATCAGGTTCCCTTGATGAGGGTGGCGGCCTCCGAGAGCCGGGTGGCCGCATCGGTGAGTCGGTCGACCAGGTCCGCCGTTTCCGACGCGGTCAGGTCGGTATCCCCGTCCCGCCAGGCCTCCACGATCGTGGGGAGCGCCACGTCGGCGTACCCGTTGTCGCGGTCGGAGGCGAAGATGAGGTTCCGGAGCCAGGGGCGGCCCAGGAGGCCGCTGGGCCGCGTAAGGGCCCGTTCCACCTGGCGGAGCTCGGGGACCCACCGGGTGATCGGGTCGTCCAGTGAGAGCAGCCCCCGGTCCCGCAGCTGCAGCACCGCGACCGCGGTCAGGGTCTTGGTGATGGAGCCGTAGTGAAAGATGCTCCGCGGGGAGATCGGAATCCCGCCGCTCCGGTCCGCGAAGCCGGTGTCGTGGCGGGCGAGGAACCGTCCATCCTTCACGTATGCGATGCTGCCCCCGACGATGCTGT
>DASZPT010000201.1:0-4995 GCA_035549935.1 Gemmatimonadales bacterium
CGTTTGGTGGCACAATGACCTGGAGCATGCCTTCTGCGAAAAACCCCGCCCGTCGTATGTGACGGCGGGGTCAATCGTTACGAGTGGAGCGGACCGGGATCGAACCGGCGACCCCCTGCTTGCAAAGCAGGTGCTCTCCCAGCTGAGCTACCGCCCCGACGTCTGTTTCTTCAACGACTTACCACCTGCCCACGTTCATCCGGGAACACTGATCTTCGCCGTTTTTCGCGTCCTCCGTCCCCATGCGTCCCAGCCCTGCACAGCAAGCAGTGCTCTTCCGGGGTGTTGGAGGATAGCCAGCGGCGGCCGGAATTGCCATTGAAGCAAGTCACTGGAGGCCTCGGGCCGCCCGGACAAGCGCGGGACGCCGTCAGATGGAGACAGCCGGGCCCCCGATGGGCGAGAAGAGCAGGTCCTGCTGAGGCACCTTCCAGCCCTGCCAGCGCAGCGTGGTCGCCACCTGGGCCCAGTGCCGGATCTCGTGGGTGACGAGGTGGAGCAGGACCTTCCGGGGCGCGAGCCGGACGGTCCGGGCGAGGAGTGGCATCTCGACGGGCGTGTCCCACCACGCCGACGCGGGATCGAAGGCGAGCAGGAGACGCAGCTGCTCCCGGGAGTCGACCCCGAACTCGAAGAGGGGGGCGGCGCGATCCGTCGGGATCGAAGCGGGGTCCGTCAGCGGCAGCGCCCGGAGGCGCTCGACATACCGCAGCTCCGCCGAGAAGATGTGGCGGATCAGGGCGCCGATCGAGCCGAACCGGCCGTCGGTATGGGGACCGGTGAAGGCCGAGAGCGCCGCCGGCTCCGACGCGAACCACTCGCGCCAGCAGCTCCGTTGCCAGTCGGTGTAGTCGCACAGCAGGGCGACCGGGGTCGTGAAGCTCATCGCAAGGGCACTCCTGATCGAGGTGTGGGCTCCCGCCCGGGCCGGCGGGGTACGCCGCCGCGCGGTCGGCGCTCTTGGCGGGTGGACCGGGATGGCGCCGGGAATATTCCCGCCGGCCCCTGAGCCTCGACCCGAGCGCGAGGTTGAGGCGGACCACGCCGACCAGGGCATCGGGATCGCACCGGCGGGCATCCGCGGAACGAGGGGGCCACCGCGCCACGGTGTGCCGGGGCGACTATCGATGCAGCAGGAGTCCGGCAAGTGCGGCCCCGGCGATGAGGAGAAGCTCCGGCGGTCTTCGCCGGGGCAGGGTCAGCCCGAAGGCGGCGAGTGCGATCCCGATCGTGGTGAGGTCCACCAGGGCGCGCGCACCTAGGACGATGACGGCGCCGGCAATCGCACCGGTCGCGGCGGCGGTAATCCCGCTGACGGCCGCCTTGAGACCCGGGCGGCCGCCATGGCGATGAAACCAGGGCGCGGGGATGACGGTGAACAGGAAACAGGGGAGAAACGTCGCGATCGCCGCCACGCACGCGCCCGCCAGGCCGGCCACCAGGTAGCCGATGAAGCCGGTCGTGATCACCACCGGCCCGGGGGTGATCAGCGCCACCGCCACGGCGTCGAGGAATTCCCGCTCGGAAAGCCACCCGTGCTGCTGGACGACGCCCCCGTGCAGGAACGGGACGATCGCGAGGCCGCTCCCGAACACGAACGATCCCGCGTAGGCGAAGAACACGCCGAGCTGGGCGAGGAGGAGCAGCGTCGCGCCCTCCGCGGCGACACCCGGGCGTCCCAGCCAGGCCGGCGGCGCCCGGACCAGCCAGGCCACCGCACCGCTCAGGAGAATGAGCCAGATCACCTCGCGACCGGTCACGACGGTGGTCACGGCGAGCACGAACGCGATCCCCCACAGGAGCCGGTCCCGGGCGAGCGTCTTCCTCAGGAGCCCAGAGGTGGTCCTGGTGAGCAGCCCGATGACGGCGGCGCCGACGCCGTAGAAGACCGCCTGCATCCACGAGAGCCCGCCGAAGCGCGCGTAGGACCATCCGAGAAGCACCACGATGAGGAAGCCGGGGGCCACGAAGGCGAGCCCCGAGAGGGCGGCACCGGGCAGGCCTCCCCGCAGGTAGCCAAGGTAGAAGCAGAGTTGCGCCGCCAGCGGACCGGGCGAGAGCTGGGCCAGCGCCATCCCCTCGCGGTACTCGGATTCGGAAATCCACCCGCGGGCCTCGACCAGGTCACGGTGCATGGCCCCGACCAGCGCGGCGGGGCCGCCGAAGCCGGTGGCACCGAGCCCCAGGAAGTACCACGCGAGGGCGGACCGGGAAACCGGCAGGGCCATGACGACGCTCCGGGAGACTGGACGTGGAATGTAACCACGGTTACTGTGGTGGCCATGGCCCATGCCTGGCTGCTCTGTTCCTACCGGCTGCCCCGCACCCCCACCCGGCTCCGGCTCGCCGCCTGGCGCAGGGCCCGCCGCCTGGGTGCCGTGCTGCTGCACGATGCCGTCTGGGTGCTGCCGGCGGACGCGAAGACGCGGGAGGACTTCGAGTGGCTCGCGGAGGAGATCGAAGAGCGAGGCGGAAGCGTCCTGCTCTGGGAGGCCTCGAGCCTGGGCCCGGGGCAGGACCGGACGCTGGTGGAGCGTTTCAGGGCGGATGCCAACGGTCGCTATGCCGACATTGCCGTCGCCGCGGACCAGCTGGCTCGCCTCGCCCGGCGCCGACGCCTGGGACAGCCCACCCTCGACCAGGGGCTCCAGCGTCTCCGGCTGCTCGAGCGGTCGCTCCGGCTCGAGCGGCGGCGCGACTACTTCCGCGCGCCGGGCCGGGAGGCGGCCGCCAGCGCGGTCGCCACGGCCCTGACGGCATTCAAGGAGCGCACCGGCGGAACGATCACCAGGGGGAGGGCTCGTGCTGTGGGTGACTAGGCCACACTGTCACATCGACCGGACCGCGTGTGCGTGGCTCATCCGCCGGTTCGTCGACCCGGACGCGCGCTTCGCCTTTGCCGCCGATGCCGAGGCCGCCGCCCGCCTCGACGGCACCCCGTTTGACATCCGCGGTGTGGAGTTGGGCCACGCCGAGGGTCGCTGTTCGTTCGAGAGCATCCTGCACAAGTATCGCCTGGAGGATCCGGCGCTTCGGGACCTGGCCGCGGTGGTCCACGAAGCAGACGTGGATGACGACCGGTTCCACACCCCGGAGGCCGCCGGCCTCGATGCCGTGATCCGGGGGCTCGGCCTGGTCATCGAGGACGATCACGAGCTCTTCCAGGTGACCGACAAGTTGTACGACGGCCTCTATGCCTGGTTCCGCCGGCTGGGAGCCTGAACCGCCATGCTCGTGCTCTCCCGCGGCCAGGTCGCTGCCGTGCTCACGATGCGCGATGTCATCGCGGCCGTCGAGGGCGCCTTCGCGGCCCACGCGCGCGGCAGCCTGCCGGACGTACCCGGCGTCCTGGCCACCCATGTGCCGGGCGGGGGCTTTCACGTGAAGGTGGCTGCGCTCGGGCCAGGCGCCGGGGTCTACGCCGCCAAGATCAACGCCAACTTCCCGGCGAACCCGGTGCAGCACCAGTTGCCGACGATCCAGGGGCTGGTCGCGCTCTTCGAGACGGGGTCAGGTCGACCCCTGGCGCTGCTCGATTCCATGGAGATCACGACCCTTCGTACGGCCGCGGCCACCGCGCTCGCCGCTCGATACCTGGCACGCGCGCAGGCACACACCCTGACGATCGTGGGCTGCGGGGTCCAGGGCCGGGCCCACCTCCGCGCACTGGCCGAGGTCCGTCCGATTCGGACCGCCTGGCTTCATGATGTGCGGCCCGGCACCGCCGAACGGCTGGCTGAGGAACTCGGCCCGGAGCTGGCCATGGAACTCCGGCCCACGCGCGATCTCGCCGCGGCGGTGGCGCAGAGCGAGATCTGCGTCACCTGCACGTCGTCCCGGCAGCCGGTACTCGGCCCGGACGACCTCCACCCCGGGCTCTTCATCGCCGCGGTCGGCGCCGACAACCCCGAGAAGCAGGAGCTCGATCCCCACCTCCTGGCGAGGAGCCGAGTCGTGGCGGACCTGGCCGAGCAGGCGGCCACCATCGGCGAGCTGCACCATGCGCTGCGCGCCGGGCTCATGGCGAGGACCGATGTCCATGCCGAACTGGGCGAGGTGATCGTCGGAGCGCGGCCCGGCCGGACCTCGGAGGCGGAGTCGTTCGTCTTCGACAGCACCGGCACCGCACTGCAGGACGTCGCCACCGCGGCCCTGGCCTGGGAGCGCGCCAAACGCGCGGGGTCCGGACTCGAGGTGATGCTGGAGGCCTGACTGGTGACGTATCGAGTCGAGCCTCAACCGCGGAGAGGTACTCGCACTTGTCGGTCCGTCTGGCCTGCCAGCGCGAGCGTAACCCGGTTGAGGCCCCGCTCGACCTGCAGCGTCAGCCCCCCGCCATGAAGCGACGCGATCCACTGCACGATCGAAAGCCCCAGCCCATGATCCCTCCCCTCGAACGAGGGCCCCGCCGGGGCCGCGGGCGGGAGGTCGAACGCCGGGCCCGCGCTGACCACGCTGACGCCGATGCCCGAGTGCACTTCGAGGACGATGGTGGACCCGGGATCGCTGTGGCGAAGCGCATTCTCGAGCAGCTCCAGCAGGGCTTCGCGGAGGAGCGCCCGGTTGCCGCGAACGACGAGCGGCTCCACGGACCCGAACATGAGGGGATGCTCCAGCTGCCGGGCCCGCGCCCGCGCCGCGTCGGCCACCTCCAGGGCGAGTTCCTCGAGGTCCACCACGTCGTCGAGCGGGATCGGGGAGCCGGCCTGGGCCTCGGCCAGGACGAAGAGATCTCCCACCCGGCGCTGCATCTGCTCCGACGCACGGAGGATCCGGTCCAGCACGTCCCGCTCCGGTGGCGCATCACCCTGGAGTGCCAGGGAGGCTTCGCCCATCACCAGCGTGAGCGGGGTGCGGATCTGGTGGGCCGCCTGACGGAGGAACCGCCGGTTGCCCTCCTGGGCCGCTTCCAGCCGTTCCAGCAGCGTATTGAACTGCTCCCGTACCCCATCCACCTCATCGGACGGTGACTGCACCGGCAGGCGCTCCCGCAAC
>DASZPT010000202.1:0-15766 GCA_035549935.1 Gemmatimonadales bacterium
CCCCAACACCCGCGCCACCCCAACACCCGCGCCACCCAACACCCGCGCCGCCCCAACACCCGCGCCGCCCCAACACCCGCGCCGCCCCAACACCCGCGCCGCCCCAACACCCGCGCCACCCCAGCGCCCAGGCCAACCCGGCGTGCCCAAGGCCGGGAAACCGGCTCCGGCGTGGCAAAGTTCTCCCCTCGCCAGCTAGATTCAACCCCATGCCGCTAGAGGATTTGTCCGACCGCGAGATCAGGGTCCTCGAGGCCGTGATCCAGGTCTACATCGAAACCGCGGAACCCGCGGGCAGCCAGACGGTTGCCCAGCGCTTCCCGCTCGGTGTCTCCTCGGCCACCATCAGGAATACGATGAGTGAGCTCGAGGACAAGGGATTCCTCTATCATCCCCACACCTCGGCTGGCCGCATCCCCACCGACCGGGCCTACCGGTGGTATGTCGACAACGTCACCCGGTTCGCGCCGCCGAGCAGCGAGGATCAGCGCCTCCTGCATGCGGAGCTCAGCCCCTCGCGGAGCGCGGTCGAGGAGATCCTCCGCCGGGCCGCGCAGGTTCTCGGCGTCCTCACCCAGGAACTCGGGGTCGCCGTCGCCCCCGCGTTCGACGCGGTCATCCTCGAGAAGCTCGACCTCGTGAAAGTCTCCTCCGACCGCCTGCTCCTGGTCTTTCACCTCAAGAGCGGCTCGGTCCGCACCATCTTCGTCCAGGTCCCGGGCACCATGGCCACCGACGTGGTCCAGCGGGTCGCCCAGATCCTCAACGAACGCCTCGCCGGTCACACCCTGCAGGAAATTCGCACCACCCTCTCGGACCGCCTGCGCGACGCCGATCAGAGTGCCCACGAGCGCGAGCTCCTCAACATCTTCATCGAGGAGGGCGAGGAGATCTTCGGCCTGCCGGCGGGACCGGAGACGGTGGTGCTCGGGAGCGCGCAGATGCTGGCGGGCCAGCCCGAGTTCGCGAGCAGCGGCCGGATCCGCGACCTGCTGGCCCTCACCGAGCGGCGCGACCTGCTGGAACAGGCGCTCTCCAACCGCCGGAGTACCGGCCTCACGATCACGATCGGTGGCGAGAACAACGACTCCCGGCTGAGCGGCTTCACCCTGGTCACCTCGTCCTACCGCTCCGGCGACCTGAGCGGCGTGATCGGCGTGATCGGCCCGACCCGGATGCCCTACGACAAGATCATCGGCCTGGTGGACCACACCAGCCGCCTGGTGGAAGGATTGATGGAGTGAGCGAGTACTACGATCTGCTGGGCGTGGCGAAGGACGCGAGCGAGGCCGATATCAAGAAGGCCTACCGCAAGCGCGCCATGGAACTGCACCCCGACCGGAACCCCTCCGCCGACGCCGAGGCCCGCTTCAAGGAGCTGACCGAGGCGTACGAGGTGCTCAAGGATCCGGACAAGCGGGCGCGCTACGATCGCTACGGCAAGGCCGGCCTGGGCGGCTCGGGCGGCTCGCCCGGCTACGGCGGGTTCCATCACGTCGACCTCGCCGAGGCGCTCAACATCTTCATGCGCGACTTCGGCGGCTTCGAGTCGATGTTCGGGGGCGGCCAGCGCACCGAGAGCCGCCGGGGCCAGGACATCCGGGTCAACGTCAAGATCACCCTGCAGGAAGTGGCGCTCGGCGCCAAGCGGACGATCAAGCTCAAGACCCTCGAGCGCTGCGAGACCTGCGCCGGGTCGGGCGCGAAGAAAGGCACCCGGCCCACCCAGTGCGGCACCTGCGGCGGGAGCGGCGAGGTCCGCCGGGCGGCGCGCTCGATGTTCGGCCAGTTCGTGAGCGTGAGTCCCTGCCCGACCTGCGGCGGCGAGGGCGTCGTCATCACCAATCCCTGCGACGACTGCCGGGGCGAGGGACGGGTCCGCGCCGACAAGACCGTGCAGGTGGAGATCCCGGCCGGCGTCACCGAGAACAACTACCTCACCCTCCGCGGGAACGGCGCCGTGGGTCCGCGCAACGCCCCCCCGGGCGACCTCCTCGTGATGATCGAGGTCAAGGACGACGAGCGCTTCGAGCGCGACGGTGACAACCTCATCGCCGACCTCCCGATCTCGTTCTCCCAGGCGGCGCTCGGGCACAGCGTGATGATGCCCACCCCGTACGGCGACGAGAAGGTCACCATCGCCCCCGGGACCCAGGGTGGCACCATCCTCCGCCTCAAGGGGAAAGGACTCCCGCGGCTGGGGCAGGGGGGCAAGGGCGACCTCCTCATCCGCACCCACGTGTGGACGCCGGAGTCGCTGAGTGACGAGCAGCACCGTCTCTTCCGCGACCTCGCCAAGCTCGAAGGGGAGCCGCCCAAGCGCGCGCCCGGCTTCTGGGCCAAGCTCAAGGAGGCCCTCGGCGCGTGACCTGGTTCGCCATTGAAGTCCGGCCGGAGCCGGCCCGGCGCGACGCGGTCGCCGCCTGGCTGGTGAGCCGGACCGGTCAGGCGGTCGAGGAACGGGCGGACGGGACCCTGGTCTCGTTCGCCCTCGATCTTGCGGGCGCCGCCGGTCTCGAGGAGGCGCTGGTGCGGGCCCACGGCCCCGTGCCGCTCGCCCGGCGGGAGCTGGCGGAGGTCGACTGGAGCACCGCCTGGCGGGCCGGCCTTGGCGTCCGGAAGGTCGGGCGCTTCGCGATCGTGCCGACCTGGATCGCCCATCAGGCGGAGCCCGGCGAGCTGGTCATCACCCTCGACCCGGAAATGGCCTTCGGCAGCGGCGAGCATGGGTCGACCCGCGGGGCGCTGCGGCTGCTCGCGCGCCACCTCGCGCCGGGCGACCGGGTGCTCGATCTCGGGAGCGGTTCCGCCATTCTCTCTATCGCGGCGGCGATGCTCGGCGCCTCCCGCGTCGCCGGCATCGAGCTCGACCCCGAGGCGATCCCCGCCGCGGTGCAGAACGTCGAGCGCAACGGTGTCGCCGGCCGGGTCGAGATCATGGAGGGGGATGCCGCGGCGATGGCGCCGCTCCTCGCGCCCGCCGACCTCATCGTCTCCAACATCCTCAGGCTGGTGAACCAGGCCCTGCTGCCGGTGATCCACGATGCCCTCGTCCCCGGGGGCCGCGCGATCTTCAGCGGGATGGAGCAGTCCGAGGCCGGGCTCTTTCGCGGACCGCTCGAGGCCCGGGGATTCGTCATCCTCGACGACGTGGTCGACGAGAACTGGTGGTCGGTGGCGGTGCGGCGCGGATGATCACCATCCTCGCCGAGCCCGGGACCCTCGTGCCGGGCGCCACGCTGGTCCTCGCGCGGGACGAGGCGCATCACCTCGAGGTGCTCCGGGTGACCGCGGACGAACGCCTCCGGGTCGTCGATGGCGCGGGGGCCATCGGCTGGGGAACGGCGAGCGGTGGGCGCGTGACGGTGGAGCGGGTGGACCGGGCCGCCCCGCCGCCCCCCACGATACTCGCCGCCGGGGCCGGCGACCGGGACCGGTTCCTCGCGTTGGTCGAGAAGGCGGTGGAGCTCGGCGCCACCCGGATCGTCCCGCTCGAGACCGAGCACAGCCGCTCGGTCGCCACCCGGATCCGCGACAAGCACCGCGAGAAACTGGTGCAGCGCGCCGACCAGGCGCTCAAGCAGTCACGGAATCCCTGGCGGCCGGTACTCGACGATCCGGTCTCCCTCGAGCGCTTCCTCGCGGCAGACCTGCCGCGTCAGCGGTGGCTCGCCGACGCGGCGGGGCAGGCACCGGCGCCCCTCGCGCCCGGAGCAGGCGTGGTTCTCGCCGTCGGGCCCGAGGGAGGATTCACCGGCGCCGAGGCCGGTGCGCTCCGGGAGGCGGGATTCGCGCCGGTCGCCCTCGGTCCCTACGTTCTACGCTTCGATACCGCGGCCGTGGCCGCGCTCACCCTGGCCGCCCATCTGCGCGCGCGGGAGCCCGCATGACCGACTGCATCTTCTGCCGGATCGCGTCCGGCGATATCCCCGCCAAGGTCGCCAGGCGCTCGGCCGACGCGGTCGCCTTCTACGACCTCAATCCCCAGGCGCCCACCCACCTCCTGGTGATCCCGACCCGCCACTACGTCGCGGTGCGGGATGCCAGGGGCGCGGAAGGCCAGGCCGTGCTGGGACGGCTCCTCGCCTTCGCGGCGGAGGTGGCGACCGAGCTGGGCCTCGACGCCGGTGGCTACCGGATCGTCACCAACACCGGCGCCGACGGCGGGCAGTCCGTCTTCCACCTGCATCTCCACCTCCTCGGCGGCCGCCGGATGGGCTGGCCGCCGGGGTGAATCACCCGCCGTTGCCTTTCCCGAGCCTTCACCCTAAGTTTTTACCCTTCAACACCATACGCTTCGCCAGCGGCAGAGAGGGGTGAGATCCGGGATGACGGAAGTCGTTATCCATGACGACGAGAGCTTCGAGCGGGCGCTGAAGCGGTTCAAGAAGAAATGCGAGAAGGCGGGGATCCTCTCTGACCTTCGCAAGCATCGGCACTACGAGAAGCCCAGCGAGAAGCGCAAGCGGAAGCAGAACGCGGCTCAGCGCAAGAGCCGTCGCAGCTATCCCAGACCCTCGCACGTCTAGTACGGCCCGCATGAACAGACCGGCGATTCGTAGCGCCCTCTGCCCCTCGCGGCGAGCAGGATGAACGAGCAGAACCTGGCCGACTTCCCCCACGGGGTGCTGGTGTCCTTGGACGCTGGCACCCCGTCCGCTTTGGAGGGGGGGCCCTGGGGTGACATCCTCGAATACCCGCGGGTGCTCGAGCAGATCGCGGGGTGCGCCGCCGGTCCCCTCGGTGCCGCCAGCCTCCGGGCCCGCCGTCCCCGGGCCGAGCTCCAGTGGATCCAGGCCGAGCTGCTCCGGGTCGAGGAACTCGCCCGGCTGGTCCGCGCCGGCAAGGGCGTGATCGCGGAGGACGTTCCCGAACTCGCGAAGATCCTCTCCCGGCTCCGCATCCCCGGCTCGGTGCTCGACGGTCCCGAGCTCCTCGCCATTCGCCGTACCCTGAGCGCCGCGCGGCTGGTGAGCGCCGAGCTGGCCCGGGTCCAGGCCGATGCGCCCCACGTCGCCGAGCTCGCCATCCCGGCGCCTGACAAGTCGCTCGAGCGCCGGCTCGAGCAGGCGATCGACGACGACGGGACGGTGCGCGACACGGCGAGCCCCGCGCTGGCCGCGGCCCGGAGCGAGATCCGGGTGGCCAGGGAACGGCTGGTCCAGCGGCTCGAGGCGATCCTCCGCGCCACCGGCGGCGAAGGAGGCGTGACCCTCCGCGATGGCCGCTACGTCATCCCGGTCGCGCGCGATCTCCGGACCCGCCCCGACGGCATCGTCCACGGCGAATCCGCGAGTGGCGCGACCCTCTTCCTCGAGCCCTCGGCGGTGATCGGGCTCGCCAACGCCCTCCGCGAGGCCGAGGCCGCCGCGCTCCGCGAGGAGCTCAAGGTCCTCAGGACCCTGAGCGAGATGCTCCGCCCCGAGGTGGAACATCTCCGGGCGCTGCACGCGATGTGCGTCGAGGTCGATGACGTTTCCGCCCGGGCGAAGTGGGCGGTGCTGGTGGATGGCTATGCGCCCCAGGTGTCCATGGCGCCCGCCGAGCTCCGGATCGTCAACGGCCGACACCCGCTGCTGATCCCGCTCGACCAGCACCCCACGCGGAACGTCGTCCCCTTCGACCTGACCCTCGAAGGCCCCGAACGGACCGTGCTGCTCTCCGGCCCCAACACCGGCGGCAAGTCGGTGCTGCTCAAGGCGGTGGGGCTGCACCTGGCGCTCGCCCAGAGCGGGATCGTGCCCCCGGTGGGGCCGGGGAGCGCGCTGCCGATCGTCGCGCGGATCTTTGCCGACATCGGCGACCGCCAGTCGATCGCGGAGAGTCTCTCGACCTTCAGCGCCCACCTGGCGCTCCTGCGCGTGATCCTGGAGTCGGCCGGCGACACCAGCCTGGTGCTGCTCGACGAGATCGGGAGCGGGACCGATCCCGCCGAAGGGGGCGCCCTCGCGGCCGCGACCCTCGAGACGCTCACCCGGCGTGGCGCCATCACCCTCGCGACCACGCACCTCGGCGCCCTCAAGGAGCTGGCGACCCGCACCCCCGGGATCGTCAATGCGTCGCTCCAGTTCGATGCCGCGACCCTGCAGCCGACCTATCGCCTGGTGAAAGGGATTCCCGGACGATCCTACGGCATCGCCATCGCGCGCCGGCTCGGGCTTCCCGCCGATGTCCTCGCGGAAGCCGAGGCCCAGGTGCCCGACCGGGAGCGAAGCCTCGATGCGCTGCTCGCGGCGGTGGAGCTGCGGGAGCGGGAGCAGATGCGTCGTGAGGCGGAGCTCGCGGCCCGGCAGGCGGAGCAGGAGGCCCGGGGCGACATGCTGGCCGCGCAGGCCGAGACCCAGGCCATTCGCGAGGCCGCGCTCCGCAAGCGGGAGAAGGAGGCCGAGCGCACCGCCCGGGAGCAGACTCGGCAGTACCTGCTCGAGGCGCGGGAGAAGGTCGAGGCGGCGATTCACCGGGTGGAGGCGGCGGCCGATGCGGAGGCGGCCAGGGAGGCCCGGCGCATGGTGGAGCAGGCGGCCGGCGCCGAGGCCCGGGCGCTCAAGGCGCTGCAGGAAGCGGAGACAGGCGACGGCGCCGCGTCGGCGGGCCTCGAGGCGGGGCAGCGGGTCCGCCTCGAGAGCGGTACGGTGGGCGAGGTGTTCGGGACCCGGAGCGACGGCAAGGTCGTGGTCCGGGTAGGTTCCCTCAAGCTCGTGGTGGAGCCCGCCGGTCTCACGCCGGTCGCGGGACCGGCGAAGAAGGCCGCGCCGGCGCCGTCCCGTCCCGAGCCGCTCGACGCCGCCGCCTACGAGGTCGACCTCCGCGGCCTCACCGGCGACGAGGCGGAGCAGTCGGTACTCGCCGCCCTGGATGCGGCGGTGCTCGCGGAGCAGCCCTACCTCCGCATCATCCACGGCAAGGGGACCGGCGTGGTCCGCGACCGGGTGCAGCAGGTGGTCCGCCGCGACCGGCGGGTGAAGTCGCACGCCTTCGCCCCCTCGAACCAGGGCGGCACCGGGGTGACCATGGTGGAGTTCGCCGAATGAGCATGATTCCCGACGACGTCATCGAACAGGTGCGCGACAGCGCCGACCTGGTGTCGATCGTCGGGGAGACGGTCGAGCTCAAGCGGACCGGCGCCGACTATCGCGGCCCCTGCCCCTTCCACGGCGGGCAGCACCGCAATTTCGCGGTGATCCCGCGGAAGGGGCGCTACTACTGCTTCGTCTGCAAGGAATCGGGCGACGTCTTCTCCTGGTACATGAAGCGGCTGGGCATGGACTATCCGGGTGCGGTGCGCGAAGTCGCCCGCAAGCTCGGCATCCCGATCCCCGAGAGCAGCGGGCGCCAGGGCCCCGACCCGCGGGAGCCGCTCTTCCAGGCGGTCGCGTCGGCCCACGACTGGTTTGCCCGGCAGCTCCGCGAGGCGCCCGAGGCGGAGGAGGCCCGCAAGTACCTCCTGGGGCGCGGCCTCGACCTCGAGACGGTGGAGCCACTCGAGCTGGGGTACGCGCCCAGGGGCCCCGCCTTCCAGCACGCGATGAAGCAGCTCGGTCTCGACGAGGGGACCCTGCTCGAGGCCGGCCTCCTCGCGCGGCGCGACGACGGGAGCGTGATCCCGCGGTTCCGGGGACGGCTGCTCTTCCCGATTCACGACCTCCGTGGCCGCGTGGTCGGCTTCGGCGGACGGCTCCTCGGCCCGGGAGAGCCCAAGTACCTCAATTCTCCCGAGAGCCAGGTCTTCCACAAGGGCGGGACCCTCTACAACCTCCACGCCGCGCGGAACGCGATCCGCAAGGAGGAGAGTGTCATCGTCGTCGAAGGGTACTTCGACGTGCAGCGACTGGTGCTCGCGGGACAGGAGAACGTGGTCGCCCCGCTCGGCACCGCGCTCACGGCCGAACAGGCGGGACTCCTCAAGCGCTTCACCTCCACCGCCATACTCCTGCTCGACAGCGACAGCGCCGGTCTCAAGGCCACCTTCCGCGCCGGCGACGAGCTGCTGCGCCACGAGATGCGGGTCCGGGTCGCGACGATGCCGCCGGGGGAGGATCCCGACACCCTGGTGCAGACGCAGGGGCTCCCGGCGCTCCACGCGATCCTGAAGGACGCGGTCGACGTGCTGGAGCGGAAGATCCAGATCCTCGACCGGAAGGGATGGTTCGCCGACATCGAGCACCGGCGCGAGGCGCTCGACCGGCTCCTCCCCACGATCCGCGCGACGAAGGACCCGATTCAGCGGGAGCTGTACCTCAGCCGTGTGTCCGAGCGCACCGGAGTGTCGAAGACGGTCCTGGAGCAGGAGGCGGCGGCGATCCCCGCGGTGGAGGCGCGACCGGTCCCGCGCGAGCAGGCGCCCGCCCCGGAGCCGCGCGTGGCGCGCGTGCCATCCCCCCGCGCCGAGGGCGCCCGCGCGGAGCAGCAGGTGCTCCGGCTGATGCTGGCCTCGGAGGAATGGCGGGCCCGCGCGGCGGAGGTGGTGAAGCCCGAGTGGTTCGAGCACCCGGCGGTGCGGCGGCTCTACGAGCTCCTGGCGGCGGACCGGGAGGCGGGCGCCGCCGTGCCGCCCCCGGAACTCGAGCCCACGCTCGCCGCTCTGTGGCAGCGTCTCCTGGCGGTGGAGCTGCCGCTCGACTACACCGGCCAGGCCAACCAGTTCGCCGGCGCGACCCGGCGGCTCGAGGCCCGCCCGCATATCCGCGCGTATCGCACGCTCGCCGAGCGGATCCGCACCGCCACCACGGCCGAGATGCCAGCCCTGGTGGCGGAGAAAAACGCGATGCATCGCGAGTTGCTGACACGCTACCCGGAGGAATTCCGGGTCTACGGCTTCAACGCGGGCCGCCGTCGGGCCCGCCAGCGCAATAGTTAGCTCCGCGCACTCCGAACGCGGAACTCGGAACTCGGAACTCGGAACTCGAAACTCTCACACGTCCAAGGATCGTTCACCCACATGCATCCTGATCTCGTCAAGCTGCTGGAACTGCAGGCCAGGGACCTCGATCTGCTCGAGGCCGACAAGGCGCTCGATGCCATCCTGGCGGAGTACGAGGCGCTCGACCAGCACCTCAAGGGCGCGCAGCAGGCCGTCGACCAGGCGGCCCGCGCGGTCGCCGAGGCCGGCCGCCGCCGCCAGGAGGTCGAAGGCAAGATGGAGAATTACCGCAAGCTCGAGGAGCGCGGCAAGGCGCGCCTGGAGCAGGTCCGCAACCCGAAGGAGATCCAGGCGGTGATGACCGAGATGGATCTCGCCCGGAGCGTCCTCGCCAAGGAAGAGGCCGACTGGATGAAGCTGGCGGACACGATCAGCGGGCTCGAGCGGGGCGGGAAGGAGGCGGCCACGAAACTCGAGGAGATGAAGCAGGGACAGGTCGAGGTCCGCAGCGCCCTCGACCTGCGCCGCGCCGCCGCCGAGAGCCGTCGGGCCGACGCCCTCACGGCGCGGGACGCGGCGGCCACCGAGGTGAACCGCGCCCTCCGGAACCGCTATGAGCGGCTCCGCGGGGTCCGCACCCGGGTGGTGGTGGCCCTCGACGGGGCCGCCTGCGGCGCCTGCTACACCACCGTACCGCTCAACCGGCGGAGCCAGATCCGCGCCGGCACCCTGATCGACGCCTGCGAGAGCTGCGGCGTCATCCTCTACGCGGACGAGAGTGACTAACCGCTTCCCGGTCCCGCCGCTCCGCTGGGCGGTGGCCCCGCCGCCGCCGGAGGATGTGGTCCAGACCCTGGCCCGGAGCCTCACCGTGAGCCCGGCCCTCGCCGCCCTCCTGGTGCAGCGCGGCCTGGCCGCGCCCGAGGCCGCCCGCCGATTCCTCCGCCCCGCGCTCGAGGAGCTCGCCGACCCCTACACCATGGCCGGGATGGCACGCGCCGTGGAGCTCATCGCCCGGGCGGTGAAGAGCGGCACCCCGATCATGGTGCACGGCGACTACGACGTCGACGGCCAGTGCGCCACCACGGTGCTGACCCGGGCGCTCCGCATCGCCGGGGCGCGGGTGACCCCCTTCGTGCCCCACCGTCTCCGCGACGGCTACGACCTCGGTCCCGCCGGCGTCGCCGCGGCCATCGCCGCCGGTGTCGGCCTGATCATCACCTGTGACTGCGGTATCACCGCCGTCGCCGCGGTGGAGCAGGCCCGGGCCGCCGGGATCCGCGTGGTCGTCACCGATCACCACCTCCCCGGGCCGGCGCTCCCGCCCGCCGATGCGATCGTCGATCCGCAGCAGGAGCAGGATACGTCCGGGCTCACCCAGCTCTGCGGAACCGGGATCGCCTTCAAGCTGGTGCAGGCGCTGGTCGAACCGCTGGGGCTCCCCGCCAATCTCCCCTACCACCTGCTCGACCTCGTGGCCCTCGCGACCGTCGCCGACATCGTCCCGCTGGTGGGCGAGAACCGGATCCTGGTGCGCCACGGCCTCAAGCTCCTCGGCCAGAGCCGCTGGCCCGGGGTCCGCGCCCTGATCCGGGTGAGCGGCGTCGGCGGACGGGAGATCCGGGCGGGGCAGGTGGGGTTCATCCTCGCGCCGAGGCTCAACGCCGCCGGCCGCGTGGGAGACGCCGCCGACGGTCTCCGGCTCCTCCTCTCCGACGACGAGACCGAGGCCGAACGCCTCGCCGTCCGGCTCGAGGGGATGAACGCGGAGCGCCAGGCGCTCGACCAGCGGATGCTGGAGCAGGCGATCGAGCAGGTCGAGACCCAGCGCGATCCCGCGACCGATGCGGCCCTGGTCCTCGCCTCCGACGAGTGGCATCCCGGCGTGGTGGGGATCGTCGCGAGCCGGGTGGTGGAGCGCTACGGCCGCCCCGCCTTCCTCATCGCGCTCGACGGCGACATCGGGAAGGGGAGCGGCCGGAGCATCACCCGCTTCGACCTGCATGGGGCCCTGCACGAGTGCAGCGATCTCCTCGAGCGCTTCGGCGGGCACCACATGGCGGCGGGTCTCACCCTCAAGCGCGGCCGGCTCCAGGAATTCCGCGAGCGCTTCGCGGGCGTGGCCCGGCGCCAGCTCACCGACGACGATCTCGGCCCCGAGCAGCGGGTCGACCTTGTCATCCGGCTCGACGAGGTCACCGAGTCGCTCGAGCGCCTCTGCCGCCACCTCGAGCCCTGCGGGATGGGAAATCCGGGCCCGGTCTTCGGCACCCGGGGGATCCGGTTCGAGGGCTCCCGGCGGGTCGGCGCGAGCCACCTCAAGGGGATGCTCGCCGGCCACAGCTGCCGGGTCGGCGCGATCGGGTTCGGCTGGGCCGACCGGGTGCCGTGGCTCTCCGTCGGCGATCCGGCAGCGGTCGACGTGGCCTTCCGCGTCGAGCAGAACGAGTACCAGGGCTCGGCCTCGCTGCAGGCGCGCATCGTCGCGCTCACCCCCGCCGGCGCCACCGCGGCACCGGGGCGGGTGAGCGAGAGCGTGACCGTGCCCCTCGCCTCCCCGGCGCCTCAGGGCTGACGTGCGGATCGTCGGTGGGACGCTTCGCGGGCGGCGCATCGCTCCGCCCCGGGATCCGCGGGTCCGGCCCACCGCCGACCGGGTGCGGGAAGCCTGGATGAGCATCCTCCAGGAGGCGCTGCCCGGCGCGCGGGTGCTCGATCTCTACGCCGGGAGCGGGGCCCTGGGGCTCGAGGCGCTCTCCCGCGGGGCGGCCAGCGCCGACTTCGTGGAGCTCAACCCCCCGTCGCTCACCGCGCTCCGGGAGAACATCGCGGCCCTCGCCGTCGAGGCGCGGGCCACCGTGCACCGGGGCGATGCCCTCCGCTTCGCGGGGCGGCTCGCCCCCGGAGCGTACGATGTCACCTTCGCCGACCCGCCCTACAACCGGGACGATGCGGCTCGGCTTGTCGCCCTCTTCCGCCAGACGCCGTTCACGCGCATCCTGGCGGTCGAGCATACGGCCGATACCCCGCTCCCCGGCGACGATACCCGCCGCTACGGGGAGACCGCTCTCACCTTCTGCTACGCGCCATGACCCGAATCGCCGTCTACCCCGGCTCCTTCGACCCCCCGACGCGCGGGCATACCGATCTCGTGACCCGCAGTCTCGCGCTGGCCGACCGGGTCATCGTGGCGGTCGCGCGCAACGCGACCAAGCAGCCGCTCTTCACCGTGGAGGAGCGGCTCGACATGCTGCGGCAGGTGATCGGCGGCGAATCGCGGGTGAGCCTCGAGTCGTTCGACGGCCTGCTGGTCGACTTCGCGCGGGCCCGGGGCGCCACCCTCATCGTGCGCGGGCTCCGCGCGGTGAGCGACTTCGAGTACGAGTTCCAGATGGCGATGATGAACCGCCACCTGCTCCCCGGCCTCGAGACGGTGTTCCTGGTGCCGCCCGAGGATGCCACCTACCTGAGTTCGAGCCTCGTGCGCGAGGTCGCCCGCTACGGCGGGGACGTGACCACGCTGGTCCATCCCGTGGTGGCGGAGGCCCTCCGCCGGCGGTTCGCCAAATGAGCTTTCGCGACGAGCTGCTCCACCGGGCGTCGAAACGCCCCGCCCGGCTCCTCTTCCCGGAATCGGGCGACCCGCGGGTCCAGGCCGCGGTTGCGCGCCTCCGGGACGACCGGATCGCCGAGCCGGTCCTGGTCGGGCCCGGGGGCCACCAACCCGCCGGTGATCCCCGGCTGACCCGGGTCGCTCACTGGCTCCGCGAGCGCCGCCCCGACCGGATCGAGGACGCGGTGCACGCCCTCGACCTGGCCTCCGATCCCCTCCGCTTCTCGGCCTCGCTCGTCGCGATGGGCGAGGCCGATGGCTGTGTCGCCGGGGCGGTGCATACCACCGCCGACGTGCTCCGCGCCGCGCTCTGGGCGATCGGCCCGATGCCGGGCACCGATACGGTGAGCTCCGCGTTCTACATCGTGCCGGACGGGCAGGGGGTCCTGACCTTCACCGACTGCGCCGTCGTGCCCGACCCCACTGCGGAGCAGCTGGCGGGGATCGCCCTCGCAGCGGCGCGCGACCGGCGGGCGCTGGTAGGCGACGAGCCGCGGGTCGCATTCCTCTCCTACAGCACCCGGGGGAGCGCCGCCGGGCCGGGAATCGACAAGGTCCGGGCCGCCCTGGCGCGCTTCCGCCAGCTCGCGCCCGAGGTCCCCGCCGATGGCGAGCTGCAGGTCGACGCCGCGCTCGACCCCGCTGTGGCCACCCGCAAGGGCGCCGCCGACCTGCTCGGCGGCCGGGCGAATATCCTGGTCTTCCCCGACCTCGATGCCGGGAACATCGGCTACAAGCTGGCCCACCGGCTCGCGCGGGCGGTGGCCCTCGGCCCCCTGCTCCAGGGCCTGGCCCGGCCGATGAGCGACCTCTCGCGCGGGGCCTCGGTGGACGATATTGTGGAGGTGGCGGCCATGGTCGGATTGCAGGCAGCCGCGGCGGCGGGCACACGCTAAGGGCCTGCCGCCGCTTGGCTTGCGCCGGACAGCCCAATTCGCGACAATCCAGTTCCGGAAGTTCAGTACAACCACGGAGCCCCAATGGCCTTCACCGCCAGCAAAGATGCGTCCGGCGTCTACCTCATCCGCGTCGAGGGCCAGCTCATCGTGGGGAACCGCCAGGAGCTCAAGACCGCGGTGCAGGAAGCGCTGGACCACGCCGAACGGCGGTTCGTCATCGACTTCTCCCGGACCGGGTACATCGACTCCTCCGGCCTGGGCGCGCTGGTCTCGATCTCGAAGAAGATCCGGGAGCAGGGCGGCGATCTCCGGCTCTCCGGGCTCAACGAGGATCTCCGCTCCCTCTTCGAGCTGACCAAGCTCGACACCCTCTTCTCGATCAGTGACACCGCCGAACGCGCGCTGGGAGGTTTCCCCGCGTGACGGCGCCGCTCTCTGCCTCGCTCCGCCTCTGCGTGCGGCGCCGGCGGGTGCCCTCGGCGTCGGGGGCGATGGTCCAGGTCTCGCTCCGCGTGCCGAGCGACGTGGCCTGCATCGAGGAGGTCATCGACCTCCTGACCCGGCATTGCTGCAGCGAGAGCTGGCTCTGCCGCCGGAGCCGCTTCAACTTCCGCGTCGCGATGGCGGAGGCGCTGGCCAACGCGATCGTCGCCGGGAACCGCGAGGACAGGAGCAAGTGGGTGAAGGTCGAGGCCGAGCTCCACTGCGACCAGATCCAGGTCGAGGTCACCGACCAGGGTCCCGGGTTCGACCCGACCCGGGTGACCCCGCCTCTCGACCCGGAGGAACTCGACAGCCCGAATGGCCGCGGGCTGTTCCTGATCCGCCAGCTGGTCGACGACGTCCGCTTCAATCCGCAGGGGAATTCCATCTGCATGACGCTGCGCCGCCACTGACGGGGCTGGAGTCCGTCGCGGATGCGCTGAGCGGCCTCACGGGCGCGCGCGTCCGCCTGTGGCGCTTCGACGGGCGCGGCCTCCGGGCCTTCGGCGGCGCCGATCCCGGGTACACCCCTCCCATTCCGATGACCGCCGGCCAGGTGCCGACGCCCACCGGCTCGGTGTGGCTCTCGCCTGTGCCCGAGGCCGAGGGCTTCTGGCTCGAGATCGGCGGGGTGGAACCCGCGCGCGCGGCCGAACTCTCGCCCCAGTGCGGCTCGGTGCTCGGCGCCTTCTTCGCCGCGGAGCGCGAGATGGCGGAGGTGACCGACGAGCTGACCGGCCGCTACGAGGAGATCGATCTCCTCTACGCCATCAGCGAGATCCTGGGCCACACGGTGCGCCTCGAGGAAGCCGCCCACACCATCGTGCGAGAGGTGTCCGACGTCGTGGGGGCGCGGCGCGCCTCCATCATGGTCCACGACGAGGAGACCGGCCTCCTCCGCAACGTCGCCGCCCGCGGCTTCTCCGCGGACGGGCTCACGCCGGTCCCGGTGAACGACCCGGCGTCGGTGGCGGCCCGCGTCTTCCGCGAACAGCGGATCATCGTCAACGACCCGAGCGACAAGCTGGTCCAGAACCCGGGCAGCGGCAGCGATCCCCGGGCCTACAAGGGCCAGGCGTTCCTGAGCATCCCGATCTGCTACGCGGCGCCGGGCGCGGGGTCGCGCTGCGTCGGTGTCATCAACCTGACCGACCGCCTGGCGGGCGACACCTTCACCCCGGGCGAGGCGAAGCTGGTCTCGGCCGTGGCCAACCAGATCGGCGCCGCCATCGAGAATGCCCGGCTCGTCGCCCGCGACCTCCGGCGCCAGCGGCTCCAGCGCGAGTTGGAGCTGGCCCACGACCTCCAGCTCAAGCTGCTGCCCTCCCCCTCGGTGCTGCAGGACGACGCCGAGGTCGCGGCCATCTGCCGCCCGGTCGACAGCGTTGGTGGCGACTTCTACACGTTCCGGCGCCTGGGGAACGACCGGGTGGGGGTGATGCTGGGCGATGTCTCCTCGCACGGGTTCTCCGCCGCGCTGGTCATGGCGCTGGTGATGAGCGCCGCCGGCGTCCACACCGGCGCGGGCGCCACACCGGACGAGGTCCTGACCTCGATGCTCGAGAGCCTGGGCTCCGAGCTCGCCTCCACCGAGATGTTCCTCTCGGTCTTCTACGGCGTGCTCGATCCCCGGGGCCGCCGGCTCCTCTACGCCAGCGCCGGCCACCCACACGCGTACCGGATCCCGAAGGAGGGCGCGCCCGAACGTCTCCCCACCACCGCGCCGCCACTCGGCCTCGCCGGCGATGCGGCGATCGGGATGAACCAGGTCAGCTGGAGCCCGGGCGAGGACCTCCTCTGCCTCTGGACCGATGGCCTGGTGGAGCAGGGCGTCGACGGCGCCTTCACCGAGGAGCGGCTCCTGACCGAGATCGCCCGCCGCCGCGCCGAGCCTGCGGATGCGATCGTCCG
>DASZPT010000203.1:0-6781 GCA_035549935.1 Gemmatimonadales bacterium
CCGCGCCGCCGAACGCGGCCTCCACCTCGCGCTGATCGAGCTGCCGGCCGACATGCTGGACCCCGACGGCACGCGCTTCGCCCGCGACCAGGCGACGGTCACCTGCCTCCGGTCCGTCCTGATGAAGCCGGAACACGCCGCCTGGGCGGACCGGATCTGGGGGATGATCGTGGAGGCGGCGGGGGAGGGGTAACCTTCTCCGCTACCGCCCCGCCGTGGCCATGCACTCGATCTCCACCCGCGCGCCCAGCGCGAGCCCGCTCCCCGCAATGGTCGACCGCGCCGGTGGTTCCGTGCGGAACACGCTCGCATAAACCTGGTTCATCGCCTCGTAGTCGGCGATGTCCGCCAGGAACACGGTGCACTTGAACACATTCTCGAGCGAGCTCCCCGCCGCCTCCAGCACCGTCCGGATGTTCATCAGCGTCTGCCGCGTCTCCGGCCCGATCCCGCCGGGCACCAGCGTGCGGGTCCCCATCCTGTTCCCCAGCTGGCCCGACAGGTAGATGATGTTCCCCACCTTGATCGCCGGCGAGAACGGCAACCCGGCGACGGCCCCGGGCACGTCGAGCACTTCCTTCTGCTGGGCGGCGAGCGGGGCGGTCACGACAACCAGCAGGAGCGCGGCCAGGCGCATGGTTCCTCCGGAGGGTGATCAGACAGGAGCGAACAACAGGGAGACGGTGACGATCTCACGCCCGCCGGCTGTGAAAGGAACCCGTGTCGGGGTGGCCGGGTCGATCGCGAGTGGAGCGATCAGGGCGCCGTCGGCCCGGGTCCGGGACGCCCGGACCACCGGCAGACCCAGGCACCAGGCTCCCTCGACCGGCTCGGTGGAGGCGTTGAAGCAGCGGAGCTCGAGAGCGCCCCGCTCGGGGCCGGGCAGGCAGGCGGAGTAGACCAGCCCCGCGCCTTCGAGCTCCACGCTCGGCAGCGGCGGCACCGGCAGCGACGTCGGGTCGCGCTCCCACCGTGTGAGTGGCGGCACGAAGAGATCCTCCCAGATCTCCTCCAGCCGCGCCGGCGCATCGAGCTCCTGCGCCGTGATCGGGGCGATCCCGAGCTCGACCAGGTCCGGGCCGAGACACTGGGCGTCGGGGGTCGGCGTCGGCCAGCCGGCGTGGCCCGGACGGCTCGGCAGCTCGGCCCGGGAGAGTTCCCCCACCGAACGGAGGAGCGTCACCAGCAGGTCGCCGGAGGCAGTCCACTCGTACTCGACGAGCCCCGGGGCAAAGAGCGCCAGTCCCCGTCGCCCGGCCGCAGCGGCCACCCAGCGATGGGCCGGCGCGGTCGCCACCGGCCACTCGCCGCGGGGCCGCCGGCTCCGCACCACCCCGCGCTCGACCCAGCCGAACGGCGCCCCCGCCCGGACCCTCCCTCGCGTGAGCCCGGTCGGCAGACGGAGCCGGAGCCGGTGGTCCTTCGCCCCGTTGTCGAGCGCGACCCGCACCCGGAGCGCCGGCGTGTCGCCGACCAGCTCGATCGTGTGGTCCCAGCGCACCCGCCCGCCGCGGCGCGCGTCGGCCGGGACGCGGGTCACGAGCTGCCCCCGCCAGCTCAATGCCGCGACCAGCGGCCCCGCCGCACGCACGACCGGCCGCACCCGCGTGCGGGACGTCACCGGCCGGTCACCGGCCACCGGGCAGAAACTGTAGGTGTCGCCCCGGTCGAGCTCACTCTCCATGCGCAACAGGCCGGGATAGCGCTGGCCGCTGACCGGCTCCTCGAGCTCGAGGGTGCCTTCGGCTTCGACCGTCGCCACCAGTCGCCCATTCCACACCCGGCGTGCGGCGGCGCCGGCGAACTCCTCCATCGGCTCCGCACCCCCGGGGACCTGCTCCATCAGCCGGAGCGCGAAGCCGGGGAGGCTCCGCGGCAGTGGCAGCGCGAACCGCACCCGCTCCACCTGGTCCTGGTCGGGATAGTGTCGCCGCGCATCCCGGCGCTCGAGCGCCGGCTCGATCGACAGCAGCTGCGGCGCCACCACCATGCCGCTCGCGACTTCCCTGAGCGTGAAGGGGGCGAACCCCGGGCCCTGCCGCGGAACCCGTCCGCCCGGCGGGCCGACCAGCACGTCCCGCACGAAGAATGCGGCCTCCGCGAGGACCACCCCGCCGCGGGCCCGCGCGGCGCCGTTCCAGATCGCGAGCCGAGCCGGGGCCCCACCGCCGGTCCGGGCCAGGTCGGGATCGTGCCCCATCATCGCCTGCAGCGACCCGCGGACGATCTCCTCGCCCGCGTGAGTCGCATCATCCAGGCGCACGGTCACCGCGCGGGCCACGAGATCGCTGGAGCAGCCGCAGATCGCATCGTGGAAGTGGCAGGAGACCACCTCCCGCCACGCCTGCCGGAGGACCGCGGCGCTGCCATCCTCCCACAGGCGCGCCAGCGCCGCGAGCGGTTCCGCCTGCCGCGTAAGGAGGAGTTCCGCGGCGCCGTTCTGGCGCTTGAGCGGCGCGCGAGTGGCGAGCGTCCCCTGCAGCGTCCAGGTGTAGCCGTACGACGAGCGCAGTTCCCCCTCGAATTCAGGCAGCGGCCCCGCCACCTCCTCGACGGCGGCGAAGTACGCCGGCAGCCGCGTGAGCCGGAACTCCACCGTCGAGTCGACCCGGCGGAGCCGCTCCGGGAGGCTGGCCAGGTCGGGAGGCGCCGCGTGATGGTCGGCCCCGACGAAGACCGCGATGTGGCGGGTCGCGGCGCGCGGCAGCACCGCCTCCCGTACCCGGGCCCATGCCCCGGGCAGCGCCCCGTCGTCCACCAGCAGGTTGGAGCCGATCTCGTACCCGTCCGGCGGCAGGTGATAGGTGAGCACCCGCCCGCCATCCGGCGCGCGCCACCAGCCGAGATCCTTCCCGAGGAAATGACCCGGATCGGCGCCCCGCCAGACCACCGCGTAGCGGAGACCGTATTCCCGCCCGATCGCGGGCAGCGCCGCCGGGTGGCCGAAGGCGTCCGGCGAGTAGATCACCGGGGAGCCGCCGGGACCGACCGCGAACGACCGGCCGAGCGCGAGGTTGCGGAGCAGCGATTCGCCGCCGGGGATCTGCTCATCGGCGAGGATGTACCACGGGCCGGTGTCGATCCGTCCCGTCCGGACCAAATCGTCCACCAGCGCCCGGCGTTCGGGGCGGAGCGCGAGATAATCGTCGAGCAGCGCGCTCTGCCCGTCGAGCAGGAAGCCGGGGATCGAGGGCTCGCGCCCCAGCAGCGCGACCAGGTCGTCGACCATCGCCACCAGCCGCGCGCGCAGGGCGCCGAGCGGGAGGTACCACTCCCGGTCCCAGTGGGTGTGGGGAATGAGATGGACGATCGGGCGCGGCATGACGGTCCGGCCGCGGGGCTAGAGCGCGCCGCGGCGCTTGAGGGTGTTGTACTGCTCCACCACCGCGGCGCTCGCTCCCGCCGGCGGGACGTCGAGCACGATGATCCCGCGGGTGCGCATGTCCGCGAGCGCCTCTTCCCGCGACTGCAGCAGTTCTTCCGCCGCGGCCCGCTCGTACGCCTCGCCCGTGGTGTGCGGGCGCACCGTCGCCACCCGTTCGAGCGCCGGGTCCCGGAGCGCCACCGCCAGCGGGAGGTGCCGCGGGCGGAGGGTCCCCACCTGCGCCACCAGCGCCTCGCTCGCCGTCCGGTCGATCACGTCGGTGAAGAGCACCGTGAGCGCCCGCTTCCGGTTCCGCGCGGCGAGGAAGGCGAACGCGGCGGGATAGTTGGGCTCGACCAGCTTTCCCTCGATCGAGGCCAGCGCGTCGAGCACCGCGCGGAGCGCCCGCCGCCCGCGCGCCGGGGGAATGAACTGCTGGACCTCGTCGGCAAAGACCATCAGGCCGATGTTGTCGTCGTGCTCTTCCGCGCTGTGCGCGAGGTGGAGCGCCGCCTCCACCACCGATTCGAGCCGCGCCCGGCCGTCGACCTCGGCGGTGAGCATCCGGCCGGCGTCGATCACGATCAGGACCTGCTGCCGGCGTTCGTCCTCGTACTGGCGCGCCATCACCTTCCCCCGGCGCGCCGTCGCCTTCCAGTCGATGTTCCGGGTGTCCTCGCCCGGCACCCATTCCTTGAGGCTCTCGAACAATCGCCCCTCGCCCAGCCGGCGAACGTTGCGGAATCCCGCTTCCCGCCGCCGCTGCGTCTGGGTCGGCAGCGAGCGGAGCGACGCGCCCACCAGGTTGGGATAGACCGTCGCCTGCCAGGGAAGGTCCCGGCGCACCTGGCGCCAGACCAGGCCCCACGGCCCGAGGAGGCGGAGCGAGAGCCGGCCCCCCGTGCCTTTGCCGCGCGCGAGCGGCAGGGCCGGGATCTCCTCGCGGAAGGTCGCCTCGGGTGGAAGCGCCAGGACCCGGTCTCCCGCGAGCTCCGGCTGCAGGATCGCCGGGAAGGTCTCCTTCACCCAGAGGACCAGCCGCCGGCGGTAGGGGTGACTCCAGCGATAGACGATCGAGAGCCGCCGCCCGACGGAGAACGCCGGCGGGGGCTCGCGGACGATCGTGATCGCGGCCGGGTCGATGCCCGCGGCCCGGAACCCGTCGACCAGCGCCGCAAGCAGCCAGAGCAGGTCGAGGACGATGAGCAATCCCGCCGCCCCGGGCCACCAGAACCCGAGCAGCGCCACCGGCGCGAGGAGCGCGGCGACGCGATACCAGCGGCGGGCGGGGAGGTAGATCACGCGGCGGTCAGCGGGGCGCTTCGATCCGCTCGAGGATCGTGCGGAGCGCCTGGTCGGGTGTCACCCCCTCGAGCTCGAGCTCCGGCGCCACCGCGACCCGGTGACGGAGCACCGGCGGCGCGAGCCGCTTCACGTCGTCGGGGATCACGTACTCGCGCCCGTCCATGATCGCCGCCGCCTGGGCCAGCTTGAGCAGCGCGACACTCGCCCGCGGCGAGGCCCCCAGCGTGAGCGCCGGCGCGTCCCGCGTGGCCCGGACCAGCGACGTGATGTAGGCGATGAGGCTCGGCTCCACGTGCACCCGGCGCACCGCGGCGCGGAGGGCCGCGAGGCCCCCGGCATCCAGCACCTGGCTCACCCCGAAGCTCGCCGGCTCCGACGCCTCGAATCCCTCCAGGACCCGCACCAGCACGCCCCGCTCGGCGGCCTCGTCCGGGTACCCCAGCAGGCTCTTCACCAGGAAGCGGTCGAGTTCCGCCTCGGGAAGCGGATAGGTCCCCTCGAACTCGATCGGGTTCTGGGTGGCGAACACCGTGAAACTGGCGGAGAGCGGGTGACTGGTACCGTCCACCGTCACGTGCCGCTCCTGCATCGCCTCGAGAAGCGCCGCCTGGGTCTTGGCCGGGGCGCGATTGATCTCGTCACCCAGGACCAGGTCCCCGAACAGCGGGCCGGCCCGGAAGGTGAAGTCCCCCTGCGGCGTGAGCAGGTTGACGCCGGTGATGTCGCTCGGCATCAGGTCGGGCGTGAACTGGATCCGGCGGAACGTGAGGCCCAGCGCCTGGCTCAGGGTGCGCACCAGCAGCGTCTTGGCGGTGCCGGGCGCGCCTTCGAAGAGCACGTGCCCCCGCGCCATCAGCGCCAGCACCGTCTCCCGCAGCACCGCCTCCTGGCCCAGGATCACCCGGCCCAGCTGCTCCAGCAATCCCCGGGCGGAGACCGCGTGCCCGCGGGCCTCCTCGGTCGTCAGGGGCGCAATTCCTCCCACACATCCTCCACGGCGTTGGCGGCCCGCAGCACGCCTTCCGGCGGCTGACCCGGCCGGGTCAGTGATTCGAGCGTCGCGACCGCGTCGCGCCCGCGGGGACTCCGGACATTCTGGGACAGCCGCCCGACCCACCGGCGCCAGTCGGTGCGGCCCCGCTGGCCCGCCGGCAGCAGCCGGCGGCGGAGGCCCTGGACCACCGCGCCGATGGCGACGTCGTGGCCCTTCGCGGCGGCGAGCGCCGTCGCCAGGGCCCGCACATGCTCGAGCGGCGAGCGGCGCTTGCGGACGATCACCGTGCGGATCGGGCCGAACCGGATCGCCCCGGCGAGGAGCATCATCGCGCCCACCAGCGCCAGCTGCCAGGCACTCCAGCCCAGCGGCGAGCGCCGGCTCCAGGCGAGGGTCGCGTCGGCCAGCGATCCGCCCTCGCCGAACCCCTGGTGCTGCTCCTCGAAGATCACGCGCGCATAGCGCCCGGCGAAGAGGCCGAGGGCCCAGGGCCCGGCGTCGGTTTCCCGGAGCGCGCGGTTGCGCAGCAGCCCCGCGTCGGCGAGGAGGAGAACCTCCCGGTCCGTGTCCGCCCGCACCAGCCGGAGCGCGACCACCCGCCCCGTCGTGGCGGTGAGCAGGGTGTCGATCCGGGTATAGGCCGGGACCGCGCAGGACCAGACCCCGCGGTCCATCGCACCGCTCGAATCGATCACCACCGAATCCGAGGCCGCGAGGACCGCGCCCAGCTCGGGCCAGTTGCCGGACGCCCGCACCCGGACGCTGTCGCGCGGGCGCGGATCGGTCTGGTAGCCGAAGCAGCCCATCACCCGCTCCGCGCCCTGCCCGGCGAGCAGGAGGTCCCCGCCGCCGGCCGAATCCTGCCAGGCGAGCACCGCGCGGATCTCCGCGGGACTGAGGCGGATCGCCGGGTCGACCAGGGCGAGGATGGTGCGCCCCGTGGCGCTGTCGGCGCGGAGCTGCCGGATCGAACCACGCCAGCGCTGCACCGTCACCCCGAGGCGGGCGAGCCCGTCGGCGAGCCCCCGGGCGCCGCGCGGCCCGGGAAGGTACGACGACGCCCGCCAGTCCTGCTGCTCCGGGCGGCTCTCCCGCTGGCCGATGGCCGCGGCCAGGGC
>DASZPT010000204.1:0-3704 GCA_035549935.1 Gemmatimonadales bacterium
GGCGGCGGCGCCGAGGTGTTCAGCACCGCCGTCCGCGCGACGATCGCGGAGCGGAAGCTGACGGGCCAGGAGTGGCTCGCGGTGCATCGCGAGGCGCACCAGCTCGGGATCCCGAGCAACTGCACCATGCTTTACGGCCACGTGGAGACCGCGGCCGACCGGATCGAGCATCTCGCCGCCCTCCGGAGCCTGCAGGACGAGACCGGCGGCTTCCTGACCTACATTCCGCTCGCCTATCACCCCGACAACAACGAGTTGGGCGAGGAGCTGGGCCGGGTTGGCACGGCGACGACCGGGTACGAGGACCTCAAGAACATCGCCGTCGGGCGGCTCTTCCTGGACAACATCGCCCACGTGAAGACCCACTGGCCGATGGTGACGCCGTTCCTCTCGCAGATCGCGCTGACCTTCGGGTGCGACGACGTCGAGGGCACGGTGGTCTACGAGCGGGTCTATCACGAGGCCGGCGCCCGGACCGACATGCACATGCAGTACATGGACCTGGTCCAGCTGATTCGCGGGGCGGGGCGGCGGCCGGTGGAGCGGAACAGTCTCTACCAGCCGGTGCGGGAGGCGTTCGACGACTTCGAACCCGATCCCCTGACCGGGCGGGGCGCGTCGGCCCCGGTGGTGCACGCCGCATGAGGCTGGGCCGCCTCCCCTGGATCAACTGCTACCCGGTCTACGGGGCGATCGACCGTGGCCTGGTGCGGGTCCCGGCGGATCTCGTGAGCGGGACGGCCTCGGACCTGAACGACCTGCTGGCGGCCGGGGAGCTCGACCTGAGCGTGATCTCGGCGGTGGAGTACGCCCGCGACGCGGCGGCGTACCACCTGCTGCCCGAGATGGCGATCAGCTGCGACGGGCCGGTGCACAGCGTGATGCTCTTCAGCCGCAAGCCGGTGACCGAGCTGCATGGCGCTCCCGTGCTCCGCACCAGCTCCTCGCGAACCTCGATCCTGCTGCTCGAGCTGCTCTTCCGGCACCGCTGGGCCGTGACTCCGCGCTACGCGACGGTCCGGGCCGAGCCCTCGGACCTCGACGCGCTGGCGGGCTACCCGCACGACGCGGTGCTCGTCATCGGCGACTCGGCGCTGCTGCTGGCCGCCCGCCGGCACTACCCGGTGCAGGTGGATCTCGGCGCCGCGTGGAAGGAATGGACGGGGCTTCCGTTCGTGTTCGCCGTGTGGGCCGCCCGCCGCACCGCCGATCAGGGCGCGGTCCGGGCGGTCCACGCCCGGCTCCTCGAGGCGCGCGCGTGGGGACTGGCCCACCTCGACCTCCTCGCCGACCAGGCGTGGGCGACCACCGGGATCGATCGCGCGGTCTGCCGGTCCTACCTCGGCGACCTCGACTACGGCTTCTCCTACCGGCACCTTGCCGGGCTCACGGACTTCTTCCGCCGACTCACCCAGGATGGCCTGGTGCCGGACGGAAGCCTCAGTTTCATCAGCGCGGCCTAGGCCTCGGCACCATGGACACCATCGATCGCACTTCCGGCGAATTCCGCGAGTATCTCGACCTCTACCAGCGCGCCAGCCTTCTCGAGCTCGGCGAGCTGGCGGACAAGGTGCGCTGGCAGAAGCACCCCGAGCCGACGGTCACCTACATCATCGACCGGAACATCAACTACACCAACGTCTGTGTGGCGGACTGCGGCTTCTGCGCCTTCTACCGCCGCCCGAAGCACGGCGAAGGGTACGTGCTGTCCTTCGAGCAGATCGGCCGGAAGATCGACGAGTGCAAGGCGATCGGCGGCGTCCAGATCCTCTTTCAGGGCGGGCACAACCCCTACATCCCGTTCGAGTGGTACCTCGACCTGCTCCGGTATATCAAGGCGAACCACCGGATCCACATCCACGGTTTCTCCCCGTCGGAGGTGGTCTTCTTCTCCGAACGCTTCCGGATGAGCGTGCCCGAGGTGGTGCGCCAGCTCCGAGAGGCGGGGCTCGACAGCATCCCGGGCGGCGGCGGCGAGATCCTGGTCGACCGGATCCGGCAGCGGGTGGCCCCGAAGAAGGCCCAGACCGACGAATGGCTCGGCGTGCAGGAAGAGGCGCACCGGCAGGGGATGCGGACCTCGGTCACGATGATGTACGGGATGGGGGAGACGGCGGAGGACCGAATCGAGCATCTCTTCCGGGTACGCGCGGTGCAGCGGCGCACCGGTGGCTTCACCGCCTTTATCTGCTGGCCGCTCCAGCCCGAGGGGACGCCGGAGATGTCGCACGTCAGGAAGACCGACGCGGTCACCTACCTGCGAACCCTGGCCATCGCGCGGATCGTGCTCGACAACGTGCCGAGCATGCAGTCGTCCTGGGTGACGATGGGCCACAAGGTCGGGCAGGTGGCGCTCCGGTTCGGCGCCAACGACTACGGCAGCCTGATGATGGAAGAGAACGTCGTCTCCGCGGCCGGGACCACGTTCCGCACCACGGTGGAGCAGATCGAGCGCAACATCACCGGTGCCGGTTTCGTCCCCCGGCGCCGCCGCCAGGACTACTCGATCATCGAGGAGGCGGCCGCTACCGCCGCGGCCTGACCCGGCGGCGCATGACCTTCCGCGTCGGGATCGGCTACGACTCCCACCGGCTGGCACCCGGCCGGCCACTCATCCTCGGTGGCGTCACCATCCCCTTCGACCGGGGGCTCGCCGGGCACTCCGACGGCGACGCGGTGGCCCACGCACTGACCGATGCGCTGCTCGGTGCGGCCGCGCTGGGCGACATCGGACGCCACTTTCCCGATACCGATCCCCGGTACCAGGGTGCCGACTCGATCGTGCTCCTCCGTGAAGCCGTGGCCCTCGTGCGGGCACGGGGGTTCGCCCCGCTCCAGGCGGACGTGACCGTCATCGCCGAACGCCCGAAGCTCGGGCCTCACTTCCCGGCCATGCACGGGGTCCTGACGGCCGCCACGGGCATCGCGGCCGACGGGCTGAGTCTCAAGGCCAAGACCAACGAGGGAATGGGGTTCATCGGGCGAGGGGAAGGCATCGCCGTGATGGCGGTGGTGACCATCGGTCCGGCCTGATGGAGCGGCTGGTCGGCTGGCTGCTCGAGCTCTCCTCCGGAACGGTCTACGCGGTCATCGCCGCGGCGACGCTGGTCGAGAACGTCTTTCCCCCGGCCCCGTCGGACCTCGCCGTGGCCATCGGCGGCTTCCTCACCCAGCACGGGCGCGTGACCGGTACCGCCATCTGGCTGGTGGCGTGCGCCGCGAATCTCGGCGGCACGGTCCTGGTCTACCTCCTCTCTCGCCGCTTTCAGAAGCAATTCCGCCGCAGCCGGCTCGGCCGGCGCCTGCTCCCGGCCGACGCGATCGTGGCCCTCGAACGCGAATATCTCCGCTTCGGGATGCTGGGCATCTTCCTGGGCCGGCTTCTCCCCGGCTTTCGGTCGGTGGTGGCCCCCTTCGCCGGTCTCGTGAACCTGCCGGTGATGGTCACGCTCGTCCCGGTCATCCTGGCGACGATGCTCTGGTACGCCTTCCTGGTGTGGGTCGGCACCACGGTCGGGGCCGAGTGGGAGTCGATCAACCGGGTGGTGGGCCGGCTCAACCGCAGCCTCGCCATCGTCGCCGCAGTGGTGGCGCTGGGCCTCGTCTTCCTCGTGCTCCGACGCCGGCGCATGCGGCCGCCTCGGCGCGATCTGCTGCTCCGGGCGATCCATCGGGCCCTGGGCGACGAGGGCGAGGCCCCGGTG
>DASZPT010000205.1:0-3820 GCA_035549935.1 Gemmatimonadales bacterium
CCGGGCGCCTGCTTGAGCGCCCGGCCCACCCGGGCGCTGCAGGCGGCGCAGGTCATGCCGCTCACATCGAGGGTCGTCGTCGTCGCCATGCTACCGCTCCCGTACGATCAGCCTGCCGCGGACCATCCCCATCCCGCAGGCGAACTCGTAGGCCCCGGCCTTCGCGGGGGTGAACTCCACCGGCGTGGTTTCGCCCGTGGGGAGAAAGCGGCGGACCCCGAAGTCGGGGAGCACCACTTCCTCGGTGCAACTGCCCCGGTCCCGACGGTCGAAGAGGAGCCGGACCGGCCGGCCCAGGTCCACCGCCACGGTCGAGGGGGAATAGCCACCGTCGACCACGATCGGCACCTCCTGCACCCCGGCCACCGCCGCCGGGGCGGCCCCGGCGGTCCGGCGCCCCGCGACGAAGAAGTACCAGTTCACCCAGACGATCCCCAGGAACCCGAGCAGGGTGACGGTCCATTGCGTCCCGTCCATCCGACCCTCCTAGTTAGCCAGCAATCAGGCCTTCGACCTTGTACCCGGCGTTCTCGACGGCGGCCTTCAACGCCTGGTCTGCCCCACCCGCTTCCGGCACACGGACCTGGGCGCGGCCGATCTGCACCGACTTGACCTCCACACCGGGAACGGCCGCGATGGCCTTGCTGACCGCGTGGAGGCAGTGGCCGCAGCTCATTCCGCTGATGGATAACGTGATGTCTTTCATGGGCTTGCCTCCATGTTGCCTGGGCTGTTTGGCTCCGGGTCTGGCCTGGACTCGATCTCTTGAGTGGTTCGCTGGCAGCCATTCTAGCATAGGGTCCAGGGGTATGCAAGTAGGGGGAGGGGGTATCTGGCAGAAGCACGGGTCTAGCCGGGGGGCACGGAGACTGCTCCATTAGGGCCATATGGCCAAGGGCGAAATCGACTTCCGGCAGCTGATCCCGCTGCTTCACCCCCGGACGCGGGTCCACGATGTGGACGTGCTGAAGGCGTGGTACGAAGCGGTCGCGGACGCCCTCCGGTCCGAGCTCGTCACTGACCTCTTCGCGCTGTGGCTGTATGGCCCGGAGGGCGACCCTATCCTGATCGAGCCCGAGGCCCTGGCCCAGGACAACCTCGGCGTGCCGCGGGCGGAGCCGCTGGCCAACCAGCTGATCCTTGACGACGTCGAGGACCGGATCCGGCGGGCAGGGTACGGCTCAGTGCTCCTCCGTCCGGTGCGCCACGGCGGCCAGGATGTTGCCCTGCTCCTCCTGGCCTCGTTCACCCCCCACGCCTACGGGATGCGGGCGGAGCACCTGCTCGAATCGGCCATCAGCGTGATGGCGCCGATGCTGGCGCGGGTGACCCGTGCGAACGGGGACGACGTCCCGGTCGTGGCCGCCCCGCCCGAGGCCGACGTGGTCGTCCCGGGAGTGGAGCGGGTGCGCGACCAGGCGCGGGAAGGGGAGCTGTTCGAGGGGTTGTCGGACGCGATTGGCGGGGCCGGTACCCCGCGCGACCTGATGCTCGCGCTCTCCTTCGCGCTCCAGCCGATCCTGCCGCACGATGCCTACGAGCTGCTGATTCCCGACTCGACGGGTGAACTCCTGTATCGACTCGGTCTTCACGGCCACGGGTCGCTCTGGGGCGATCCGGCGCTCGGCATTCCGCGGGCGACGCTCGATCCCGCGAGGCTCTTCGGCGACCGCACCGGCTTCATCCTCGACGACACCTCGACGGCGCAGGATCTGGTGATGCCGGAGCTCGTGACGGTGCGCGGGCCGGAGGAGCCGCCGAGGTCCCTGGTCGGGACGGTGCTGCGGGTGGTGGAGCGGCCGGTCGGGTTCCTGCTGCTCGGGAGCGCGGGCCCGGGCTTCTACCGGGCGGAGGACCTGGCGCTGCTCGATCGGGTGGGCGCGCTGCTCTCTCCCAAGGTCGAGAGCCTGGTGCTGGCGTGGCAGTACAGCGTGCTCCGAGGGCAGTTCGACGTGCTGCGGCACGTGCCGATGCACCTGGCCCGCGTGGCCGAACTCCTCGCGACCACGCCGTTCCTCGGCGAAGGAAGCAAGCTCTTCGTACAGCAGGCCTCCGCGGTGCTCCCGGTGTCGGCGCTGGAATTCGCGGTCCGTCTCAACGACGAGGCGCGGGTGGCGGTGGTACGCCCGGGGTCCGTGACGCCGCTCGCCGACCTGCCGCAGGAGCCGATCGAGGGTACCGGCGTCGCGAGTGTGGTGCGGGGGGAGGTTCCCTACCTGCTCTCGAGCCAGGATGAATCAGCCGAGGCGCTCACGGTCCTGGTGGTCCCGCTTCGCGCCGGCGGCAAGATCTTCGGTGCCATGGCCATGACCGCGCAGGGCGCGGAGCGATTCACCCGGACCGACATGGCCCTGGCTCAGCAGCTGGCCGACCTGGCCGCGCCGCATCTCGACCTGGCCCGCCGGGGTGGTGGTCATCCGCCGTCCTTCGCTCCGGGGTGGAAGCGCCCAAGCTGGCGGCCGGAGCGGGAGCGGGGGCACAAGGGGGAGGGGGGAGTGGAGAAGTAGACTATCGCGCGACGGTGCTCCGGAGCGAGTCGGGGTGAACCGGCGGTGCGGTCACGTTCGAGTCGCGAGCCCAGCGGAAGAAGATCACACCGAAGGCGAACCAGACGGGCAGGTCTCCCACCAGCTTCATCAGCAATCCAGCCACCTGTTGATCCTGCTGTGCCGTCAGAATGGGAAAGACCCGCGGGGCGAGCTCATAGGTCGCGTAGAGCGGATACTCGGCGAAGGTCAGGAACGCCGACGGGATGATCGGCGGGAGGGTCGAAGCAAAGAGATAGGCCATCTTGAGCGGCCGGCGCATCGGCGCCTTGCCGGGCTCCACCCCCATGACCGGCCACCAGAGCGCGAGGCCACCGAGGAGCCAGGCCAGGTCGACCACGAAGGCGCCGACCTGGCTCGCCATCAGGGTGTCGACGACGCCGGGGAGGTGCGTCAGGAACAGCGCGACGTTGAAGACGGTGAGCGCGAACCAGGGCCGGATGGCGAGGCGGAGTACCGGGCCCGCCCGCGGCGAGCGCCAGGCCGCGTCGATCACCGGCGCGGGAATGCCGAGGATGAGGCACGGGGGAGCGACGAGGGCGAGCAGGATGTAGCTCACCGTGTGGACGCTCACGAGGTAGCCGGCGCCGAGGGCGCCGATGGGCCAGTCGAGCGCGGCCCAGATGCAGAGGAGCCCCACCATGAACCAGGGCGAAAGGGGCAGCCCTTCCCGCAGATGCACGCGCCGCCAGTACCAGCCGAACAGGAGGGCCACCAGCATCCACACGCCGGGGTACGCCCGCCAACTCCAGGTCCAGAGCTCACCGGTGGCCGAACACCACCAGGTCATTGGCCGTACCGGCGGACCGGGAGCTTCAGGGTGAGGCTGCCGGCGTGGGCGAAGCGCAGGGTGAGCACGAGGGAGTCGCCCGCCGCGGGTGGGGCGGAGAAATCGGAGAGCATGAGGTGGGTCGCGCCGGGCTTGAGTTCGATCTCGCCGCCGGCGGGAATCTCGAGCCCCTCGAGATGTCCCATATTGCTGCCGTGGAACATGGCGCCGCGCGCCACGGGGGACGACGCCTCGAGAATCGTGTCGGCCACGCTTCCGCTGTTGCGGACGCGGAAGTAGGCGGCGCCGCTTGCCGCGGTGATCGGCTCGTAGGCGAAGGCGTGGTCGACCACGAGGTCGCCCACGGTAGCGCTTGCGCCCGCACCGGCGTCCTTCCGGCAGCCGGTCCCGGCGAGGGCGCAGGCCAGGAGCAGGAGTGCGTGGCGGGTCATGAGCGTTGCACCAGCAGGGTCAGGTCCTTGGTCCAGTCCGCCTGGCGGATGCC
>DASZPT010000206.1:0-6881 GCA_035549935.1 Gemmatimonadales bacterium
TTCGCTCTCAGGCTCGTCCCTCAATCGGGACCCGCTCACTTACGTCCCGCTCCTCACGCCCCCCGACCTACCCGCCTACCCGCCTACCCGCCCACCACCGCCGTCCCCTCGATCTCCACCATCGCGCCGGGATCGACCAGCGCCGTCACCTGGACCAGCGCCATCGCCGGGTAGTGACTGCCCATCAGCCGCCGGTACTCCGGCCCCAGGCGCTTGAGGCTGGCGCGATACTCGGCGATGTCGGTCACGTACACCGTGAGGCGGCCGATGTCGGTGGCGCTGCCGCCGGCCTGGCGTACGACCTCCACCACGCGCGCGAGCGCTCGGCTGAACTGGCTCACGAAATCGCCGCCGGGCGAGGTCTGACCCGCCACCAGCAGCAGCCGCCCCCCATGGGGCGCGAGGAGCCCGTGGTTGAACCCCCTGGGCGCGCCCAGCGTCTCGGGGTTGATGATGTCGAATCGGCTCACGGAGTCGTTTCCATTGAGAACCAGGGACTGGCCGTTGGGCGGGGACGCAACGTCGGCGCAGAACTCGACCACCGAGCGCGCCACCTCGTCGGCGGTGACCAGGCGGCGTTGTCCCGCCGATGCCAGCGCGGCGGCCAGCGCCTGCTCCCGGGTGCGGCCGGTCCTCGTGACGATGCGGTCCAGCGTCTCCCCCGTCATCTCGGTGTCGACGAAACCGGGGCAGACCGCGTTCACCGTCACCCCGGTGCCCTCGACCTCCGCCGCGGCGGAGCGGGTGAGCCCCAGCATCGCGTGCTTGGAGGCGCTGTACGCGGCGATGTACTTCGCCCCCGCGAGTCCGGCGGTCGACGCGACGTTCACCACCCGGCCCCAGTGCCGGTCGACCATGCCCGGGAGGAACGCCCGGGTGCAGAGAAAGGCGCCGGTCGCGTTCACCGCCATCACCCGGTTCCATTCGGCGAGCGCCGTCTTCGCGAGCGACACCGACGAGGCGACGCCGGCATTGTTCACCAGGATCGCCACCGGCCCCAGCTCGCCCGCGGCGCGGGCCAGCTCGGCGACGCTGGTCTCGCTGGTCACGTCACACACCACCGCGCGCGCGGAGTGACCGGCGGCCTCGAGCCCGGCGACCTCGCGGTCGAGCTGTTCACCGCTCCGGGCGGCGAGCACCACCCGGCACCCGCTCGCCGCGAGGGCCCGTGCGGTGGCGGCGCCGATGCCCCGGCCCCCACCGGTCACCACCGCCACCCGCCCGGCGAGTGAACTCACGCGCGCGTCCCCGTGCCGAGCTCGGCCTGCACCGACTCCTCCAGGATCGCGCCCAGCGTCTCGACCGTCGCGCGCCCCTCGGCCGCGGTGGCCTGGGCCGGATAGCCGAAGTAGGCCCGCGGCCCCCCGGCTTCCTCGAAGGTCTCCTTGCCGTCCCGGATCGCCTGCGAGAGCGAGGCCGGGTTCGGTGCCAGGTTCGCCCGCACCGCCTCCCGCACGAGGTCGGGACGCTCGGCCAGGACGATCGACGTCTCGAACTGCCCCGCGTGGCAGGCGCCGCTCCGGAACTCCTCGCCCAGGCGTCCTCCCCATGGCCTGCGGGTGAGGTTGGGGAACGCGACGCCGATGCCACCCCGCCGCCGGATCTCGTCGACGGCGGCGTCGAGGGAACGAAGGTGCGCGGGGTCGAGGTGCGCGTTGGCGATCGCGAGGAGGCCGAATCCCTGGCGCCCGAGGTCGGCGGCGATGTCGACGAGGATGGCGGTCACCGTCTCCGGGCGGAGGGAGATCGTGCCGCTGAAGCCGCGGGCAAACCGCGCCGCGGTATAGCTGAGCGGCGGCAGGATCAGACCGTCGATGCCGCGGACCGCCAGGCGTTCGGCCCCGGCCCGGGCCATCGCCTGCGCGATGATCACGTCGGTCTCGAGGGGGAGGTGCGGGCCGTGCGCTTCCAGCGCGCCCACCGGGAGGATGGCGACACTCCGGGACCCGCGGTCCCGGACCTCCTCCCAGGTCATTGCGGCGAGCGTCTGCACGGTTATTGTGTCCTCACCGCTCTGCCTCGGGACGTTCCCTCATGACGTTCGACCTGCCGGTGCACGTGAATATCGCGGACTACTTTCTCGATGCCCGGATCCGGGAGGGACGGGGAGACCGCACCGCCCTCGTCACCGACCAGGGGCGGCTCAGTTATCGCGAGGTGCAGGCGCTCGCCAACCGGATGGCCAACCTGCTCCGGTCCGCGGGCGTGCTGCCGGAGCAGCGGGTGATCATCGCGCTGCCCGACGGCGCCGAGTTCGTGGCGGCGCTGTTCGGCACCCTCAAGATCGGCGCGGTCGTGGTGATGGTCAACCCGGAACTCAAGCCCGACGCGATCGAGTACTTCTTCGACTACAGCCGGGCGAGCGTGGCGCTGGTGGCGGCCGAACGGGCCGATGCCTTCCGCGCCGCCGCCGGCCGCGCCCGTCACGCGCCTCGCCTCGTGGTCGTCGGCAATGCCGACTGGGCGCCCCGGTTCGAGGCGATGGCCGACCAGGTCGAGAACTTTCCCACCCACCGCGACGATCCCGCCATCTGGCTCTTCTCCGGCGGCACCACCGGTCGCCCCAAGGCGGCGGTCCAGCCGCATCGGTCGTTCGTGAACACCCAGCAGTGCTACGCCCGCGAGGTGCTGCGGTACACCGAGGACGATGTCACCCTCTCGGTGCCGAAGCTCTACTTCGGCTACGCCACCGGCTCCAATCTCCTCTTTCCCTTCGCCGCCGGCGCGGCCGTGGTGCTCTACGACGAGCGCTGCACCGCGGAGGTGCTCTTCGCCCGGATCGCGAGGCACCGCCCGACCATCCTGATCGCGGTGCCCACCATGATCAACCAGATGGTCTCCCACCCCGACGCCGGCCGCCAGGACTTCTCCTGCCTCCGCCTCGCGACCTCGGCGGGGGAGGGACTCCCGGCGGAACTGCACGCCCGCTGGGACGAGCGCTTCGGTGTCCCCCTGCTGGATGGACTCGGCACCGCGGAGATGTGGCACATCTTCCTCTCCAACCGGCCGGGCCGGATCCGGCGGGGGACGCTGGGGGAAGTGGTGCCGGGATTCGAGATCCGGGTGGCGGACGAGGACGGGAACCCGCTCCCCGACGGAGAGGTGGGGCATCTCTGGGTCCGGGGTGGGTCGCGCGCGCTGGGGTACTGGCAGCAGCACGAGAAGAGCCAGGCGACCTTCCGCGGCGAGTGGGTGGTGACGGGAGACCTGATCCGGCGTGACGCCGACGGGTACTACGTCTACGGGGGCCGGGCCGACGAGCTGCTCAAGGTCTCGGGGAAATGGCTCTCGGCTACCGAGGTGGAAGGCTGCCTGCTGCAGCATCCGCTGGTCTCCCAGGTCGCGGTGGTCGGCGTCCCCGACGCGACCGGCCTGGTCAAGCCGCACGCCTACATCATCCCGCGCGAACGGCGCGACGGGCTGGCCGAGGAGCTCAAGGCCTTCGTCTGCGAGCGGCTGGAGCCGTACAAGCATCCCCGCGAAGTCATCTTCGTCGATACCCTCCCGACCACCCACCTGGGCAAGGTCGACCGCGCCAATCTCCGGGCCCACTCGGCCTGAATGACGCACCCCGACGTCGCGGTCATCGGCTTCACCAACCCCCCCGTGAACGGGTTGTCCCACGCGGTCCGCGCCCGGCTCGCGATCGCGCTGGAGGAGGCCATCGCCAACCCGTCGGTGCGGGCGATCGTTCTCACCGGCGACGGGCGGCAGTTCTCCGGCGGCGCCGACATCCGGGAGTTCGGTACCGAGGCGAAAGACCGGGCGCCGAACCTGCGGCAGCTCATCGCGCAGGTGGAGTCGAGCCCCAAGCCGGTGGTCGCGGCCATCACCGGGATCTGTCTCGGCGGCGGATTCGAGCTCGCGATGGCCGCGCATCACCGGGTCGCGGCGCGCGATGCCCGTCTCGGACTGCCGGAGGTCAAGCTGGGACTACTCCCCGGCGCGGGCGGGACGCAGCGCCTGCCCCGGCTCCTCGGTGTCGAGCGCGCGATCGACATGATCGTGGGGGGCGAGCCGGTGGCGGCCCGTCGGCTCGAGGCGACGCCCCTGCTCGACCGGGTGACCGAGGGCGACCCGATGCCCGAGGCCATCGCGCTGGCACAGGCGAGCGCGGCAGCCGGCCCGCCGCGCCGTACCCGTGACCGGAGGGTACCGGACCCCGACGTCGCGGAGCGCTGTGCCGCCGCCCGCCATCGCCTGCGGCAGGGGCGTGCCCTTCCGGCGCCGCTTCGGGCCATCGATGCCATCGAGGCCTCCGCCGGCGACTTCGAGACAGGCCTCGCGCTGGAGCGGCAGGCCTTTCTCGAACTGGTGGAGTCTCCCGAATCGAAGGGACTGCGACACGCCTTCTTCGCGGAGCGGGCGGCGGGGAAGGTCCCGGGGCTGGGCGACCCACCGCTCCGGCCGGTGACCAGGGCGGCGGTGATCGGGGGCGGCACCATGGGCTCCGGCATCGCCGTCTGCTTCCTCAATGCCGGCCTTCCGGTCACGCTGCTCGAGACCGATGCCGCCGCGCTGGACCGCGCGATCGGGCGCATTGGCGCGATCTACGATGGCCAGGTGAAGAAGGGGAAACTCACCGTGGAAGAGCGGGACCGGCGTCTCGCGCTCCTCACTCCCACGCTGCAATGGGACGACCTCGTCACCGCCGACCTCGCGATCGAGGCGGTGTTCGAGTCGATGGAGGTGAAGGAGGATGTCTTCGCGCGGCTCGATCGGGTCATGACGCCGGGCGCCATCCTCGCCACCAACACCTCGACCCTCGACATCGACCGGATCGCGGAGCGCACCTCGCGGCCGGGAGACGTGCTGGGCATGCACTTCTTCAGCCCGGCGCACGTCATGCGCCTCCTCGAGGTCGTCCGCGGCCGGGCCACCGCTCCCGACGCGCTCCTCACGGCGCTGGCGCTGGGCAAACGCCTCGGGAAGGTCGCGGTGGTGGCGGGCGTCGGCGACGGCTTCATCGGGAACCGGATGCTGGAGCAGTACATGCGGCAGGCCTTTGCCCTGGTCGAAGAAGGCGCGGCGCCGTCGCAGGTCGATCGCGCGGTAGAGACCTTCGGCATGGCCATGGGACCGTTCCGGGTGAGCGACCTCGTGGGGAACGACGTCAGCTGGGCGATCCGCAAGCGGCGCCGGGCGGAGCGTCCCGGCTACCAGTTCTCGACGCTGCCGGACCGCCTCTGCGAGCTGGGCCGGTTCGGGCAGAAGACCGGCGACGGCTGGTACGACTACACGGAAGGCTCCCGCGAGCCGCGCGAATCGGCGGTGGTGGCGGAGCTCATCGCACGGCACCGGGCCGCGCTGGGCAGCGTTCCCCGCCCGCTCACCGACCAGGAGATCGTCGCGCGGCTGATGGGCGCGCTGGCGAGCGAGGGCGAGCGCATTCTCGAAGAGGGTGTGGCGCTCCGGGCATCGGACATCGATGTGGTGTACGTGGCGGGATACGGCTTTCCCGCCTGGCGCGGCGGGCCGATGTTCTACGCCGGGCGGGTGGGATGAGGGGGGGACGCCCGTGCCCGGCGCCCCGCTTGCAAGCCTCCGCGCTCCTTCGGCAGCAGCCCCTGTACCTCGGACACCACCACCACCATCGACAGCACCAGCGTCGACAGCACCGGCACACCGGGAAACTGCGGCAGCGGCGGGGGCACGAGCTTCTTCGGGGCCGCTTACCATGCCAGGAGCATGATCCCCGCGGCGAACTGATTCTGGTTGACCCGGCTCCAGGTCGCCCGGCCTCGAGGGCCTCGGGTCGGCCGGAGGGCCATAGGTACCGAAAAGTACCTAAGGCAGTTCCGGGTATGTTCTTGCTCGGTGCAACCCAAGGTTGCCAGATTGCCTCCCGGAAATCCAGCCGCTCCGCGGCACCCGTCACCTCCGCTGGCGGAGCTTCGCCATCCGCGACGGCAACCTCGTCACCGGCAAGCAGAACTTCTCCGGCGCGGAGACCGCTCGCGCCATCGTCGCCGCCCTGGGAGAGTAGCCACCATGCGCATCGCGATCATCGGGGCCGGCAATGTCGGGGGTACCCTCGGCCGGCGGTGGGCGGCACTCGGTCACGAGGTGGTCTTCGGGGTGCGGCGGCCGGCGGAGGGCGCCACGGCGGTGAAGGGTGGCGGGGCACTCCCCGCCGGCGCCTCGGTGGCCACGCCCAGAGAGGCGGTCCGCGGAGCGGACGCGGTGCTCCTTGCCACCCCCTGGGGCGCGGTGCCCGCCACGCTGGCCGAACTCGGCCCGCTCCTCGAGGGCGTCGTGCTGCTCGACGCGACCAATCCCCTCGGCCCCGGCCTCGCCCTCGAGGCGGGCCCCGGCGGCCAGTCCGGCGGCGAGCAGGTACAGGCGATGGCGCCGCATGCCCGGGTGGTGAAGGTCTTCAACACCACCGGCTACGACAACATGCGGGACCCGGTCTACGCTGGAGCGCCGACCGTGATGTTCTACGCGGGGGACGATGCCGGTGCCATGACCGTGGCGGCCACGCTCGCGAGCGCGCTCGGCTTCGAGGCGGTGAATGCCGGGCCGCTCACCCGCGCTCGGCAACTGGAGCACCTGGCCGTGCTCTGGATCTCGCTCGCCTTCGGTGGCCTCGGCCGAGACATCGCCTTCCGGCTGGTGCGGCGGTAACCGCGGGAACGGCCGCCTCGCCGGCTTCCCGTCTCAGGCCGGCCTGAGCGCCTTCCCCGCCCGCCGCGCCCCGCGCTGTCCCTCCCGCAGCGTGACCGCGCCGTTCACGAGCACCGCCGTGATGCCCACCGGATAGCTGAAGGGATTCTCGAACGTCGCGGTGTCCGCCACGGTCGCCGCATCGAACACCACGAGGTCGGCGGCCATCCCCTTCGCGATCCGGCCCCGATCCCTGAGGCGCACCCGCGAGGCCG
>DASZPT010000207.1:0-5911 GCA_035549935.1 Gemmatimonadales bacterium
CCCTACCTCTCTGAACGGCAATGGGGCACCGTGCGGGAGGACTACAGCCCCCACGGCGCCGCCTGGGACTACTTCCCTCACGACCATGCCCGGAGCCGCGCCTACCGCTGGGGCGAAGACGGGATCGCCGGCTTCTCCGACGCGGAGCAGCGGCTCTGCCTCTCGCTCGCCCTGTGGAACGGCCGCGATCCCATCCTCAAGGAGCGGTTCTTCGGCCTCACCAACGGCGAGGGAAACCACGGCGAGGACGTGAAGGAGCTGTACTACTTCCTCGACGCGACGCCGACGCATTCCTATCTCAGGATGCTCTACAAGTATCCCCAGCGCGCCTTCCCCTACGGGGAGCTGCTGGCGGAGAACCGGCGGCGCGGGATCCAGGGGCTCGAGTACGAGCTGATCGACACCGGCGTCTTCGACGACGACCGCTACTTCGACGTCACCGTCGAGTACGCCAAGGCGGCGGCCGACGATATCGTGGTCCGGATCATCGCGCGCAACCATGGCCCGGAGGCGGCGGAGCTGCACCTGCTGCCGCAGCTCTGGTTCCGCAACACCTGGTCGTGGCGGGAGGGGGTCGACCGGCCCCAGCTCCGCGCGACCGGCTCGGGGATCGCCGCGTCGCACCCGATGCTGGGCAACTGGACGCTGAGTCTCGAGGGCGGGCCCGAGCTGCTCTTCACCGAGAACGATACCAACACCACCCGCCTCTTCGGCGCGCCCGCCGCGGGCCGCCACTTCAAGGATGGGTTCCACGACTGCGTGGTTCAGGGGAACCGCGATGCGGTGAACCCCGGCCGCACCGGGACCAAGGCGGCCGCCTGGTACCGCGCGATGGTGCCGGCCGGCGGCTCGATGGTCGTGCGGGCCCGTCTCGCCCCGGCGACCGCCGGGGCCGGGGTCGGCGAGGTGGACCGGCTGGTCGACCTCCGGCGGCGTGAGGCGGACGAGTTCTACGCCGACGTGCAGCACGAGATGACCGACGCGGATGCCCGGCTGGTGCAGAGACAGGCCTTTGCCGGCATGATCTGGAGCAAGCAGTTCTTCTACTATGACGTGCCCGAGTGGCTGGCCGGGGACCCGGCGCAGCCCGCCCCGCCGGCGACCCGTCGCCAGGCCCGCAACGCGGAGTGGCAGCATCTCAACAACGCCGACATCATCTCGATGCCGGATACCTGGGAGTACCCCTGGTACGCGGCCTGGGACCTGGCCTTCCACTGCATTCCCTTCGCGCTCATCGACCCGGCGTTCGCCAAGCACCAGCTCGTGCTCCTCACGCGCGAGTGGTACATGCACCCCAACGGCCAGCTCCCCGCCTACGAGTGGGCCTTCGGCGACGTGAACCCGCCGGTGCACGCCTGGGCGACGTGGCGGGTCTTCCAGATCGACCGGAAGCGCCGGGGCGGCGAGGGGGACCTGGCGTTCCTCGAGCGGGTCTTCCACAAGCTGATGCTCAACTTCACCTGGTGGGTGAACCGGAAGGATGCCCAGGGCCGGAACGTCTTCCAGGGCGGTTTCCTCGGCCTCGACAACATCGGCGTGTTCGACCGGAGCGCGCCGCTCCCGACCGGCGGGTACATCAACCAGGCCGACGGCACCGCCTGGATGGCGATGTACAGCCTGAACCTGATGCGGATCGCGCTGGAGCTGGCCCGGCACAACCGGGTGTACGAGGACATCGCCACCAAGTTCTTCGAGCACTTCCTCCATATCGCCGAGGCGATGACCAACATCGGCGACGACGGGGTGGGGCTGTGGAACGAGGAGGACCAGTTCTACTACGACGTCCTGAGCACGCCGGACAACCAGCTGGTGCCGCTCAAGGTCCGCTCGATGGTCGGGCTGATCCCCCTCTTCGCGGTCGAGACCATCGACCAGGCGCTGCTCGACGAGCTGCCGGAATTCGCCGCCCGGCTCAAGTGGTTCCTCGACTACCGTCCCGACCTCGCGAAGCTGGTGTCGCGCTGGGAGGAGCCGGGGATGGGCGAGCGGCGGCTCCTGTCGCTCCTCCGGGGCCACCGGATGAAGCGGCTCCTGGCGCGGATGCTGGACGAGACGGAGTTCCTCTCGGACTACGGCATCCGGGCGCTGTCGCGTCATCACGAGGCGCACCCGTACGAATTCCACGTGATGGGGATGCCGCTCAGGGTGAAGTACCAGCCGGCCGAGTCCGATTCGGGGCTCTTCGGCGGGAACTCCAACTGGCGGGGGCCGATCTGGTTCCCGGTGAACTACCTGCTGATCGAGTCGCTGCAGAAGTTCCACCATTACTACAGCGACGACTTCAAGGTGGAGTGTCCCACCGGCTCGGGCGTCTACCTCACGCTGGCCGAGGTGGCGGAGGAACTGAGCCGGCGGCTCGGACGGATCTTCCTGCGGGACGGCCAGGGACGGCGGGCGGTCTCCGGCACCCATGCGAAGCTGCAGGCCGACCCGAACTTCCGCGACCTGCTCCAGTTCCACGAGTACTTCCACGGCGACACCGGCCGCGGGGTGGGGGCGGCGCACCAGACCGGCTGGACCGGGCTGATCGCCAAGCTGCTCATGCCGCGCTGCCCGCCGCAGCACGCCGGGCCTGGCGAGCAGGGGATGGCCACCATGCGCGCCACCCGGCACGCCAACCGGGAGGTCCAGCATGCCGGCTGACCTGCAGCGACCCGTGCCGCGGCTGCTTCCCGGCCAGCGGGCACTGGTGACGGGCGCGAGCTCGGGGATCGGCAAGGCGATCGCCCTCGCGCTGGCGGAGGCGGGGTGCGACGTGGCGGTGAACTACGCCTCGTCGGAGGGGCCGGCCCTCGAGGTCGTGGCCCGGATCCGGGAGATGGGCCGGCGGGCCGTCGCGGTGAAGGCCGACGTCGGGAACGAGGCCCAGGTGCTGGCGCTGTTCGAGCGGACCCGGCAGGAGCTCGGGAGCCTCGACATCCTCGTCAACAACGCCGGGCTGCAGCAGGACGCCGGGCTCACGGAGATGACGCTGGCGCAGTGGCAGCGGGTGATCGACGTGAACCTCACGGGCCAGTTCCTCTGCGCCCGGGAAGCGGTGAAGGAGTTCCGCCGCCGCGGGATGGACCCCGCCCGCAGCCGCGCGCTCGGCAAGATCCTGTGCGTGAGCTCGGTGCACGAGGTCATTCCCTGGGCGGGACATGTCAACTACGCCGCCTCGAAGGGCGGGGTGGCGCTCCTGATGAAGAGCATCGCGCAGGAGGTAGCACCCGAGCGGATCCGGGTCAACAGCGTGGCGCCCGGCGCCATCCGGACACCGATCAATCGCGCCGCCTGGGAGACGCCCGAGGCATACGCCGAGCTGCTGAAGCTGATTCCCTACCGTCGCATCGGCGAGCCGGACGACCTCGCCCGCGCCGCGGTGTGGCTGGTCTCCGACGAGGCGGACTACGTCCACGGGACGACGCTGTTCGTCGACGGCGGGATGACGCTCTACCCGGGGTTCGAGGACGGGGGGTGAACTGCGTCCGCAGATTTCGCAGATTCGGGAGATGCGGGCTCCCGTCCATCGGCGGAATCTGCGGACCGGTTCGCATCAGGTCTGGTGCCAGGCGCACGCGGGAACTGCACCCAACCACCCGGCGTTACCGGCGCATGCTGACCCCAGAGCGCCTTTCCTGCGAATACCTCGAAACCGACGGCCTCGGTGGCTTCGCCTCCGGGACCGTCGGCGGCTGGCGGACCCGCCGCTATCACGGGCTCCTGACCCCCGCGGTCACCCCGCCCTCGGGCCGGGCGGTGCTGGTCGATGGCTTCGAGGCGTGGCTCGAACGGAACGGCGTGCGCTACGCGCTGTCGACCCAGCGATACCTCCCCGATGTCACGCACCCCGACGGAGTCTCGCGCCTCGCGGCCTTCACCCACGAGCCCTGGCCGACCTGGACCTTCCGGCTCGAGGACGGGTTCGAGATCGTGCAGGAGCTCCTCGTGTCCCACGAGCGATCCGCCGCCGTCGTGCGCTGGTCGCTGCCCCGGCCCGAGTCGGGCCTCCGGCTCATCGTTCGGCCGCTCCTCTCCGGCCGGGACAGCCACGCCCTGCACTACCGGAACGAGGCCGCGAAGACCGCGGCGGAGTCGACCGCGGAACGGGTGCGCTGGCGGCCGTATGCGAGTCTCCCGGCGGTCCTGAGTCTCGCCAACGCCACGTACCGCCACGACCCCGTCTGGTACACCGACTTCCTGCTCGAGGAAGAACGGGCCCGCGGGTTCGAGCACCGCATGGACCTGCTCTCCCCGGGCGAGCTGGTCTGGCCGATCAACGGGACCGCAGCCTGCTGGGTCCTCGCGGCGGAGCAGGAAGGCGGCGCCTCGGGGCTGCCCCGTGGCACCGCGATGCGGGTCGCGACCGATCTCATCGAACAGGAGCGCGAACGCCGCGCGGCATTCGGGTCCGCGCTGGCGCGGGCCGGCGACGCCTACCTCGTCCGTCGCGGCAAGGGCAAGACCATCATCGCCGGCTATCCCTGGTTCACCGACTGGGGCCGAGACACCTTCATCGCCCTCCGGGGACTCTGCCTCGCCACCGGGCGCCTCGACGATGCCCGCGCGATCCTCCTCGAGTGGGCCGGACTCGTCTCGCAGGGAATGCTCCCCAACCGCTTTCTCGAGCAGGGTGACGAGCCCGAGTTCAACTCGGTCGACGCCTCGCTCTGGTACATCGTCGCGGTCCACGAATTCCTGGAGGCGCTCGACTCGGCCGGCAGGCGTATTCCCCAGGCCGAGCGGAGGTGCCTCGAGCGGGCCGTGCTCGCCATCCTCGAGGGCTACAGCGCCGGCACCCGGTATGGGATCCGGATGGACGACACGGGGCTCCTCGAGTCAGGGGCGCCCGGCGTGCAGCTCACCTGGATGGATGCGAAGGTCGGTGACTGGGTGGTCACCCCCAGGATCGGGAAGCCGGTGGAGATCCAGGCGCTCTGGATCAACGCGCTCCTCGTCGGCGCCCGGTTCGACGAGCGCTGGGGCCGCGTGGCGGGACGAGCGACCGCCACCTTCCGCGCGCGGTTCTGGAACGATGCGGGCGGGCTCTACGACGTGATCGACGACGAAGGCCGGCCGGGCGCCCTGGATACCCGGTTCCGCCCCAACCAGCTCTTCGCGGTCGGCGGGCTCCCGTGGGCGCTGCTCGAAGGAGAGCGGGCCCGGGGCGTGGTCGATGCCGCCGAAGCGCGCCTCTGGACCCCGATGGGCCCGCGGAGCCTGGCGGCGAACGAGCCGGGCTACGCGCCCCGCTACGAGGGTGGTCCGGTGGAACGCGACGGATCCTATCACCAGGGCACGGTCTGGCCCTGGCTCGCCGGCGCGTTCATCGAGGCATGGGTCCGCACCCGTGGGAACACGCCCGCGGCGAAAGCCGAGGCACGGCGACGGTTCTTCGACCCGCTGCTCGCCCAGCGGGAACGCGCGGGACTCGGCCACCTTGCCGAGATCGCGGACGCGGACCCGCCCCATACGCCACGCGGCTGTCCCTTTCAGGCCTGGTCGATGGGGGAGCTGCTCCGGCTCGATCGCGTGGTCCTGGCGACGCCAGCGGCCTCGGCGCGGGGCGCCGTCCTCGTGGCGGGCGGGGCGCGATGACGGCGCGTGGCCTCCCGCGGCTGGAGCACTGGCCCGAGTACCTCGCCGAGGCGCTGGGACTCGGCCTCTTCATGGTCTCGGCGTGCGGGTTCGGGGTGCTGCTCTTCCATCCGTCCTCGCCGGCCGTCGCCCTGCTGCCGAGCCTCATGCTCCGGAGCTTTCTCATGGGCACGGCGATGGGGCTCACGAACATCGTCAACATCTATTCGCCGTGGGGGCGTCGCTCGGGGGCGCACCTCAACCCCGCCGTCACGCTCACCTTCCACCGGCTCGGCAAGGTGAAGCGCGACGACCTCGCGGGCTACATCCTGGCGCAGTTCGTGGGTGGACTCGC
>DASZPT010000208.1:0-8880 GCA_035549935.1 Gemmatimonadales bacterium
GACAGATTAGCTGCCGAGATACTTCCGACCGGACTGCGGAGCCTGCCTATGTAACGTGCCACCCTGTTTCACCCACACACGGCCGTGAGCGAGGGGAGGAGCCGCGAATATAGGAAGGTTGCCACGATGCGCCAGTACGGCGCGGAGGTGTGTTACGCGGTGGGCGCCCCGGGATCCGGCGGCATCTCGTCGGGCGCGGCGCGAACGCCCCCCCACTCTCCGGCCAGGGTGCTCGCCTCGAGTGCCGCCGGGTTCGCCCCCGGGTGCTTGGGCAGCGTCACGGTGAACACCGTGCCGCGGCCGAGCCGGCTCTGCACCGAGATCTGGCCGCCGTGCGCCTCGGCGATCCACTTGGTGATCGCGAGGCCGAGTCCGGTGCCGGGGCGCTCGCCGGTGCGGGAGCGTGCGGCGTCGACCCGGTAGAAGCGGTCGAAGATGTGGGGGAGGTCGCCGGTGGGAATGCCGATCCCGTTGTCGCCCACCACGATCGCGGCAGCCTCCCCCTGGTCCACCAGGCCAAGACTGACTTTGCCGCCCGCGGGGGTGTACTTGATCGCGTTGGTGACGAGGTTGAGGAGGAGTTGCCGGATCCGGCTCCGGTCGATCGGGACGATCACCGGATCGCCGGGGACCTCGGTGCGGACGGTGATGGCGTTCTCCTCCCCCAGGATCCCGGCGGTCTCCGAGGCCTCGCCCAGGAGGTCGCGGAGGTCGGTGGGCTCCACCGCGAGGCGCGCGCCCCCCTCGTCGGCCCGGGCCAGTGTCAGCAGGTTCTCCACCATCTCGCTCATCCGGTGGATCTCCTCCAGCACCTCCTCCAGCGGCTGCAGCGCCTCGGTGGGGGTCTTCGGCGTGTTCATCGCCCGTTCGACGCCGGCCCGGAGCACCATCAGCGGCGTCTTGAGCTCGTGGCTCGCATCGGCGGTGAACCGCCGCAGGCTCCCGAAGCTCTCCTCGAGGCGGGCGAGCATCCGGTTCATCGTGTTCGCGAGCCGGGCCAGCTCCTCGGCCTGTACCGGGGCGACGCGGCGGTGGAGGCTCCGGCCGTCGGTGATGGCCTCGAGCTCGTCCACCATGCCCTCGAGCGGCCGGAGGCTGGTATCGGCGAGGACGTAGCCGAGCCCGATGCTGCCGACGAGGATGACGGGCGCGATCACCAGCATGGCGCGGAGGAGCTGCTCGGCCCCGAACGGCACCGCGCCGACCGGGGCCGCGACCACCATGCTGGCCGGGGCCAGCCAGATGCCGGGGATCGGCACGCGCGCGTAGCGGAAGGTGCCCGCCCCGGTGATGCCCACCACACCGGTCTCCACCCGGGAGCCGCTCGTCACGCCGGCCACCGCCGTCACCAGCTGGTTGAGGGAGTCGCCACTGAAGACCCGCAGGGCGGCCGCGTTCCGGTAGATGGGGCCGCGGTCGGGATCGAAGATGATGATGTGGTCCTGCACCGCGCTCAGGTAGCCGCCCACCTGGTTGATGGCGAGGGTCGGCGTCTGCCCCGGCTCGAGGGTCTGGCCCAGCTGGCGCTGGAAGGTGATGAAGTACTGCGCGGCGAGGGTGCCCTCGAGGCTCAGCCGGGCATCGAGTTCCCGGATGCTCGACCGCTGCCGCTCGAAGTAGAGCGCGGCCCCGAACGCACCCACCGAAACGAGCAGGGCGATGGCGTACCAGACGGTGAGGCGGGAGCGGATCGAGGACATGGATCACCCCGGAGGCCGGAGGCCGGGGGCCGGAGCGACATGACGTTCCTCCGGCCTCCGCCGACCTCCCGCCTCCCGCCTCCTGTCCTCAAGCCTTGATGACATACCCCACCCCCCGCACCGTGTGAATCAGTCGCTGGGTGGCGCCGGCGTCGACCTTTTTCCGGAGCCGATTGATCACCACGTCCACGATGTTGGTGCCGGGATCGAAGTGATAGTCCCAGGCGTACTCGGTGATCAGCGTGCGGGACATGACCCGCCCGGCGTGGCGCATCAGGTACTCGAGGACCGCGTACTCCTTGGGCGTCAGCTCCAGCCTGCGGCCGCCCCGGGTCACCTCGCGGGTGCCGATATCGAGCTCGAGGTCGGCGATGCGGAGGTTCTTGGGCGCGATCTGCTTGGGCCGGCGCCCGAGCGCCTCGACGCGCGCGAGCAACTCCTCGAACGCGAAGGGCTTGGTGACGTAGTCGTCGGCGCCGGCGCGGAGCGCCTGGACCTTGAAGTCGACGGCGTCCTGCGCGGTGAGCACCAGCACCGGCGTGGTGTTCCCCCGGTCCCGCAGGGTCCGGAGCACCTCGAAGCCGGTCATCCCCGGCAGCCGGAGGTCGAGCACGATGAGGTCGTAGTTCCCGTGCGAGCTGGCCGCGAGGGCCTCGGTGCCGTCGGGCACGAGATCGGCCTGGAACCCCTGTTCCTGCAACCCGCGCAGCACGTACTGGCCGACGGTGCGGTCATCCTCCACGACCAGGATCTTCACAGCCGAGTACCCCGCTGACGCGTTCCGCGTTCCGCGTTCCGCGTTCCGCGTGGACGGGATTCCAGCGTGTGTTTGCCTTGGGCGTGGATCTCCGCCTGGACGCCTACGCGGAACGGGGAACGCGGAACGCGGAACCTCATTTCCCCTGGCTCCCCTCTACCGGCAGGAACACCCGGAAGATCGAGCCCCGCCCCTGCTGGCTGTCCGCCTCGATCCGGCCGCCGTGCTCCGCCACGATGCCATAGCAGACCGAGAGCCCGAGGCCGGTCCCGCGGCCCGGCGGCTTGGTGGTGTAGAACGGCTCGAAGATCTTGGGCAGTTCCGAGCGGGGAATGCCGGCGCCGGTGTCCTCGATCTCCACCACCACCTCGTCGGGGTGAATCGAGTTGTCGTGCGACCGGACCATCAGGGTGCCGCCCTCCTCCATCGCGTCGAGCGCGTTGAGCATGATCGCCATGAAGACCTGGATCAGCTGCTCAGCGTTGGCGAAGACCGTGGGCAGGGTATCGCTCAGTTCCCGGGTCACGTCGATCTTCCGGAAGCGCTCGTGGTGCTTGAGCAGGAAGAGGGTGTCCTCGAGGATCGTCGAGACGTTGACCGGGCCCTTGGCCTTCCCCTTGGGGCGGCTGAAGTCGAGCAGGCCGTCGACGATGCTCTCGCAGCGCTGCACTTCCTTGTCGATGATCTCGAGATACTCCCGCATCGAGGCCTGCTGGGCCGGCGGCACCGTGTCGGCGATCCGGTTCTCGAGCGCGGCCACGCAGGCGCCGATGGTGGCGAGCGGGTTGTTGATCTCGTGCATGATCCCCGCCGCCAGCTGGCCGATCGCCGCGAGCTTCTCGCTCTGGAGGATCCGCTGCTGGGCCACGTGCCCCTCGGTCACGTCCTCGCCGATGGTGATCACGTGGGTGATGGTCTCGCCGTCCTGCCGCATCGGGATCTTGGAGATCCGGTAGTACTTGGGTTCCCCGCCCACGCCCACCTCGAGTTCGAGCTGACGGGCCTGCCCGGTCTGGAAGACCTCGTCGAACTCCTCCCGGAGCCGCCCGGGCGGCTGGCGGGTGAGCACCTCGAAGACCGGGCGCCCCACCACCTCGTCCCGCCGAAGCCCCTGGGTGCCGAGTTCCCGCTTGCGGTTCCAGATCTGGATCCGGTAGTCCCGGTCCACCACGTACAGTCCCACCGGGAGGCAGTCGATCACCAGGGTGATGAAGCGCCGCTGCTCCTCGATCTCCCGGGACCGGAGCGCCACCTCGTAGGCCAGGTCCTCCGACAGCTCGATCGAGGCGAGGAACGGGGCGATGATGTCGGCGACGATCGGCAGGATCCGCTCGCCCACCGAGGGCGGCGGTGGCGGCTGGACTTCGAGCATCCCCAGCCGCTCGCCCTCGTGCAGGAGCGGGAGGCGCCAGGTCCCCGGGCCGGCGTCCGGCAGCACCGCGAAGGAGCGGCTGGTGCGCGGCGCGCCCGGCGCCCGGGGTGAGGCGATGGCGCGGAGCGTCGTGGCGTTGGGCTCGCGGAGCCAGAGCTGGACCTGCTCGGAGCCCAGGGTCCGGCGGAGCGCGTCCGCCACGGACGAGAGGGTCTCCTCGGCGCCGAGTCCGGTGTTGAGGAGCTTCGCGACCGAGCCGATCAACTCCAGGCCGGCAACGGTGTCGCGGGGTTCGGTTGCGGTCATGCGGAATCCGGATGGGTGGTACCGCCAGTGCCGCTGGAATATCGCACGGTCGCGGCCAGGAGGAGCAGTCCGAGGAGCCCCGCCCCGCCGGCCAGGGCCAGCAGCAGGTCGAGCCGGCGGATCCCGTCGTCGGGGGGGACCAGCGTCAGCTCCAGGGCGCCGCCGGTGCGGGGCGTCGCCGCCATCGCGACCACCGCGCCGGACGAATCCTCGGTCCACGTCGTCGCGGCGCTGGCGCTGTCCGGGGTGCCACGCGGCTCGACCCGGACCCCGATCGCGATCTCCGGCAGCGTCGCCTGCCGTACGCCGGGCGCCGTCGCCGCCATCTCGATGAGCCGCTTGAGCGTCCCCACCCGGACCGCCGCCGCCCGGGCGGTGGTGGCACCCACGCCGAGTCGCAGGTCGAGCCCGAGGAGGGCCAGCGCCGCCACCCCCGCGGTGGCCAGCGGGAGTCGCCGCGCCATCGGCCCGCGCGTGGGGACGAGCAACGCCAGCAGGAGCACCACCGCGAGCACGCTGAAGCCGATGGTGAGGCTCGAGGGGATCGACGACGGTACCGTTCCCCACGCCGCGGCCCAGCCGATCATGCCGGTCCGGTCGCGATCGAGCAACGGGACCAGCGACGCCCGGTACCGGGCATGACGGGCGACCACCGAGCCGGCGCCCTGCGCCAGCAGCCCGAGGAGGGAATCGGGCACCGGCGCGAGGCCGATGGTATCGGGAAGCAGCGGCACCGCGCCGAGGGAGAGTGCCAGGCCGCCGGGCCAGAAGGTGGCGCGCTCGAGGGTATTGGCGGTGGCGAGGAGACGCGCCGGATCGTACCCGTTGGCCGGCCCCGCGGGCACGACGACGGTGAGGAAAGCGACCGCGCTCGCGGCCAGGGCCGCATCGGCGCGATCCCGCTCCCGTTGCTCGATCAGCCGCGCGCTCCCCCACATCCCCCCGATCGCGCCGAGCACGAGCAGCCCGCCCAGCGCGCCGGGGATGAGCCGCGACCTCACGCGTCCGCCCACCCATGATTCGACATGAAGGGAGTAAGTTTAACGCCGAACCCCGCTCGCGGAACGTGGACTGTTCGAGGAGTCCTTCATGACGACCACCGCCCAGCTCACCCCCTGGATCAACGGCGCCCACCTGCCGCTCGACGGTCGGCGCACCACGCCGATCCGGAATCCCTTCTCCGACGCGGACGAGGTCCTCGCCGCCGAGGGCACCGCCGAAGACCTGGAGCAGGCCATCGCCGCCGCCCAGGCCGGCTTTGCGCGCATGCGGGCGATGCCGCGCCACGCCCGTCGCGACCTGCTCGTGCGTATCGCCGACGCGCTCACCCGGGACCGGCAGGCGCTCGCCACCGAGCTCGCTCGCAGTTGCGGGAAGCCGATCACGCAGGCGCTGGGCGAGGTGGACCGCGCGATCATGACCTTCTCCCTCGCCGCGGACGAGGCGCGCCGCTTCGGCGGGGAGACGGTCCCGCTCGACGTCGACCCCCGCACCGTCGGCTACACCGGCCTGGTGCACCGCTTCCCGGTCGGCCCGATCAGCGCGATCACGCCGTTCAACTTCCCGCTCAACCTGCTGGCCCACAAAGTGGCCCCGGCGATCGCGGTGGGGAGCGCCCTGGTGGTGAAGCCGCCGCCGCAGTGCCCCCAGCTGGCCTTCCGGCTCGGGACCCTGATGGCGGAGTGCGGGCTCCCCGCCGGCGCGTACAACGTGCTCCATCTTCCCATCGCGGTCGCGGAGCGGCTCGCGACCGACCCCCGCTTCGCGATGCTGACCTTCACCGGCAGCCCGACCGTCGGGTGGCACCTCAAGAACGTGGCGGGAAAGAAGAAGGTCTGTCTCGAGCTGGGCGGGAACGCCGCCGCGGTGGTGCACGAGGACGCGGCCGACCTCGACTGGACCGCCTCCCGCCTCGCGCTCGGCGCCTTCGCCTACGCCGGACAGGTCTGCATCAAGGTCCAGCGCATCCTGGTCCACCGGCCGATCTACGACCGGTTCGTCGAGAAGCTGGTCGCCGCGGCGGCCGCCCTCCCCTGCGGCGACCCGCTCGACGGCAGGACGGTCGTGGGCCCGATGATCGACCGCGCCGCCGCCGACCGGGTGGAGTCGTGGACCGCCGAGGCGGTCGCCGCCGGCGCGACGGTGCTGCTCGCGCCGACCCGGAAGGGCAACGTGCTCTCCCCCGGGCTCCTCGCCGGCGTCCCGCGCGATGCCAAGGTCTCCTGCAGGGAGATCTTCGGTCCGGTGAGCATCGTTGCGCCCTACACCGACTGGGCGGATGCGATGGCCCAGGTGAACGACTCCGACTTCGGCCTGCAGGCGGGGATCTTCACCCGGGACGTGAACCGGATCTTCCAGGCCTTCCAGGGGCTCGAGGTCGGCGGGGTGATCGCGAACGACTTCCCCACCCTGCGGGTCGACAACTACCCCTACGGCGGCGTGAAGGACTCGGGCTTCGGGCGCGAAGGGGTGCGCTACGCGATGGAGGAGATGAGCGAGCCGCGGATGCTCGCCCTCAACCTGAGCCGCTGAGGGCGCGGACGCTGCACAGTTCGGCCCGGACCCGCGAGGGGGTGCGGCCCAGACGCTCGCGGAACACCTTGGTGAAGTGGCTGTGGCCCGCGAAGCCCAGCTCCGCGGCGAGACCGCTCAGGTCGCGGCCCGGGCGGTCGAGGCGCTCGAGGGCCGCGCGCACGCGCAGCTCCAGCTGATAGTTGTGGAGCGTGAAGCCGGTGACCCGCCGGAACGCGCGGCAGAGATGATAGGGGGACGTCTCGAGCCGCCCCGCCAGCTCGCGCACCGTCCAGGCCCGGAGCGGATCGGAGGCGATCAGCTCGCGCGCCCCTTCCACCAGCGCCCGGAGACCGCCCTCGCGGGGCGGCGCCCCCGCCGTCGTCCGGAGCGCGGCGTCCAGCACGCCACCCACCAGCAGCACCACCTCCTGCTCCAGCTCGAAATCGTCGATCGCGCCGTCCCGCACCCGCCCGAAGAGCACGCGCTGACGGTAGTACAGCTCCGCGCTCGCGGGCGCGCGGGCGACGGGGAACGGGCCCTCCTCGCCCCCCGGCGACCAGGGATCGATCCCGGTGACGATCTCGGTGGCGAGCGCGCGGCTGACACTGACCCAGTCCGAGCGGTCGCCCTCGGGCGAGATCACCCGGCGGGTATAGCGCTGGCCCCGGTTGTAGATCGTGGCGATGCCCGCATCCGCCACGAAGGGCCGACGGTCCTGGTGCTCGATCCAGACCGCGCTCCGCGGGAAGACGACGGTGTACCCCTCGATCTGCCCCGCGGTGCGGAACTCGGGATGGCCGGCGGGACAGCGGAACGTGCCCACCCGCACGTCGGCCGTGGCGCGAAGCGTCCGATCGGGGGAGGCCCAGGCCTTCCAGGAGGGGGACATGCCGGCTGGTACGATGCTGCGACGGGCGGGGTTTCCTACGGGGTCGTGGTGTCCATGCCGCGGATTGCATTTCGGAACCGCGGATAGCGATCGTCGCCCGGGTCGGTCGCGATCGCGCGGTCGATCTCGGCGAGCGCCTCGGAATCGCGGCCGAGCCGGTGGAGGGCCCGCGCGGCGCCGAAGCGGGCCTCGCCCCGGACCCCGACATCCTCGGCGGTGAACGCATCCCGGAAGAGCGGCAGGGCCTCGTCGGCCTGGCCCTTCTCGAGCCGGGCCTGGCCGAGGAGCAGCGTCGCGTGCATCCGGGTGTACGGCTCCGGGCTGGCCCTGGCGATCGAGGCGTCGACAATGCCTTCGTCGAGGAGACCGAGTCCGAAGAGCGCCCACGCGCGGAAGAGATGCGCCCGGCCGGCGAGGAGCCGCGGGTCGAGGCCGATGATCCGCGCGGTCCGGCGGGAGGCCCGGCCGGTCGCCCCGGTGTCGGCCAGGATCCGGAGCGCCGAATCGGCCAGGGTGAGCGCGCCGCGATTGTCGCCCTGGCGCAGCCGATAGAAGCTCCGTGAGACCAGTGCCGGCGCGAAGGTCGGCGCGCGCTCGAGGGCGCGGCGCGCCGTGACGCTGTCGCCACGGTCATCCGCCCCCTCGGCCTCGATGAACGCCCCGGCGTCGGCCAGCCGGTCGGGGGATCGCACGATCTCGTATCCGCCCCATCCCAGCATCCCCACCCCCGCGGCGATGATGAGCCACGGCGCCACGACGCCGCCCAGCAGCATCGCGCAGAGGACACCGCCCGCCAACCCGCCCAGGTGGGCCGAATTGTCGATCGTCGGCGTGATGAAGCCGAAGACCAGGTTGTAGACGGTCCAGAGGATGAGCGACTGCAGCGCGGCGGGGGGAATCCGCGCGGTCCGCCCGCGCCAGCTCAGGTAGAGCGCGCTGCCGAGGAGACCGAAGATGGCGCCCGAGGCGCCGACGCCGACCGCGGCGTTGAAGGCCCAGCTCGCGAGCGACCCGCTGGCCGCGGATACGAGATAGGTCGCGAGGAAGCGGGGGCCGCCCAGCACCGGCTCGAGCAGCGAGCCCAGGGCGTAGAGCGACCAGGAGTTCACCAGCAGGTGGACGATCCCGCCGTGGAGGAAGGCCGTGGTGAGGAGGCGCCAGTACTCCCCCGCCGCGAGGGCGGTGTTCTCCTTCGCGCCGAAGTGATAGAGCCGGAGGAGGAGCGTCTCCTCGTTGCCGGGCAGGGTCAGGAGCGCCATCGCCCAGCAGAGGCCGAGGAGCGTGAAGGTGACGACCGGGCGCGGGTGCGGGGTCTCACTATCCATCGTGGAAGGCGACCTCG
>DASZPT010000209.1:0-2850 GCA_035549935.1 Gemmatimonadales bacterium
TACACCTGGCGCGACGTGCTCAACCGGCCGCCGGCACCGGACGCGCTGCTCGGCTCGGGCGCCAAGGGGAACAAGCTCGCGCGGGCCCTGCCGGCCCCCCGGGTGGACGAGTACGGCGCGCAGCTCACCCAGATCCTCCAGGCCCACGCCGACCGCGTCGCGATCCTCAAGCTGCTCGAGCGGATGTCCCCGGCCGAGCGGAAGATGCTGCCCGAGGACGTGCAGGGGACCGTGGACGGCCTCTACCAGCGCGCGACCGACCTCGCGAAGACCCTGCATGCGATGGACACCAACCTCGACATGCAGAGCATGGACCGGATCGAGCAGCGGATGCAGGCGCTCAAGCGCGAGGCGGACGACGAGGAGCGGAGCCGGCGGATGGGTCTCCTCGAGCGGCAGAAGAAGACGCTGGAGGACCTGCGGGGCCGCCGCGACCAGATCGCGAGTCAGCTCGAGAGCTGCATCCTCGCGATGCAGAACGTCCGCTTCGACCTCCTGCGCCTCCGCTCCGCCGATGCCGGGAACGCCCTGGGCGACCTCACGATGGCGACGCAGCAGGCGCGCGCCCTCTCCCGCGACGTGGACAACGCGATCGTGGCGGCGAGCGAGATCCGTGAGGCGCTGGGGCGGGACTAGCGGCCCGTCCCGGTCAGTCGTCGTCCCCCAACCGGCCTTCCACCTCCCCGGCGACCATCTCGCCGATCTCCTCCTGCAGCGCGAACAGGTCCTCTGACACCCGGTCGAAGCTCCCGGACCAGAGGGCAATCCCGGTGGCCGTGGCGATCAGCGTCGCGGTGATCCGGAGCCGGGCGCCGATACGCCGGGCGGTGCCCTGGACCAGCCGGGTGACGCCCAGTCTCGCGCCGATCTCGGGCGCCGCGTAGTCCTCCCCCCGGACCCGGCTCGCATCGGCGACCCGGACGCCCGCCGTCCGGAGCCGGTGCGCGACCTCGAAGGCGAGCCCCTCCCCCAGTCCCTGGTCCTCCTCGGTGAGCCCGACTCCCACGAACGGCAGCACCGCGACGGGGCGCACCTCGGCGCGCTCCGCCAGGTCCTGGCTCCTGGTGGAGTGGCCGGCGGCGAGGGCGCGGGCGAGCGCACTCACCAGCGGATCGGGGCCGGCGCCGAGCGCCGCGGCGTACTCCGCGTGAATGCGGGCCTGCTCCAGCGCCCGGGCCGGATCGCGCATCGCCTCGAGCGCGAGCATCAGCCGCCGCACCACCGTGCCGTTCCCGCGGTCGAGATCGGCGAGGCGCCGCCACCACTCCGCCGCCCCCCGCCAGTCGCCCTCGCCCTCGTGCTCGCGGGCGTGGCGCTCGAGCAGCGCGGCGTAGCGCGCGGCGAGGCGGGTGCGGGTGGTGTCGAGCCAGGAATCGAACGGCGGAGAGGCGGGGAGGTGGAAGCCTTCGAGGAACGGGCCGTGGTACACGGCGACGGCGCGGCTCCAGTCGTGTCGCTCCAGGGCGGTCTCGAACTGGGCGACATCGTTGGTTACGCAGGCCGGGTCGAGCACCAGCCCATCCTGCACCGAGTGGATCGCCTCGCGGCCTACCGCCTGGCGCACGGCATGCACCGCGAGGTTGAGGAGCCGCCGGCCACAGCCGGTATCCCGTTCGGGCCACAGGGTCGCCAGGAGCTGGTCCCGGCTCACGGGCCGAGCCCCCCGCACCGCCAGATAGGCGAGCAGCGCGAGGCGGTGGCGCTGCACCGCGGGCCCGAGCACCAGGTGGCCGCCGGGGCCCCGGAGCGAGGCTCCGCCCAGCAGCGTCAGTGCGAACACGAGTGACCTCCGCTTAATCGCCCGCCAACCGCCAGTTAAGCGACCGCCAGTACCATGTCGGCGCGCTTCAAGCCCGGGCGCGCCCTCCGATCCCTAGATGCGGAGGCGCTGGCTGTTTACCGACGGGCGAACCACGGAAGGAGAGAAGTCGATGCGACTGTATTACTTGGCGGGGATGGGCGTAGCGGCGGTCCTGCTGGCCTGTGAGGCGCCGGCGTCGGACAACCCGGTGGCGAACGGCCTCACCCCGGCGGCCGTGACGGCGAGCTCCCACGGCGGCCATGACCATGACATGGAGCACGAGCGGGGCCACTTCGCGACGGAGCGGGAGCTGTTCCGCCTCCGGCGCGATACCGATCAGTTCCACTCCATTCCGCGGGCGGAGCGGGCCGGGTACGCCGCCTTCGGTCCCTGCTTCGACAATCCGGGCGTAGGCGGGATGGGCTACCACTGGGCCAACCAGGCATTGATCGGGGATTCGGCGATCGACGTGCGCAAGCCGGAGCTGCTGGTGTACCGGCCCACGCCCGACGGCGGCCGGCAGCTCGCCGCGGTCGAGTACATCGTCTTCGTGGACGAGTGGCACGCGAAGGGTCATGTCAACCCGCCCAAGCTCTTCGGGCTGGAATTTCACATCAACCCGACGCTGCTGGAGAAGCCGTTCTACCTGCTGCACGTCTGGGCCTGGTATCCCAACCCGTCCGGCACGTTCATGGACTGGAACCCGCGGGTGAGCTGCAGCTGAGGGCACGGTGCCGAGATTCCTGATCGAGCGGATCATCCCGGACCTCGACCGGCGCACGCCGGAGGAGCTCCGGGACCTCGCCCGGGGCAGCAACACGATCCTCCGGGAGCTGGGGCCGGGGATCCAGTGGGTGGAGAGCTACCTGCTCCGCGACCGGATGTACTGCGTCTATATCGCGGAGGACCAGGCGCTGCTCAGGGAGCACGCGCTCCGGGGCGGGTTCCCGGCCGATCAGATCTCGAGGGTGGTGGGACGACTGGACCCGACGAGCGGGGAGTGAGGCGGGTAGGCGGGTAGGCGGGCAGGCGGGCAGTGATTCCGTGTA
>DASZPT010000210.1:0-2727 GCA_035549935.1 Gemmatimonadales bacterium
CGCCATCCCCACCACGTTGGGCAGTTCGACCCACTCCATCGCGTCGGCGAAGCCGGCCCAGAACCACTCCGAGAGGCGCAGGGGATCCACACCCGTGAGGTTGGCGAAGTTGGCGAGCACCATCAGGCGGTGGATGTGGTGCGCATAGGCGTTATCTCGCACCATCGTCACCGCGTCTTTCAGGCACGCCAGCTCTGTCTTCGCCGGGTCCCAATAAAACGCGGGCAGGGCACCAGAGTGACCGAAATAGTTGCTCCCACGGTACCCCGGCATCCTCAGCCAGTAGATCCCGTTGATGTACTCCCGCCACCCCACGATCTGCCGAACGAATCCCTCCAGCGACGGGTAGGGAACCCGCCGCACCGTCTCCAGGGCCCCACCGGCCCCCGCCTCGCCCCGCCGCCACCGCGCGATCGCCGCGTCGATCATCTCCCGCGGATGCAACAGCCCAACGTTCATCGCGGCGGAAAGACGGGAGTGATACAGGTACGTCTCGCCGGCGAGCATCGCGTCCTCGTACGGCCCGAAGTCGGCCAGCCGGTGGTCGAGGAAGTCCTCGAGTGCCGCGAGCGCCTGGGCCCGCGTCACCGGCAGGTTGAATCCGTCGACCGAGCCCCAGTGCCCGTTCCCCTCCCGGCCTGGGCCGGCTCCCCCCGGCAGCCGGTACGCCGGTGTTCCCATCTTCGACACCAGCCGCATCACCCGCGTCGTGATCGCGTCCGGCTCAAACGACCGGGGCGGAGCCGGGAGGCCGTGCTTGCGCAGGGCGCGCGCACCCTGCCGGTTCTCGCGGTCGAGGTTCCACGCCCCGCCCTCGGGACGTCCATCCGCATCCACCAGGATCCCGAGTCGCTTCCGCTGCCAGCGGTAGAAGTCCTCCATCCGGAAGAGCTTCCGTCCGGCGGCCCACTCCCTGAACAGCGCCCGCGGGGTGAGAAACCGCCGATCCTCGAGCACGGTGCCGAGCGGGCCAAGCGACTGGGCGATGCCCCACTCGGCGGGCTCCTGGATCAGGACCCGGTCGGGCCGGAACTCGGCGACGTGGGCACGGATCCCATCGGCATAGCTCGCCGCCACCCGGTGATCCACCTGGTATCCCTCCGCCCGCAGCTCGGCGGCGAAGTGCCGCAGCGCGGAGAGCACCAGCACCAGCTTCCAGCGATGCCACGGCAGCGCGTCTCCCTTGTCGGTACTCTCGACGAGAAGGACGCGCCCGGCGCGCGGGGATGGGGGCAGGTGGGCCGTGGCACGGGAAAGCTCCCACGGGCCGATGAACCAGGTCTCCACGCTCAGCGCTTGTCGGCGGCGAGGGCGGCGCGTCCGATCCGCCGCAGCGTGCCGCCGAAGATGTACTGGTGGAGCGGCCAGAGAGCGTACCAGTAGAGCTGGCCGAAGAGTCCCACCGGATCGAAGACCGCGGTCTGGTGGATCACGCTGCCTTCGGCCGAGGGCTCCACTTCGTACTGCAGCCAGGCCCGCCCCGGGAGCCGCATCTCCGCCGCGAGCCGGAGGAGACGGTCCGGTTCCACCGCCTCGACCCGCCAGAAGTCGAGGGTGTCACCCGGGATGAGCTGTTCCGGATCACGTCGCCCGCGGCGGAGACCCGCGCCCCCCACCACCAGGTCCACCAGCCCGCGCAGCCGCCAGAGCCAGTCGGCGTGATACCAGCCGGTCTTGCCGCCGATGCGGCGGATGGGACGGAAGGCCTGCGCCGGAGCGCAGGGCACCGCGACCTGCCGCGCATCCACGAGCCGGGTCCCGAAGCGCTGCCCGCCGTAGTTGGACCGCCGTCCCGCGGCGGAGAGCGCGCCGGACCAGCGGGTGGCGGCGAAGGCCCGGTCCTCGTTGTGGAGCGCACGGGTCATCGCGTCGGCCATGCCGAGAGGCTCCACCGCGAAGACCCGGCGGGCCCGGTCGTCCCGCACCACGGTCGCGTTCCGCAGGCCATCGACCAGCGCCCGCCCGACCCGCGCGTACACCGGCGTCACCAGGCCGAGCCAGAGGCTGGAGAGTCTCGGCGTGAGCACCGGCACCGGGATCAGCCAGCGGCGCAGCCCGCGCTGCCGCGCGTACTCGCGCATCAGCGCTTCGTACGACACGACGTCGCGCCCGCCGATCTCGAAGACGGCGCTTTCGCCCGCGGGAAAGTCCAGCGCCGCGCGCAGGTAGGCCACCACGTCCTCGATGCCGATCGGCTGGGTCGGGGTCTTCACCCAGCGCGGCGTGACCATCACGGGAAGGGATTCCACCAGCGCGCGGATCATCTCGAACGACGCGCTGCCGGAGCCGAGGATGATCGAGGCGCGGAGCTCCACGGTGGGCACACCCGATTCACGGAGGATCCGGCCCACCTCCTGGCGGCTGTGGAGGTGGGAGGAGAGGGCGTCGTCGTCGCCGAGGCCGCCGAGATAGATGATGCGCCGGACCCCCGCCTCGCGGGCGGCGGCCGCGAACTGCCGCGCGCCGGTACGGTCCGCCTCGGCGAAGGCCTCGGTGGACTCCATCGAGTGGACCAGGTAGTAGGCGGTGTCCACGCCGGCCAGCGCCGGCGCGAGGGAGGCAGCATCCAGCACGTCGCCGGGATAGACCTCCGTGCCGGGGGCCACCCGGGGACGGAGGTACTCGGGCCGGCGGGCCAGACAGCGGAGGGGACGGCCCTCCTGCTCCAGCGCCGCGAGGAGCCGGCCGCCCACGTACCCGCTGGCGCCGGCGAGGAGGATCCGGCCG
>DASZPT010000211.1:0-38435 GCA_035549935.1 Gemmatimonadales bacterium
CAGGCCTGGCCGGACCTGGCCCAGGTCGCGCGCGAGCAGAGCCGCTTCCTCGGGGAAGCGGTGAACGCGTCGAAGCCGGTCGGGATCTCCGGCGCCGAGATCAGGCTGGCCCTGCTCGACGCGAACCCCATCCACGTGGAAGCGTTGGGACACCAGCGGAGCGCGGTGGAGCGGCTCTTGAGCGAGGCTGCCGGTCGCCCGATCACGATCGCGATCACCGAGGAGGGGGGGGATGCGGCGCCGCCCCCTCCCCGCCGGCGACTCTCGGAGTCCGAGGCCCGGGCCGAGCGACTCAAGGTCCTCAAGAGCCGGGATCCGGCTCTCGAGGCGGCGGCGGAATCGCTCGATCTTGAGGTCCTGGAGTAGGGTGCCGGGTGGTTGCATCTGCCCCCGTGGACACCTACTTTCTTCTGACTTTGCAGGGACTTAGCGATACTCAGGCTATGGCGGATTGGCCCCAGTTGTTCCAGCTGGGCCAGCAGATGCAGGGGCGGCTCCAGCAGCTCCAGCACGAACTGGCCGACAAGACCTACGAGACCCAGGCGGGTGGTGGCCTGGTCCGGGTCACCGTAGACGGGAAGGGGACGGTCCGAAGCCTGGACCTCGACCCGGCGGTCTTCGAGGGCCGGGATGCCGACCTGCTGGCCGATCTGATTCTCGGTGCCATTGCCGAAGGACAGCGGCGTGCGGCCGAGGCCCTGCAGCAGGAAGTCCGGCGCATGGGCCCCTTGCCGTTCAACGTCCCCCTGTAGCCTTTCGTGGCCGCGCTCGAAGACCTGGTGACCGAACTCGCCAGGCTGCCCGGTATCGGCCGGAAGACGGCCCAGCGGCTGGCCTTCCACCTGGTGCAGCAGCCCGGGGAGCGGCTGGCACGGCTGGCGCAGGCGCTGGTGATGGTGGCCGAGCGGGTGCGCCCCTGTACCGAGTGCGGTAACCTGGCCGAAGGGGAGCGCTGCGAGCTGTGCCTCGATCCCCGGCGTGATGCGGGGATCATCTGCGTCGTCGAGGAACCGTCGGCCGTGACGATCCTCGAGAAATCCGGTGAGTATCGAGGCAGGTATCACGTCCTGGGTGGCCGGATCGATCCCCTCGCCGGGGTCGGCCCCGAGGCGCTCCGGCTCGACCGCCTGCTGGCGCGGGTCGAGGCGGGCGGGGTGCGGGAGATTATCCTCGCCACCAACCCCTCGATGGAGGGGGAGGTCACGGCGACGTTCGTGCAGCAGATGCTGAGCGGGAAGGGCGTGAAGGTGACCCGGTTGGCGCGCGGTCTCCCCGTCGGGGGCGACCTCGAGTACATCGATGGCGTGACGCTGGCCCACGCCCTCACCGCCAGACAGGAGATCACCTGATGTTTCGCCGACTGGCCCTCATCGCGGGAATCGCCGCCGGGGCCGCCGCCGGCTGGCTGCTGGCGCAGGACCGGATCCGGCACCACCGCACCGATCTCTTCAGCCGCCGGCCGTTGCGCCGGATGGCCGCCCTCGCCGGCCTGCGGGCCGAGCCGGGGGTCGAGACGATCCGGCTCCTGCGGGATTATCTGGAGTGGGAGCGCCACCCGGTGCTCCGTCGGCGGGCGAAGGGGATCGTCCGACGCATGGAAGCGGCGCTCGGTTAACCACGGGGACCTGATGCCTCCTGGCGCATCCAGCTGGTCGTTCCGAGAAGAGGATTCCAACCGGATCCACGGGATCCTGTCGGGTTTCCTGCGCGAATCCAACGCCCGGACCGGCATGATCGTCGACCGGACCGGGCAGATGGTCGCGGTGGTCGGGGAGGAGCCCTCCTTCGACCCCACCGCGTTCGCGTCCCTGACGGCGGCGGATTTCAGCGCCAACGATCAGCTGGCGAGAATGATCGGGGAGCCCGAGTTCGGGAGCCTGTTCCACCAGGGCGAGAAGGAATCGATGTACCTGGCCGACATCGCCCGGCGGGTCATCCTGGTGGTGCTGTTCGACAACCGCACCACGCTCGGCCTGGTCAAGCTCCGCGTCCGCGGCACCGTGATCGAGTTGCGTCAGGTCTTCGAGGAGATGTTCACCCGGGGAGCCACCGGCCAGGCGCAGGTGGAGACCGGGTTCCTGGGCGAGGCGGAAGACGAGATCGACAAGCTATTCGGGGCTTAGGGAGACAATACAGCGATGTCGATGATCAACTACGCCTCCCGCGAGATCAACTGCAAGCTGGTCTACTACGGGCCGGGTCTCGGCGGGAAGACGACGAACCTCGAGTTCGTCTACAACAAGGTGTCGCCCAACTCGCGCGGCAAGCTCATCTCCCTTGCCACCGAGACCGAGCGCACCCTGTTCTTCGACTTCCTGCCGGTGGACCTCGGCACCATCCGCGGGTTCAAGACCCGGTTCCATCTCTACACCGTGCCGGGCCAGGTCTACTACAACGCCTCGCGCAAGCTGATCCTCAAGGGCGTCGACGGGGTCGTGTTCGTGGCCGACAGCCAGATCGAACGCATGGAAGCCAACATCGAGTCCATGCAGAACCTGTACGACAACATGGCGCAGCACGGGTACAACCTCACCACCATCCCGTTCCTGATCCAGTACAACAAGCGCGACCTCCCCAACGCCGCGACCATCCGCGAGCTGCAGGCAGCCCTCAACCCCGGCTGGCCGGTGGAGGATGCCACACGGCAGAAGCTCACCGCGGACCCGTATCACGAGGGCGAAAACCTCGTCGAGCAGATCGACGGCCAGTGGGTCGAACGGGCGCCGTACTTCGAGGCGGTGGCCATGACCGGGGAAGGGGTGTTTGACACCCTCAAGGCGGTGAGCAAGCTGGTGCTGAAGAGTCTGGGGTCGTGAGCGCTCCGCGTTCCGCGTTCTGCGTTCCGCGATGGTCTGGGAGGATCACAGCCGCCTGATCGCGTCACGGACCAGCAACACGGAACGCGGAACGCGGAACGCGGAACGATCAATGTGGAACCTTCCCAACATCCTCACGCTGGTCCGGATCTGCCTCACGCCGGTCATCGCCCTGCTGCCGTTCATCGATGGGTACTGGCCCAAGCTGATCTGTTTCGCCGTCTTCCTCTTCGCCGCCATCACCGACGTGGTGGATGGCTACCTCGCGCGCAGCAGGAACCTGGTCACCGATATCGGCAAGCTGCTCGACCCCATCGCCGACAAGCTGCTGCTCTTCGCGACCATCATCCCGATCTACTGGATCTCCCGCACCCGGCACAGCCTGTATGACATCCCGGTGTGGGGGAGCATCCCCCTCTGGGTCTGCCTGCTCCTGATCGGGCGGGAGGTGGCGATGACGGTCTTCCGGTGGTGGGCCAACCGTCGAGGGATCGTGATTCCCGCCGCCGGCGCCGGCAAACTCAAGGCCACGATCCAGAACATCTACATCGGCGCCACCTTCCTCTGGTTCACCTTCCGCGACGCCCGCAAGCCACTCGGCTGGGAACACAACCGGTTCGCCGACTACTGGAACCAGTTCCACGGCGGCGTCGTCGCCCTCACCCTCGCGCTCGCCACCGCGCTCACGATCTACTCGTTCCTCGTCTACATCTACCGGTACAGGACCCTGTTCCGGGGCCACTAGCCTGATGGCCATCGAGCTCCTCACCATCGGGACCGAACTCCTGCTCGGCTTCACCGTCGATTCCAATGCCGCGGAAATCGGCCGGGCCCTGAGCGGGGCGGGCATCCGGGTGACGCGCAAGGCCTCGGTCGGGGACACCGGCGACGCGATCCTGGCCGGCGTCCAGGAGGCCCTGGGGCGGACGGGGGCGGTCCTCTGCACCGGCGGACTCGGTCCCACCGCCGATGACATCACCAAGAAGGTGGTGGCGGACCTCTACGGCTGGCCCCTCGAGTTCCACGACGCGATCTGGCAGCACCTCCTCGAGCGATTCGCGCGCTTCGGCCGGAAGCCGGCGGAGAAGAACCGCTCCCAGGCCGAGGTCCCGCGCGGGGCGGTGGTCCTGCCGAACCGGTGGGGCACCGCCCCCGGCCTCTGGTTCGAGGGGCCGCCCGGCCTCGTGATCCTCCTCCCCGGGGTCCCCTCCGAGATGCGGGGACTCCTGCACCACGAGGTGCTCCCACGCCTCGCCTCGCGGGCGGGGAATACCGTGATCCGCTCGCGGGCACTCCGGACAACCGGGGTTCCGGAGTCCACGCTGGCGGAGCGAATCACCGGGATCGAAGAGATCGTGGCGCCACTCTCGCTCGCCTATCTGCCCGGTGTGATGGGGGTGGACCTGCGGCTCACCGCCTGGAACCTCCCGGCCGACGAGGCCGACCAGCGGCTCGCCCGGGGAATCGGGGAGATTCGGGCGCGGGCTGCCGAGTGGATCTACGGCGAAGACGATGCCGACCTCGCCGCGGTGGTGCTGGACCAGGCGCGGCGGCGCGGCTGGAAGATCGCCACGGCGGAGTCGTGCACCGGCGGTGGCCTCGGCGAACGCCTCACCAATATCCCCGGAAGCTCCGACGTCTTCCTCGGCGGGGTCGTGGCGTACGACAATGCGGTGAAGGAGGGCCTGCTCGACGTTCCCCCGGCGCTATTCGCCGAGCACGGGGCGGTCAGCGAGCCGGTGGCGGCCGCGATGGTTCGGGGGATTACCCGCCGGCTGCGGGCAGAGCTCGGGATCTCCGTTACCGGGATCGCCGGCCCAGGAGGCGGGACGCCGGACAAGCCGGTTGGTCTGGTGTACATCGGGACCGCGGTGAAGGGGACTGTCACCGTGACCCGGTCGCTATTTGTGGGGGACCGGGGGGAGATCCGGGCCCGGGCTGCCCAGGTGGCCCTGAATCGCCTCAGACTCGCCGTGGAAATGGGGGCTGGTCCCGCCACGTGACCGCCTCGAACGCGGAACTCGGAACCCAGAACCTCGCCGTCGTTCTCCTGCCAATCTGGCCCTATCCCACGGGCATGCCACCTGCAGTTATCTTTTCAATCATCAACGTCGGCACAGGGGTGGCAAGTGCTTGAAAGTCATGATCTTGAGAATACCACCGGGGCAGGGCCCGCCGCGGACCAGACCGGGGGTGGTGCCGGAGCGGCGGAGGTCCACTCGGGCGTTCCGATGGAGCCGTCCTCGGAGGCGATCCGCAGACTCGAGGGAGAGAACGCGGATCTCCGAGACCGCCAGCTGAGGCTGGCGGCGGAGTTCGACAACTTCCGCAAGCGCGCGACGCGGGAACGCGCCGAACTCACGGATCGGGCCCAGGCAGCGCTCGCGGTGCGGCTGCTCGAGGTGCTCGACGACCTGGACCGGGTCGTGGCCGGCGGGCAATCGTCCGGGGCCACTGCCGATGTGGTTCAGCAGGGGCTCGTCCTCATCGATCGGAAGCTCCGCAAGGAGCTCGAGACGGCGGGACTCGAGCGCATCGATCCCGCCGGGCAGACCTTCGATCCTGCCGTCGCGGAGGCGGTCTCGGTGCTGCCACCGCCCGAGCCGGCGAAGGATCATACCGTGAGTGCCACCTTCCAGGCCGGGTACCGGTTCAAGGGCGCACTGATCCGCCCTGCTCGGGTGCAGGTCTACTCCTCGGAAGGACACGCCTGACCGTGGCCCGGGATTTCTACCAGGTGCTGGGGGTGCCGGACACGGCTACCCCGGACGAGATCAAGAAGGCCTACCGGCGGCTGGCGAAGCAGTACCACCCGGATGCCAATCCCAACAACGCGCAGGCCGCGGAGCGCTTCAAGGAGATCTCCGAGGCCCACGGGGTGCTGTCCGACGCGGACAAGCGGAAGCAGTACGACCAGATGCGGCGACTGGGCGCGTTCGATACGGCGGGTGGTTTCCGCCGCGGCGGTGCGGGGTCCCGTCCGGGCGGCGCCGCGGGTGCCGGGCGGTCCGAACCGGAGTTCGATTTCTCCGATTTCGGATCGTTCGGCCTGGGCGACATCTTCTCGTCGATCTTCGGCAAGGGGCGCCGGGAGGACACCGCGCCCGCCGCGCCCGAGATCGAGACCGTCGTCGAGATTCCCTTCCGCGTCGCCGCGCTCGGCGGCAAGGTCCCGGTGCGCCTGCCGGTGAACGAGACCTGCGCCACCTGCTCCGGCAGTGGCGCCGCGCCTGGCGCCAAGATCTCCACCTGCCCGGAATGCAACGGTCGCGGAACGGTGACCTTCGGGCAGGGCGGGTTCGCGGTGAACCGCCCCTGTCCGCAGTGTCGCGGGAAGGGGAAGGTCCCTTCGACCCCCTGTCCCACCTGCGGTGGCGCGGGAGAGGTCCGCTCGGAGCGCGAGGTGCTGATCACCGTCGCTCCGGGCACCGAGAGCGGTGCGAAGGTGCGGCTCCGGGGCCAGGGGAAGGGCGGAGCTCCGGGCGCCCCCACGGAGGATCTGGTCGTCACCTTCCAGGTGCAGCCGGACCGCTTCTTCAAGCGCGATGGGCTCGACGTGATCTGCGAAGTGCCGATCAATCTGGCCCAGGCGGTTTTTGGCACCCGGCTCCGGGTCCGGACCCTCGACGGGAAGAAGGTCGTCCTCAAGGTCCCCGCGGGGACCCAGCCGGGACGCAAGTTCCGCGTGAAGGGGCTCGGGATCGAGAAGGGCGGGAAGAAGGGCGACCAGCTGGTGCAGGTGCAGGTCCAGGTGCCCGAGAAGCTCACCCCCGAGCAGGAGGAACTGCTCAGGAAATTCGCCGAGGCGGGAGGGATGGCGTACTAGGCGCGGTTGACCGCCTGGTACTCCCCGGTGACCCGCCCCGCCTCGCGGTAGCTCTCCACCATCAGCCGGTGGGTGGCGATCTCCGTCTCTCCCGGCTGCCGCTGGGTGTAGGTCCCCGACGGGTCGAGGTCCCACGCCTGCCGGTTGTCCCCCCACATCTGCAGCAGCAGGTCACGGACCGCGGTGCGATGGGCCGGCTCCTCGACCGGGGTGACCGCCTCGATCCGGCGCTCCAGGTTCCGCGGCATCCAGTCCGCCGAGCCGATGTAGACCTCCTCGTTCCCGTCGTTCAGGAAGCAGAAGGCCCGGGAGTGTTCCAGGAACCGGCCGATGATGCTGATCACCCGGATCCGGTCGCTCACCCCGGGCACGCCCGGCCGAAGGCAGCAGATCCCGCGGATGATGAGGTCGATGCTGACGCCCGCCTGGGACGCCTCGTAGAGGGCACGGATGATCGCCGGGTCCACGAGGGCATTCATCTTGGCGAGGATCCGGGCGGGACGGCCCGCCCGGGCGTGCTCCGCCTCCCGGCGGATCATCGCGAGGAACCGGTCCCGCATGTGCCGCGGCGCCACGATCAGCTTCCGGTACTGGGCCGGCGCGGCGAAGCCGGTGAGGACGTTGAAGAGGTCGGTCAGGTCGGCGCCCAGCTCCGGGCTCGCGGTGAAGAGCCCGAAGTCGGTGTAGAGACGCGAGGTCCGGGGATGGTAGTTCCCGGTGCCGATGTGCATGTAGCGGCGCATCGCCTCGCCCTCGCGGCGCACCACCAGCATGATCTTGGCGTGGGTCTTGAGCCCCGCCACCCCGTAGCTCACGTGGACCCCCACGTCTTCCAGCCGCTGGGCCCACCGGATGTTGTTCTCCTCGTCGAACCGCGCCTGCAGCTCGATCAGCACCGCGACCTGCTTTCCCCGCTCGGCGGCATGGGAGAGCAGGCGCGCGATGCTCGAGTCGCCGCCGGTGCGGTAGAGCGTCAGCTTGATGGCGACCACGTCCGGGTCGTCCACCGCGGTCTGGATGAACCGCTCCACCGACGCGGTGAAGCTCTCGTACGGATGGTGCACCAGCAGGTCGCCCTCACGGATCACCTCGAACATGTTCCGCCCGGTGGCGAGGCGGGCCGGCGTCACCGGGTGGTGCGGCGGGTCCTTGAGCGCCGGCAGATCGATCGAGGTGAAGCTCAGCAGGTCCGCGGTATCGAGGAGCCCCGGCACCTCGTACACGTCATCCGGCCCGAGTGGCGCCGATTCCGCGGCCTGCGCGGCATTGAATTCCGCGACCAGCACCTCGCGGATCGTGTGCGGGAGGTTGGGCGCCACCTCGAGACGGACCACCGCCCCGAACCGCCGGTTGCGCACCTCCTCCTGGATCGTGCTGAGCAGATCTTCGGCTTCGTCGTGGTCGACCTCGAAGTCGGTGTTCCGCGTGATCCGGAAGGCGTAGCACCCCAGGATCTCGATCCCCGGAAAGAGCGCCTCGACATTCGCGGCGATCACCTGCTCCAGCGGCACCCAGCGGAGGCCGCCATCGAGGGGGATCCAGCGCGGCAGAATCTTCGGCACCTTCACCCGCGCGAAGCGCTCGTCGCCCTCGGTGCTGCGGAGATTCACCGCCAGCGAAAGGCTGAGGTTGGAGATGTAGGGGAAGGGGTGCGCCGGGTCCACCGCGAGCGGGGTCAGGACCGGGAAGACATTGTCCCGGAAATACCGGTCGAGATGGGCCCGCTCCGTGGTCGAGATGTCCCCCACGCTCAGGATGGCGATCCCGTGCTGGGCCAGCGCCGGCAGCACCTCCTCATGCAGGCACCGCGCATGCTGCTGCACCATCTCCCGGACGACGGCGGCGGCCCGGCGGAGCTGCTCGTCCGGTGTCATGCCGTCCGAGGTACGCTCGACATAGCCGGCGGCGAGCTGGTCCTTGAGGCCGGCCACGCGGATCTGGAAGAACTCGTCGAGGTTCGAGCTGAAGATGCCGAGGAACTTGAGCCGCTCGAGGAGGGGCGTGCGCGGATCCTGCGCCTCGTGGAGCACCCGGCGGTTGAATTCGAGCCAGGAGAGCTCCCGATTGATGTACAGCTCGGGGGCACCGAGGTCCGCAGCCGATTCGGCCGGGGACGGAGCGGCAGCGGGAGGAGGTGCGAGGTCGGTCACGCCCGAAAGTTATCCCCCGGCCGGGCCGGGGCCAGTGCAATCCCTTCAGGTCACGAAGTTGTTACGCAGCCTGAGGTTAGGGCGGCCCCTACTGCCGGAGGACCTTCACCTCCTTCTCGCCCACCATGATCGAGAGGAAGAGACTCACGAGGCCAATCAGGAGTCCGGCCCAGAACGCCGGCCAGAATCCGTCGACCTTGAAGCCGAGGTTGAACTGCGAGGAGAGCCAGCCGGTCAAGAGCAGCATCACCGCGTTGATCACGAACAGAAAGAGCCCCAGCGTCAGGATCACGAGCGGGCAGGTGAGGAACGAGAGCAGGGGCCGCACCGTCGCGTTCACCAGCCCGAAGATCAGCGCCACCAGGAGGAAGCCCCCCGGGCCGCCGGTGTACTGCACCCCGGGAACGACCTGGACCGCCACGTAGATCGCCAGCGTGTTGATGAGCCACCGGGTGAGGAGCGGTCGCATCGGTCAACTCCGTTGCAGGTACAGGTCCAGCCAGTCGAGCACGGTGTTCCACCAGAGCCGCCGGTTCCGCGGCTTCACCACGAAGTGATCCTCGTCCGGGAAGTACAGGAACTTGGCGGGCAGCCCCTTGAGCCGCATCGCCGTGAACGCCTGGAGGCCCTCCGAGATGTCCACCCGGAAGTCGTTCTGGCTGTGGACGATGAGCATCGGAGTGTGCCACCGCTCGACGTACCGTGCCGGGGACCAGCGTTCGATCCCCGCGCGCCCCGCCGCGGTGAGCTGGTTTCCGCCGAACTCCCATGCCGGGAACCAGAGCTCCTCGGTGGTGCCCGCCATGCTGAGCGGGTTGAAGATACCGTCGTGCGCCACCAGCGCCTTGAAGCGCCGGGTCTGGCCGGCCATCCAGTAGACCATGTAGCCGCCGTACGAGGCGCCGGCTGCAGCCATGCGGGTGCTGTCGACGTACGAGAGGCGGGCCAGCTTGTCGAGGCCCAGCATCAGGTCGGTGTACGGGAGGCCGCCCCAGTTCCGGCTGATGCTGTTGGTGAACGCCTGCCCATACCCGGTCGAGCCATGGAAATTCACCGCCGCCACCACGTAGCCGCGGGCCGCGAACATCGCGTAGTTCCACCGGGCGTGCCACTGGTCGAGCCAGGAGCCCTGCGGCCCGCCGTGAATCAGGTAGACCAGCGGATAGCGCCTGGCCGGGTCGAAGCCGGGCGGCTTCACCAGCCAGCCGAAGATCGAGTCCCCCCGCCCGCCTACGAAGCCGAAGGACTCGGCCTTGGTGAGATCGATGGCGGCAAAGCGCGCGTCATTCACATGCGTGAGCTGGGTGACCTGGCCTTGGGTCGCCACGAACACTTCGGCCGCGCGGCCCGCATCCTGTCGCAGGAAGACCAGCCGGTCGCCCCCGCCGAGGGGCTGGGCGTTGGTGTTGGTGCCGCCGGACACGAGCCGGGTCCGCCGTCCGCTCGGCACTTCGATCCGGTAGAGGTTGTGGCTGCCCCGCTCCTCCACCTCCGCCAGCACCGCGCGCGAGTCCGGGAACCAGCGGTAGTCGCCGACGCTCAGCGTCCAGGTCGGTGTGAGCGCGATCCGCTTGCCGGTGGCTCGCTCGAGGGCGAACAGCTGCAGGCGGTCGGCCTCGAAGCCGGGCGTCGCCATGGACAGGTAGGCGAGGTACCTCCCGTCCGGGCTGTACTGCGGAGTGTTGTCGTTGCCGCGCCCGGTGGTGACGGCGCGGGGCGCCCCGCCGGCTCCGGGCATGGTGAACACGTCGTTGTTGGTGCTGACGGCGAGATTGGAGTCGGGATTGTACACCAGGGCCAGCTCGCTCCCGTCCGGCGCCACCGCGATGTCCCGGCCGCCGAGCGCGAGCGGCGGAATGTCGCGGTCGAACGGCGTCAGGTCGGTGACGCTCCCGTCGAGGCTCATCCGGAACAGGTGAGAGCGCACCCCGATCCGCCACTCGTTCCAGTGCCGGAAGAAGAGATCGGTCCAGATCTTCGCCTTGGTGGGGAAGGGGCCGGCGCGGCGGGCCGCCTCGGTGGAGTCACCCCAGGCGATGTCGGTCCAGAAGTAGAGCCCCTTGCCGTCCGGGGCCCAGAGGTAGTCGGCGATCCCGTCGCTCAGGTGGCTGAGCCGGACCGGGGTGCCGCCCTTCGGCGCGGTCTGCCAGAGCTGTTGCCCGTCCTCGCGGTTGGAGATGAACGCGAGGCTCTTCCCGTCCGGGGCCCACCGCGGCGCCCGTTCGCTCCCGCTGCCGTCGGTGAGGGCCCACGTCTCGCCCGTGCCGACCGCCACGACCCAGATCCGGGAGGTGGACTTGTCGTCCTGGAGCGAGGGCGCGGAGACGGTATAGGCGACCAGCGCGCCGTCCGGCGACGGCTGGGGATCGCCCACGACCGGAGTGGTGATGTATTCGTCGATGCCGAGCGGATGGAGGGACTGCCCGGCGAGGGGCGTGGCGCGTGTGAGGGCGAGGGAGAGACCGGCCACCCCCGCGATCGTGCTCAGGCGATCACGCCGCCTCCCAGCACCTGGCCCTCGGCGGAATAGAGCACCCCGGACTGCCCGGGCGTGATCGCCCGCGCCGGGATTTCCAGTGCCAGTTCCAGTCGCCCGGCTCCGCTCGTCAGCACCGTCGCGGGCACCCCCCGCGACCGGTAGCGAATCTGCACCGCGCACGTCTCCCCCTCGGCAAGTGGCTCGGCCAGCCAGTTGAGCTCCTCCAGCACCACCCGGTGCCCCATCAGGTCCTCGAGACCACCGACCACGACCTCCCGCCGTTCGGGGCGGATGGCAACGACATAGCGGGGCTCGGCCGCACCGCCGGGCAGCCCCTTCCGCTGTCCGATCGTGTAGCGGGCGAAGCCTTCGTGCGTGCCGAGCGACTCCCCGGTCGTGGTCACGAGCGGCCCGGGGGCGAGGGCCGGGGCATCCGCGGGGAGGTGCTTCTCGAGCACGCCCACGTAGTCGTCGTCGGGGACGAAGCAGATTTCGACTGACTCCGGCTTGTCGGCGGTGAGGAGTCCGAGCCTCCGCGCGAGGGCCCGGGTCTCCGTCTTGGTGAGCCCGCCGACCGGCGTCAGCATCCGCTCGACCACCGCCCGGTCGATGCCCCAGAGGAAGTAACTCTGGTCCTTGGCCGGGTCGCTCCCGCGGTAGAGCCTTCCGTCGCGGGCAATGGCGTAGTGTCCCGTCGCGATCCGGCTGCAGTCCATCGCCTCGGCGTGCGCCAGGAGGTCACGGAACTTGGTGAACGAGTTGCAGCGGACGCAGGGGATCGGGGTGCGCCCTCGGCTGTACTCGTCGACGAAGTTCTGGATCACATGCAGGCTGAAGCGGTCCTCCAGATTGAGGACGTAGTGCGGGATCCCGAGCGCCGCCGCGACCGCGCGGGCGTCGTTGATCGAGTCGAGGGAACAGCAGGGGCGGTCGGGCACCGACTCCCCGTAGCAGAACAGCTTCATGGTCGCGCCGACCACGTCGTATCCCTGCTCGACGAGGGCTGCCGCCGCGACGGAGCTGTCGACCCCGCCCGACATCGCCACCAGCACCCGCTCCCGGGTCATCAGGCTCTCCCCAGGGCGGCCGCGAGGCGGCGGCTCTTTTCCACCGCCTGGCCGAAGATCGCCGTGACCCGCTCGATGTCGCTCCGGGTGGTTTCGCGGCCCAGGCTGAACCGGACCGCGCCCAGCGCGCGCTCGCGCGGAATTCCCATCGCGGTCAGGACGTGGGACGGCTCGACGTTGCCGGTCGCGCAGGCGGACCCGCCCGATGCGGCGATCCCGGCCAGGTCGAGCTGGTGCAGCAGCGACTCGCCGTCCGCACCCGCCGCCTGGACGCTGAGGATGTGGGGGGCCCGGGGCGCGCCCTGACCGGTCACGTGGAGGTCCGTCACGCTGGCGAGAAGCCGCGCCTCCAGCTCGTCCCGGAGGGCGGCGAGGCGGACGGTTTCGGCGGCCCGGTCCCGGGCCGCGAGCAGCGCCGCGCGCCCCAGGCCCACGATCCCCGCGACGTTTTCCGTGCCGGGACGCACGCCCGCCTGCTGCCCACCGCCGTGCTGGCGCGGCGCGAGGCGAGTGCGGTTCCGAACGATCAGCGCCCCGATGCCCTTCGGGCCGCCGATCTTGTGGGCCGAGACGGTCGCGAGGTCCACCCGCACCTCGGCGAGGTCCACCGGAACCTTGCCGAACGCCTGGACCAGGTCGGTGTGAAAGCGCACTCCCGCGGTGCGGCACCGCGCCCCGATCTCCGCGACCGGGTGCAGGACGCCGGTCTCGTTGTTCGCCCACATCACTGACACGATGGCGGGCCGCTCCGCGAGGGCCAGCTCCAGCGCATCCAGGCGGAGCCGGCCGTCGTCGTCCACCGGGAGGAGGATCTCCCGTCCACCCAGGTGGACCACCTCGTGCGCGGCCGCGAGGATCGCCTTGTGCTCCGTCGTGCCGACGGCGGCGATCATGGGGTGGCCCTGTTCCCGGGCCTCGAGGCAGGCGCCCAGCACCGCGAGGTTGTCGGCCTCGGTACCGCCCGATGTGAAGATCACCTCGTTCGGGGCGACGCCGACCGCCTCGGCCAGCTCGCGACGGGCCCCCTCGACCGCGGCCCGCACCGCCCGGCCGAAGCGGTGGCTGCTCGACGGGTTGCCGAACAGCTCACCGCCGAGGAAGGGCAGCATCGCGTCCCGCACCTCGGGGCGAACCGGGGTGGTGGCGGCGTGGTCGAGGTAGACGGCGGGGTGCACCATGCGGGGGAAGATAGCGAGTGGGGGGCGGTCCCGGAGCGCGCTGACTCGGAACCCGGAACTCGGGTCACATGCTCTGTCCCTCCAGCGCGACCACATCCTCCACCTTGAGCGTCTCCTCGGTGTAGAACGGCTCGCCGAAGCGGGTCCGGATCAGCGATCCGTAGTGCGCGTTCTGGGTCTCGACCAGCGCGTAGAGGTCCTGGCCGGTCGGGAAGATCTCGCCCGCGGCGCGGGCACCGTCGAACTGGCTGGCGTAGCAGCGGATCGCGTCCATCTTGCGGGAGAACTGGTCGGTGATGTCCACGACGAAGGTGGGCTTGACCGGATCCTCGCGGTAGGCGAGGGCATAGAGGATCTTGTGTGGACGGTGGGGCGTGCCGGCGGCCTGGTACCGCGCGAGGCCGGAGAGGAAGCAGGCGTCGCGGCCCAGCTCCGAGGCGACACGGTGGTCCGGATGCCGCCCGACCGGGAAGGGCAGGATCACGACCCGCGGCGCGAAGTGCCGGATCAGCTCGACCACCACCCGGCGGGTCTCGTCGGTGTTCTGCAGGTAGGCATCGGGGAGCCCGGCGTTGCGACGCTCGCTCACCCCCAGCACCTCCGCCGCCCGTCGGGCCTCCTCGCCGCGGAGCTCGGCGCTCCCCCGCGTGCCGCTCTCGCCGGCCGTCAGGTCGATGATGCCGGTCGAGTAGCCGGCATCCCTGGCTTTGAGCAGGGTACCGGCACAGGTGAGTTCGACATCGTCCCGGTGGGCCGCGATCGCGAGAAGATGAACGGGCATGGCGCAGTCGGCGAAGGGTGCGAAGGCAGCTGACGGGGAACGGGTGGCAATCTAATCGCCCGCTCCCCGCCGATACGCCGCGCCGGCCGCCGACGTTTCAGGCCGCGCGCCGCCGCCAGGCGGTGCGGAGCCCGAGCGCGGCGCCGAGGGTCAGGAGCCCGAGCGGCACCAGGGTCCCGAGTGCCGCGATCCCCGTCGCGGCGAACCGCACGCTGTTCCGCCAGGCCTGCCGGAATGCCTCGGCAAGCACCGCCAGGCTCCCCTGGTCGCCCACGACGGGACCCGGCTCGTGGATCTGGATGCTGAGGGAACTCACCGCCGCGTGCGCCTGCAGGTAGCGGAGCCGCCCTTCCATCCGCTCGATCTCCTCCCGTACCCGTGCCAGTTCCCGCTCGATCTCCAGGACGTCGCTCAGCTTGCCGGTCCGGGTGGCGATGAGTTCGATGAGGCGCTGCTCCAGCCGCCGTCCATTGGCCACGCGGGCACTGATGTCGGTGAACTCCTCTCCCACATCCTGCGCCGACACCGAGACCTGCTCGACCTTGCCGAGGGGCGACAGCCCGGTCACGAGCTCGTCGAACCGCGCCGACGGGACCCGGACCTCGAGGCTCGCGCTCCGGATGCCGCCCTGGATGGCGCGGATGTCACTGTTGGCGAGGTAGCCGCCGACGCGGGCCGCGAGGTCGCGGACCCGCGCGATCGACGGCTCGAGCGAATCAATGGCGATGCTGGCGGTGCCGGTGCGGATGATCATCGCGTCGGCGGGGGTCCGGACCGGGAGATAGGCCAGCGCGGTATACCCCGTCGCGTCGGCCGGGGTGACGGGGCTCGCGACGGCTTCCGCCCCGACGCTCCCGGCGACCTCCTTGTCCGCCCGTTGCAGGGCCAGCCTGGTTTCGTTGAACTCCTCCGCCCCACGCACGGCGGCCCGCGGCCCCACGAGCATCACGACCACGAGCCCGACCAGAAGAACCCCGACGATGCCCACGATAGCTCTGACACGCATGTGGCCCCCTAGCCAGGTTGGGTGATGCCGGGGGATGCGTCTGGGAGGAGGATTTGCACGCCGGAGGGCGCGGCCGGCTACTCGTGGCGGAGAGCCTCGACCGGGTCCATCCGGGCGGCCCGGTTGGCCGGATATAGGCCGAACACGAGCCCGATGCCGACACTGACCAGGCTCGCGACGACCGCGCTCCAGATCGGGACCTCGGAGCGCCACCCGAACACCCACTCGAGGATCTGCCCGCTCACCACCCCGGTGACGATGCCGAGCAGCCCGCCGATCAGCGTGAGGGTGGCCGCCTCGATGAGGAACTGCCAGAGGATCTCGCCACGGGTGGCACCCACCGCCTTACGGAGGCCGATCTCCCGGGTCCGGTCCGTCACCGACACCATCATGATGGCCATGACGCCGATGCCCCCCACCAGGAGGGCGACACTGGACAGGGAAATCATCGCCACGAAGAAGTAGTTCGTGAACTTGCTGACGATGTCGAGAATCTGGTCCTGGGTGACGAGGTCGAAGGTGTTCGGCATCCCCGGGCGGAGCCGGCGGGCATTCCGGAGCGCCGCGGTGGTGATGTCCTGGGCATCCGACACGGTGACCCCGCGCTCCGGAGTCGCCGCGATGAACAGGTTGTTGGTATTGTCGTAGCGGTAGTTCCGGCGGGCGGTCTCGAACGGAATGATCGCGGCGATCTGCTGCCCCGGCGGCTCGAAGAGGTTCTCCGGCCGCTGGTAGATCCCGATCACCCGGAGCGAGACATCCCCGATCCGGACGAGCTTTCCGAGCGCCTCCTGCCGGCCGAAAAGCCGGTCCACCGTCTCGGTCTCGAGGACCGTCACGGCGCCGCCGTTGAGCTCCGCCCGGTTGAAGAACCGGCCCCGGAGCAGCGTCCCCCCCTGGATGTCCATGTAATGATCGTCGGCCCCGAAGACGGTCATCAGCTGGGTCCGCACGCCCTCGTACTCGATCCGCTGGAACAGCTGCACCCACATCCCGGCGTAGGCGATTCCCCGGGCCCGGCGCATCGCCTCGGCGTCGGGTTCGTCGAGCACCGGCCGGATCCGGACCTCGTACGGCAGCCGGTCGGGGTTGAGTGGCGTCTGGGAGAAGAAGCGGACCACGTAGAAGGAGGTCGGTCCCGCGGCCGAGATGGCGTTGAAGATCTGGGTCCGGATGCCCTGGACCAGGGAGGCAATGGCCATCACCGTGGTCACACCGATGACCACCCCCAGGATCGTGAGGCCCGAGCGGAGCTTGTTGGAACGCAGGGAATCGAAGGCGATGCTCGCCCCCTCACCCGCGTTCCAGAGGAACCGTGTCAGCATCCGCGAGGCCTATTCCATGCGGAGGGCGGCGATCGGATCGAGCCGGGCCGCCCGGCTCGCGGGGTAGACCCCGAAGATGATTCCGGCCCCCGCGCCGAGGAGCAGCGCCACCCCCACCGACCAGAGGGTGATCCGGGCCGGTAAGGGGGTGAAGGACGAGACCATGTAGGCGAGGCCCCACCCCCCGAAGACACCCAGGAGCCCGCCCAGCGAGGAGAGCACCACGGACTCCACCAGGAACTGCCGCCGGATGTCACGCCGCGTGGCCCCGAGCGATTTCCGGATCCCGATCTCGCGGGTCCGCTCGTTCACCGACATCAGCATGATGTTCATGATGACGATGCCGCCCACCAGGATCCCGATGCAGACCACCGCGGGGATGGCGGTGAAGAGCCAGCCGGTGAGCTTGTTCCAGAAGGCCACGAGGGCGTCCGCCTTGTCGACCGTGAAGTCATTCTCCTCGGCCGGCCGCAGCCGGTGCGCCACCCGCATCGCCTCCTCGGCCCGGTTCATGGCGCCGACCAGTTCCCTGGAGCTCGCCATCTTCACCGAGACCACCGTCGTCTTGCGCCGGCCGTAGGTGGCCTCGAACGTCGAGAACGGCATCAGCAGGAAGCCGTCGAACGACTGCCCGAGGACCCGCCCCTTCCGGGCGATCACACCCTTCACCTCGAACTGCTCGCCCGCGATCCGTACCTTCTTGCCGATGGCCCGCTCGGGGGGCCCGAAGAGCTTGTCGGCGATGTCGAATCCCAGGACGACGACCGCCCGCCGCTCGTTCACGTCCGGCTCGGTCAGCGGGGTGCCGGCGGTGAAGCGGTAGTCCTGGACGATCTGGTAGGGGGGCGTGACCCCGAAGACGAGGACGTCGCCCACCGTACGGTCCCGGTAGATCACGTCGCTGATGGGGGTCGGCCAGCCGGACTGCAGCGAGACCGCTTCCGCGTCGGGGAGGGCCCGGCGTACCACCTCCGCGTCCTCCCTGGTGATCAGCGGTCGGCGGTTGATCCGCTTGATCTGCTCATCGTCCATGAGGCCCGGCGCGATCGGGGTGCGGCGCACCTGGAAGGCGTTGGTCCCGATCATGGCGCCCGTCAGGTTCTCGCGCACGTAGGCGTTCATCCCCTGGATGATGGCGACCACCACCACCAGGAAGCCGACCGAGACGATGATCCCGAGGAGAGTGAAGAACGAGCGCAGTTTCGCGCCAAGGACCGACTGGATGGCGAGGCGGAGCGCTTCCCGAAGAGGCATGAGGGAATGTACGCGAGGTCAGGGGCCGGGGGTCAGGGCCCCGGGGAAACGGAGCGGGGGCCGGGAGCGCTCGAACCGGCTCCCGACCCCCGACCCGTGACGCCGACCGCCTTACTCGTATCGCAGGGCTTCGACCGGATCCAGCTTGCTGGCCTTGCTGGCCGGATAGAGCCCGAAGCAGATCCCGGTGATTGTCGAGGCGAAGACCGCCACCACGACCGACCAGAGCGGCACCAGAGCCGGGATCGGGGTGAACTTGTTGACGGCCACCGAGATGAGCCCGCCCAGGAGCATCCCCGCGAGACCGCCCACGAGGGTCAGGGTCGCGGCCTCCACCAGGAACTGGAACATGATCTCGCGGCGGGTCGCGCCGAGCGCCTTTCGGACTCCGATCTCCCGGGTGCGCTCGGTCACGGAAATCATCATGATCGCGACGACCCCGACACCGCCGACCATGAGGCCCACGCTCGAGAGCACCAGCATGACGAGGAAGAAGCCCGCCGTCATGTTGCCGAAGGACTCCAGGATCTTGTCCTGGGTGATGACGGCGAAGTTGTTCTCCTGCGACGGCTTGAGGCCGCGCGCCGCGCGGAGCGCGGCGATGACCTGGTCCTGGGCCTCGAAGACGCTGGCTTCGGCGGTCGGCATGACGGCGAAGTCCATCCACCCGCGCCAGTAGTCCGCCACCTTGGTGAAGGTCGAGTGGGGGATGTAGGCCTGGGGCGAGGGCTCACCCCCGAAGACCGAGCTCGGCTCGGTGTAGACGCCGACCACGTCGAACGGCACCCCGAAGATCTTGACCCGCTTGCCGATCGGGTCGAGCTGGTCGAACAGCTCCTGCGCCAGCTTCTCGTTGAGGACCACCACCGCCGACCCCGCCGCCTCCTCGAGGTCGGTGAAGTTCCGGCCCTGGGCCATGGCGCCGCCCTGGACCGCGGTCCACGAGGCGCTGAACCCGGTGATGTTCACGCTCGAGAGCTTCCGGTCGCCGAAGGACACCGGGCCGCCGGTGCCTTCGCGCCAGGCGACCTCCCGGATCGCTGGGAGCTTCCGGATCAGCTTGGCTTCCTCGACGTTGAGCCAGGGGTTCCGGCGCCAGGGCGAGAGCTCGTCCGAGCCGTCGGAGATGTTGAGTCCGCCCTGGAAGAAGCGGCTGACGATGAAGGTCTTGGGTCCGAGGTTCTCCAGCTCCTTCTCGACGCCGCGGTTGATCCCGGTCACCATCGAGGCCATCGCGATGACGACCATGACGCCGATCGCGACACCGAGGATCGTGAGCGCGGCCCGCACCTTGTTGGCGCGGAGGGAATCGAGCGCGATGCCAACACCCTCGAACAGACGGCCGATCTGCATAGACGGACTCCCTTACTCGGACCGGAGCGCGGCGATGGGGTCGAGCTTCGAGGCGCGGGTCGCCGGATAGACCCCGGCCACCATGCCGACGATCACACCGAGCGCGACGCCGACGCCGATCGACCACGGCGCCACGGCAGCGGGGAGGGGGCTCAGCGCCCGCACCAGGAAGGCGAGGCCGATCCCGGTGCCGACCCCGAACGCGGCGCCGACGGTGGAGAGGGTGGCGCTCTCGATGACGAACTGCATGAGGATGTCCCGCCGCTTGGCGCCGAGGGCCTTGCGGATGCCGATCTCGCGGGTGCGCTCCGCCACGGCCATGAGCATGATGTTCATGATGACGATCCCGCCCACCACGAGCGAGATGGCCACCAGCCCCGGCAGCGCCATGAACAGGATCCTCGAGATCTTCTTCCAGCCCTCGAGGGCGCCCTCCGAGGTCTGCAGGTCGAAGTTGTTCTCCTGGGTCGGCTTGAGGCCGCGATGGCTCCGCATCAGCGCCTCGGTCTCCGCGACCGCCGCCAGCATGAGGGTCGGGTTCGCCGCCTTGATCTGCACCTCGTCCAGGATATTGAGCGGGCAGATGTATCGGCGGGCCGGGGCGCGGAACGGCATGACCGCGAACTTGTCCAGCGACAGCCCGAAGATGGTGCCCCGTTTCTTCGCCACGCCGATCACGCGGTAGGGAAGGCCCCGGATCATCACCTCCTTGCCGAGCGGGTCGACCCCGGCAAAGAGCTTCTCGGCCAGGTCGTTCCCGATGACCAGCACGGGAACCCCGACGCGCACCTCCTGCGCGGTGAAGATCCGGCCGCTCGCGATCTCGACATTCTTGATGTCGAAGTAGGCCGGCTCGGTGCCCATCAGCTCGATGTCCTTGGCCTGCTTCCCGTTGTAGTTGAGCACCATCCGGTCGGAGCAGTACCGGGCCACGGTGACCGGGGTCTTCAGCCGCTCGGTGACGTAGTCGGCATCGGCGTAGCTGATCCGGGGCCGGCGCTGCCAGCTCCGCCAGGTCTCGTCGGTGACGTTGCCGGTGTTGATCCCCGGCTGGCGGCGCAGGGTGAAGGTGTTGAGGCCGATCAGCCGGTTGGCGAACTGATCCTCCATGTACACGTTCATGCCCTGCACGATCGAGACGACCGCGATCAGGAAGGTGACGCCGATGAGCACGCCGATCAGCGAGAAGAAGCTCTTGAGCTTCTGCGTCACGATCGTATGCAGCGCCATCCGGACCGCTTCGAAGACGGGCATCAGGCCGCGACCTTGCTGTTACGGGTGTCGCTGTCGAGCTTGCCGTCGCGGAGCACCACCACCCGCTCGGCATGCTCGGCGATCGACGGCTCGTGGGTCACCACCACGATGGTCTGCCCCTGGGCGTGCAACTCGGCGAAGACCCGCATGATCTCGTCGCTGGTGGTACTGTCGAGGTTTCCCGTCGGCTCGTCCGCGAGGAGGAGCGACGGCTCGTTGACCAGGGCCCGCGCGATGGCGACCCGCTGGCGCTGGCCACCCGACAGCTCGTTGGGACGGTGGTGCATCCGGTGTTCGAGGCCAACCCGGACCAGGGCCCGCTCGGCCCGGGCCCGCCGCTCGCGGGCGGTGACCCCGGCGTAGACCAGTGGCAGCTCGACGTTGTGGAGCGCCGAGGCCCGGGGGAGCAGGTTGAAGGTCTGGAAGACGAAGCCGATCTCCTTGTTCCGGACCCGGGCCAGGGCATCGTCGCTCAAACGGGAGACCTCCTGCCCGTTGAGCCAGTAACTCCCGCCGGTCGGCGTGTCGAGACAGCCGATCAGGTTCATGAGGGTCGACTTGCCCGAGCCCGACGGGCCCATGATCGCCACGTACTCGTTGCGGTGAATCGTGAGCGAGAGGCCCCGGAGGGCCAGGACCCGCTCGGCGCCCATCTGGTACTCGCGCGCCAGGGCGTCGACCTGAATGACGCGGTCGCTCATGACTTCTTCCCCTTCGCGGTATCCGGCGTCGACGCCTTCACCCGGGTGCTGTCCTTGAGGTCCCGGATGGCCTGGTAGGTGCCCGCCACGATGGTCTCGCCGGCCTTGAGCCCGTCGACCACCTCGAAGTACTCGTCGCCCGCGATGCCGACCTTGACCGGCCGGAAGGTCGCGATCCCGTCGTTCACCACGAAGACGCCCTCCCGTTCCTTCTTCTTGCTCGTCGAGTCGGTCCTGCCCGGGGCCGATTCGTTCGGGACCGGCTGGTGCTCCCGCACGGTGAGGGCGATGATCGGGACGCTCAGCACCCCCTTCCGGACGTCGGTGACGATCCGACTGGTGCAGGAGAGGTCGGGGCGGATGTCCTTCGGCGGGTTGGTCAGGGTCACCTCGACGTCGAAGTCCACCGCCCGGTCGTTGCTGCCCGAGGCGGTCGAGGTCGCGGTGAGCTTGGCGCTGTTGCTGATCTTGGTGACCCGGCCCACGAAGGTGGTATCGGGGAAGGCGTCGATCGCCACCTCCACCGAGTCGCCGTCGGAGAGCCGGACCACGTCGGTCTCGTCGACCTGTACCTTGGCCAGGATCTTCGACATGTCGGCGATGGTCATGAGCAGGCCGACGTCCCGGCTGAAGGTGCCCGGCACGGCCACCTCGCCCTCTTCCACCGCGAGGCGGGTCACCCGGCCGCTGATGGGAGCGACGATCCGGGTCTTGCTCAGGTTGTCCCGCGCTTCCTGCAGCCCGGCACGGGCCTGATCGACCGTGGCCTGGCTGGCCTTGGTGTTGGCCACGGCGACATCGAAGGCGGTCTGGGCCTGTTCCACCGACTCGGCCGTAATGAGCGTCGGGCTCGACTTCTGGAGTTCCGTCGCGCGGTCCAGCGCCCGCTTGGCCTGGTCCTGATTGGCCCGGGCCCGGATCAGGTCGCTCTGTGAGGAGGAGAGCAGGGCCTCCGACCGGCTCACCGCCGCCTGGTAGATCGCCGGATCGATCTGGATCAGGAAGTCGCCCTTCCGGACCATGTCGCCTTCCTTCACGCCGATGCGGGTGATCCGCCCCTGGATGTCGGAGAGGATGTCCACTTTCGTGTCGGGTTCGATCTTGCCGCTCGCCGTCACCACCGCGACCAGGTCGCGCGCATTGACGGGCTCCATCCGGACCTCGACGGCCTTGTTCTTCCCCTTCGCGGCGCCCAGGGCGACGATCGCGCCCACGGCGACCACCAGCAGGCCGGCGAACAACCCGAGCTTCATACGACGCGACATGGTCTCTTCCTCTTCTTATTGACGGAGCGGTCGTCCCACGGCCGCCTCGAGGGCGGCGAGAGACTTGTGATAATCGTAGATCGCATTCACGTAATCGCCCTCGGCGCGCTGCACCGAGTTCTGGGCGTCCGACACCTCGAGCGCGGTGCCGCTGCCAAGCCGGTACCGGTCCTGCGCCAGCCGGAGCTGGTCCCGGGCCGCGTCGCGGCTCGCCGCCTGGACCGCGATGGCCTTGAAGGCGGTCTGCAGCGCCAGGTAGCGGCTCTGGACGTCGGTCCGCACCTGGATGGCCTGGGCCCGCACGTTCTCCTCCGCGTCGAGCTCCTGCTCCCGGGCCTGGGCCACCCGGAGGGAGCGCCCGAACCCGGTGAAGATCGGGAGCGAGATCGTCAGGCTCGCGCTGAACGGCTGCTTGTCGAAGTCGAACGGGAACACGCTATTCGCGTTCAGGATGCTCCGGCGGGTGGCGCCGGTCAGCGCGCTCCCGGTGGCGTCGAGACCGTTGTTCTGGTAGCAGAGGGCCGCCCCCTGCACACTCCGGCCCGGCAGGAGCGCCTGGAGGGAATCCTGGAAGATGCAGTTCGCGGCCGAACCCTGGGCGCCGGCCAACGAATTGCGGAGCAGCAGGTTCTCGTCGGTCTGCTGCTGCGAGAAGCCACCCCAGCCGGCCCGGGCGGAGATCGAGGGGAGAAAGGCGGTCTTCGCCGACGTGACGCCCGCGGACGCCGCCTTGCGGCGGTCCTCGAGGGCCAGGAGGGCGGGGTTCTGGTCCTTCGCGGTCTGGAGCAGCTGGTCCAGGTTGTACGCCGGCTCCTGCACCGGGAAGGAATCACTCAGGGAGATCTGGGTGATCTCGAGCGGCGGCTCGACGCCGATCCGGCGGAACAGCTCGAGCTTGGCCTCGCTCTCGGACTGCAGGTTCCGCAGCAGCGCGACATCCGACTGCGCCTTCTGGACCTCGGCCTGGCGCACCTCGATCAGGGTGCCCTGGCCCACGCGATACTTCGCGTTGGCGAGGTCCAGGAAGTTCTGGTTCCGCTCGACCTGCTGCCGGGCGACCGCGACCTGGGCGGTGGCCTGGAGCGAGGTCAGGTACTGGGTCGTGATGCTGAACTTGAGGGTGCTCTCTTCGTTCGTGATCTCCGACTCGACCGCCCGCTGGTTGGCCTTGGCCTCCTTCGGGGCAACGAGACGGGCGCCATCGAATTGCCAGCTCAGGCCCGCGTTCCAGCTGGAGCCGATGATGGCCGAGGTCTGCTGGGTGAAGCCCTGACCGAAGTTGGCCCGGCCGGCGCCAGTGTAGTCCATCCCGCCGCTCACCTGGGCGCTCGGAAGCAGCTGGCCGTACGCGTTCCGGACGTTCCAGCGCGCCGTGCCCGCATTGTTGAGGCGCTGGCGGTACTGGGGATTGTTGTTCCGGGCCTGCTGGAGCGCCTCGCTCAGGCCGAGCGTGGCGGTCTGGGGAATGGCACTCTGATTCGTGGCCTGCGCCAGGACCTGCGCCGGCAGGGCCAGGGTCGACAACAGCAGCCAGCAGCGTCGCATCGAACGAATCCTGTTGTGAATGAGTGGGTTCGGCTGCCCCGCTTACGGAGGCGGATGCCGGAGAGTTTCAGGTTGGGACGGGCGCTACTCCGGCTTGCGAACCGCCTCCAACCCCAAGGACGGCAAGTAGATGCGCAGGACCTGCCCAGAGTTACCGATTTCGATCTGCCCCTCCAGGCCATCCCTGAGCCTGTAGAGAATCCCCTGGGGCGAAGTCGAGCGCTCTACGGTGAGACTGAGGCGGCGGTTCCCCTGGGGGTACAACGCGGGGAGCTGGCCGCTCTGGGGGGCCAGCCAGGCAACCTGATAGAGGATGCTGAAGACGCTGTCCGCGCCGAAGAGGATCCGCGGGTTCCCGGGGAGCTCGCTGGCCTGTTCGACTCCCTTTTCGACCCGCCGGACCGTGATCCGGTTGCGCTTGAGCACTGCATAGAGCTGCCCGTTGTGGGGAGTACCGCGCCAGTCGAGCTGGAAGGCGGCGTCGCTCCCGCGGGCGCGTTCCACGGTGGTGGTGAACTCCGCCGCGCGGCTTCCATAGGTGGTCCGCGAGGTGATGCGGAGCGAGGCCGAGTCGGCCACGATCCGGAAGCTCTCGGCACCGACCTCGCGCGCGCCGGACCGGATGATCAGGGTGCCCTGATCGAGGGTCTGCGCCTTCACGGCCGGGGCCTGGGCGAGGAGGAGGGTGCCGAGGCCGATTCGGGTCACCAGCGGGCGGCAGTTCATAGCATTGAAGAATAACCCGAGGGTAACTTGCGGGCGATGCTGAATCCTGCGTCGTGGCGAGCCAGCCGGGCTCTCTGGTTAGCAGTCGTGGCCCTGGTGGTGGCGACCGAGTGGCTGCGCAATCCCGGGCTCGTGTGGGTGGTGCTCGCTTTCGCGGCGGCGCTCTCGATGGTGCTGCTCGAAATCCTGCCCGCGACGCGGGCCGGGCTCACCCCGTGGTATCGCGGCTGGCTCCCCCCGATCGCGGCGCTCGGGCTGGCACTCGCCATGGGGATCGCGCAGTGGCGCATCGCCCCGGTCGGGACCGACTGGCCGGCCGAGCGGGAGCGGAGGGTCAGCGCCGCGTTTCAGCGCCTGAGCGGGGAGCTGCGTGCTGCCGTGACCAGGGCCGACCAGCTCTCCGCGGCCGCGATACCGCTCGGCACGGGCACCCGGGAGGCCGCATTCGCCGAACTGGGCCGAGTGCTCCCGCGGGACCAGGCGGAGATGGCGGTCGTGATTCTCGAATCCACCGGTGTGCCCTGGGCCTGGGCGGGGCGGCATCGTCTGGCTCCGGAGGCCGAAGGGGATTCGCTCTCGGCGCGGTTCACCCGTTTCTATGCGGTGCTGGAGAGCCGCCGCCATCTCGCCGAGGGCCGGGTGGCGGTGGCGACGGTCCTGATCTGGGCGGACTCGGCGGTGCCCCGGGCGGACCGGAGTCTCGCCGCGCGGTTCGCGAACTCGGCCGGGGTGCAGCTCCGGGTGTTCGCGCCGCAGAGCGTGCCGCGGTCGCCCGACATCTTCGACTACGTCATCCCTGGCCCGCGGGGGGACCGCCTCCTCTTCAGTATCCAGCCGGTCCCACCGGAGCAGGAGATCGCCGAGCGCGCGATCGCCCGGGAGGTGGAGGTCTGGGTCGGGCTCGCGCTGCTGACCCTGGTCGCGGTATTGCTGCTCACGGCACCCGGATCGAGGGAACGGTGGCTGGTTCTCCTGGGCCTCCTCTGGGCAGCATCCCGTGGCCCTCTCGGCACCGCCGTGGGCCTCGACGATCTCTTCTCCCCGGCCAACTTCCGGCGCGCGATCCTCGGCCGCCTCTCCTCGTCGCCGGGGCACCTGCTGCTGACCAGCTCGCTGGTGCTCATTTTCGCCGCCTGGCTGCGGGGGAAGGAGTTGGGGCATCGCCGTCTCCGCATCCTCCTGGGCTCGCTGTTGCTGCTCGGGGCGCCCTACCTGGTGAGCGAACTCGGCCGCGGCATCATCCCGCCGCTCAATGGCGTTCCCTCCCACCTGTGGATTACCTGGCAGGTGACCCTCGCGGTCGCGACCAGCGCGCTCATCGTCCTGGCGGCGGCGCTCTTCCGGGGGAAGGAGGAGCCGCGGGACGGGCTCGGGTGGGTGGCTCTCGGGTCGATCATCGCGCTGGGAGCCGCGGTCGTCGGTCTCACGATCTGGGTGCCCCGGGTGGGGTGGCCCGAGTGGTACACCTTTCTGTGGACACCGGCACTCTTCCTCGCGGCGCGGCCGGCGCCCAGGTGGGCGCTGGTGGGGGGGACGGCGATCGTCGCGGGCAGCGCGGCCGCCCTGGTGACGTGGGGCGCGGAACTCAATGGCCGGATCAGCGTGGCGCAGGCGGACCTGGCGCGGCTCGGCGATATCGAGGACCCGCTCGCGGAGCCGTACCTCGAGCGCTTTGCCGACCAGATCGAGGCCGGGCCGGAACCGACCTCCCCCGCGGGGATGTTCGTCGCCTGGCGGAGCTCGTATCTCGCGGGCCAGGAGTTCCCGGTCCGGCTCGCGCTCTGGGAACAGAACGGGCTCCGGCGGGCGGACCTCGCGCTGGATTCGCTGGATATCCCGACTCCGCTGCTCGCCGCCCTGGTCCGTTCATTCGATACCACCAGCGGGAGGACGGTGGTGCGCCTGTTCCGGGTGCCGGGACGCTACCATGTCCTGCTCCAGCGCCTGCCGAGTGGGCGGATCCTCACCGCGGCGGTCGGACCGCGGAGCCGGGCCCTGGCCCCCGCGCGCATCGCGCGCCTCCTTCGGCCGCCGGCCGAGGGGGCGCCGCTTTACGAGATCTCGCTCACCCCGCCCTTCACCCGGGGGTTGGTGGAGGAGCCGACGCCGCGCTGGATCCGGGAGGACGGTCAGGCGCGGTCGGAGCGGCTGGTCGATTTCCCCGACGGTGCCCGGCACGTGCACGCCACGGTCACCATCCGGCCGATGCCGCTTCTCCTCGTGCGGGGCGCGCTGCTGGTGGCGCTCGATGCGGCGATTCTGGCGTTGCTCTGGATCCTGGCAACCCTCAGGATCGGCGGGGTTCGCGGGGTCCGGCTGACCCGCCTGATGCGGTCGTTCCAGGTGCGGCTGGCCCTGACGCTCGCGCTGTTCTTCATCCTTCCGGCGGTCGGATTCACCGCATGGGGACTCGGACGCCTGGGCGACGAGGCGGACCGCACCCGTGACCTGCTGATCACCTCGGTGCTTCGCGATGCGGTGCTCACGGCCGGCGGGCTGCTGCAGGAACCTGGCGATGTGCTCACAGAAGGGGTGAGCGAACTCTCCAACCGCCTCGACGCGGACCTGGTGCTGTACAGTGGCGGCCGGCTGGTGGCCGCCAGCGCGCCGATCCTCGAGGATCTCTCGCTGGTCGAACCGCTGGTGGACGCGCGCGTCTTTCAGCGTCTCACGGTGGGGGACGAGCTCGAGGTAACGCGGCAGGCGACCACCTACGTGGCGCCGGTGCGGGTCGGCTACCGGGTGGCCCAGGCCGGGCCCCCCGGCGGGATCGGGATCCTCGCCACCGCCCAGCTCGCGAGCGACTGGCGCCGGACCCAGGACCAGCGCGACCTGGCGTTCGGGCTGCTGCTTGCGACCCTGGTGGGGCTGGGCGGGGCGCTCCTCGCGGCCCAGCTGGTGGCGCGGGCACTGTCCCGTCCCGTCACCGACCTCCAGCGACTCGCGAGCGCGGTGGGGCAGGGAGCGCCGCTCCCCCCGGTCGGGCCGCCGGCCACCGAGTTCGAGCGGGTCTTCCGGGCGTTCGAGCGCATGGCGACGGACATCCGCGCGAGCCAGGCCGCGCTGGAGGAGGCGCGACGACGGACCGCGGCGGTGCTCTCCAATGTCGCGACCGGCGTGGTCGCGATCGACGCCTCGGGACACGTCATCCTCGCCAACCCGCGTGCCCACCAGCTGCTTGGCGCGGCCCTCCAGGCCGGCCGGCAACTCTCCGAGCTTCTTCCGGCTTCGTGGGGTCCCCTCGTCCACGAGGTACGCCTGTTCCTGGAGGGGCGGGCGCCGGACCGCGCGACGGAGGTCGAGGTCGAGGCGCGCCTGTACCGGGTGCAGCTGGTCCGCCTGGATGACGCCGGTGGCGCGGTGCTGGCGGTGGATGACCTGACCGACGTGAGCCAGGCGGCCCGGGTGCTCGCCTGGGGCGAGATGGCACGCCAGGTGGCGCACGAGATCAAGAATCCGCTGACGCCGATCCGCCTCGGCGTGCAGCACCTGCGGCGGGTCCGGCGCGACCGGCCGGAGCAGTTCGAGCAGATCCTGGACGAGACCTCGACCCGGATCCTCTCGGAGATCGACCGGCTCGACACCATCGCGCGGGCCTTCAGCCGTTTCGGGCTCCCCGGGAACGAGCAGGTGCCGCTCGAGTCGGTGGACATCGGCGCGGTCGCGCGGGAGGTCGTGGGACTCTATCGACTGACGGCGGACGGTGTCACCCTCGACGTGGAGGGGACGGAGTCGGTCCGGCTTCCCGCACGAAAGGACGAGGTAAAGGAGGTCATGGGTAACCTGCTCGAGAACGCCCGCAACGCCGGGGCGCGCAGGATCGTGATGCGGATCGGCCCGCGGAGCCTGGCACTGCACGACGATGGGCACGGGATCCCGGCCGAACTTCTGCCGCGGATTTTCGAGCCGAGGTTCTCGACCACCACGAGCGGGTCGGGTCTGGGCCTCGCGATCGTCCGGCGGCTGGTGGAGAGCTGGGGCGCGCAGGTGGAGGTCCAGAGCGAGGCGGCGCACGGCACGACGGTCACCGTGGAGTGGCCCGCCTGAGTGCCGCGTGGTATTTGCATTGTCTGGCATTCGGGTACATCGTAAGGGCGAGGCAGGGAACCGAATTCCGCGCGACCGCATTTCCAGCAAGTCCAGGGACGGCAGCTGGCATCGGGCCCGAGATCTGCATTACCGGGATCTGGCACAGCCCACGGTTGGTTGAGCTGTCTCAAGGACTTCTTCCATGAATCCAGAACCGATCCCCCAGGACCTGATCGCCGTCCACGACCTCCTCAGGGAAACCCTTGCCGTTGCTAGGGATAACGGGGGGCCGTTCCAGTATGGGGTGGCGATTTTCCCCCGGACCGGGCGGTTCGGTGCTCCGGTCTTCGGGATAGCTACCAGTGGCGGTGAGTCCACAGTCCTGACTTACCGAATGCTACAGTCACTGGTCGAGCTGCCGGTCTACATCTCGGGCCGGGTTCCGGCCACCATCCGCGAGGGGTTGAGTTACGGTCCGCCGCGGGTGATCCCGGTGGCGCTCCTGGACCAGCCCGTCCTGCGCATCGGATTCACCTGCTGCATCGGGTCGAGCCGGGATGACCTCGACCGGACCCAGCCCCTGGAGACCAGCGTTTTCGCGGGGGACCTCACCGCTCCGATCATCCTCGTGCTGGATACCCGGCCCGACGGCTGGCCCAACTAGGGCCGCGGTCGCACCGGTAGCCCGCTCAACGCCGGATCTCGCGATCCGGCGTTGTGCGTTCTGGAGCTTCATGCGGGTCCGTTCCGGTTACCACTCGCCGGCCACGGGAGACGATCCTGCTGCATCCGGAGGATCGCATGCCCGCAACCGTCACGTCCGCCGCCGTCCTCGGCATCGATGCGTTCCTGGTCGAGGTGGAGGCAGACCTTGCCAACGGACTCCCCGCCTTCTCCACCGTGGGGCTGCCCCAGGGCGCGGTGAAGGAAGGGCGCGAGCGGGTACACGCCGCGATCACCAACGCCGGCTTCGAGTCGCCCCTCAAGCGCATCACGGTGAACCTGGCGCCGGCCGATGTGCGCAAGGAGGGTTCGGGGTTCGATCTCCCGATCGCCATCGCGATTCTGGTGGCGAGTGGTCAGCTCCCGGGTGGCGGCCTCGAGGGGGCGGTGCTGGTGGGTGAGCTGGGCCTCGAGGGAGCACTCCGCCCGGTGCGCGGCGTGCTGTCGATCGCCCTGGCGGCGCGGAGCGCGGGGCGGCGGCGCCTGATCGTGCCGCTCTCGAACGCGGCGGAGGCCTCGGTGGTCCAGGGCGTCGAGGTGCTGGGGGCGGGCACGCTGGAGGAGGTGGCGCGGCACCTGGCGGGGGAGATCGCGCTCCGGGTTGTCACGACCGATGCCCTCGCGCTGCTCACCGCACCGGGCATCGACACGCTGGACTTCGCGGACGTGCGGGGCCAGCCACTGGCGAAGCGGGCGCTCGAGGTCGCGGCGGCGGGCGGTCACAATGTCCTCCTGCTCGGTCCACCCGGGGCGGGGAAGACCATGCTGGCGCGCCGGCTCCCCACGATTCTCCCGTCGCTCGCGCTGGAGGAGGCGCTCGAGGCGACGCGGGTCCACAGTGTGGCGGGGCTCCTGCCGGCGGGCCAGTCGCTCCTGACGGCCCGGCCCTTTCGCGCGCCGCATCACACGATCAGCGATGCCGGGATGATCGGCGGCGGCAGCACCCCGCGGCCAGGCGAGGTGAGTCTGGCGCACACCGGGGTTCTCTTTCTCGATGAGCTGCCGGAGTTCCGGCGCAACGTCCTCGAAGTGCTGCGCCAGCCGCTCGAGGACGCGACCATCACCCTCAGCCGGGCCAGCACCACGCTGGGCTACCCGGCCCGCCTGCTGCTCGTCGCGGCGATGAATCCCTGTCCCTGCGGATACGAGGGCGATCCCACGCGGCCCTGCCGGTGCGACCCGAAGGTCGTTGAGCGCTACCTCGCGCGGGTCTCCGGGCCGCTGCTCGATCGCATCGACATCCAGCTGCGGGTGCCGGCGGTGGATCCCCGTGAACTTGCCGGGGAGCCCATCGAGGAGACGAGCCGGGCAATCCAGCGGCGCGTCGAGCTGGCCCGGGCCCGGCAGCACGCCCGGTTTCCGGCCGGCTCAGGCCTTTTCGCCAACGCGCATTTGCGCTCGCGCGACGTGCGGCGCTACTGCCGCCTGTCGCCGTCCGGCGAGGAGACCCTGCGGTCGGCGATGACCCGGCTGGGACTCTCTGCCCGGGCCTACACCCGGATCCTCAAGGTGGCCCGGACCATCGCGGACCTTGCGGCGAGCGAGGAGATCGCGTCCCACCATCTCGGCGAGGCGATCCAATATCGGGCGCTCGACCGGGGGCGTCCGCGGTCGCGCCTGGCCGTGCCTAACCAGTAGTCGCCGGGTGAAACAGATTTGAAACGTCGGCGAGCGCGATCGTCGGAACCACTTCCGCCTTACCGGACATGAGGTAACCTTTTACAGCCGAGGCAGGGGCCCCCTGCCGCTCCCCGTATGGCGAGAACTCATGTACGCACGCCGCCGGAGCTCACTGCTCCTCGGGATTTTGTTGCTGGCAGGGTGCACCCCGATGGGGCAGTGGCTCTATGACGACCCGTCGTTCGCGCTTCGTGGCGTCACCCCCCATCCTCAGGCCGGGGCCGATTCCCTGGAGCTTTCCTTCGTCGGCTGCAACGTGAACGACTATGAGCTCACGAGCGAAACGTTCGTGGCGCAGCTGATGCTTGGCGGCCAGTCGGTAGGCAAGGGCGAACGGGAACGACCGATCCACATCGGGACCCGGGACAGCCTGCGGTTCACCGTGATGCTCGGGGTGGACCGGACCGCACTCGAGCCGAACCGGGAGGTCCCGTTCTCGATCGCGGCCATGACCTCGATCCGCACGCCGATCGGCCTGCGGGACCTCGCGTTCCGTCTGCGGGGAAAGGTGCGGCCCCTCAAGGACCACACCGAGTGGAAGGAAGACGGCTTTGGCCTCTGCCGTCCGGGGGTGGTGGCCATTCCGCCGCAGTTCACCCAGCCTGTCACTCGTGAGAATGCGCCGGGGAGCTCCCGGTCCCAGCCCGAGGCGGGCGTGAGGGACAACCGCTGAGCGGCGTCAGCTCCCCTTCCTGGGCTTCTGGCTCAGGAACCAGGTGAGCGCCCCGATCACGAGCGCGATCGCCGCACCGTAGGGCAGCAGGTTCCGCTCTCCATCCCAGGTCACGACCTGCCCCAGGAACAGCACCCCCATCACCACGATCAGGACCCCGATCAGCTTCTCCTTGAGATCATTGAGGTCATGGATCTCGAGCCAGTTGGGAAGGTCGAGGCGGTCGTCCACGAAGAGCTCGAAGAGCCCGATCGCGATGACGTAGAGCACCGTCGCGAGGAGGAAGAGGTCCGTGAGCTCGATGAACGCGAGGATGATCCCCTTGGCCTTGAGGGTCTCCATCGACGGATCGAAGATCTGCCGGATGAGGGCGACCGTCTCGACGGCGCCATAGCCGAGGAGGGTGGTCGCGGCGACCAGGGTGCAGAACACCGCGACGAAGATGAGGTAGCGACTCTTCGACAGAAACCGCAGGAGGCCCGACGCCGAGGTGGCGGGCCCGGAGGTGTCGGACATGGAATCGGGTCGGTTCAGGGTTGGGCTGCGCGCCCGAGCCGGTCTCGCACCCCCTCCCACGCGATCCCGGCCGGCGGTCGCTCTACCAAGATAACGGCCGCTCCCAGCTCATCCATCCGGTGCAGCGCGGCGTACAGCGCCCGGGCGTAGCTCTCGGGATCCGAGGGGAGCACCACCGCGGGATCGGCGCCAGGGATCTCCGCCTTCCAGTACAGCGCGGCGACCATCCTCTTCCCGGGTGCGGCCGCGAGTTCCCCCAGGACGTCCGGGGCATCCGGCCGGTCGTAGAGCACCAGCCTGGCGCGGGGGGCATAGTGGCGGTCCAGCATGCCGGGGCTGGGCCGCGCCTCGTCACTCGCGGTGCTCCGCGCCCGCTCGACCGGCCCGATGAGCGCCGCGAGGTCGTCACGCGAGACCATGCCCGGACGGAGCAGCACGGGCCGGTCGCCGCTCAAGTCGACCACCGTCGACTCGATCCCGACCGTGGTCGGTCCGGCGTCGAGGATGAGCGGCACCCGGTCCCCCAGGCTCCGCGCGACGTGCGCGGCCGTGGTGGGTGAGACCTCTCCGGAGCGGTTCGCGCTCGGCGCGGCGAGCGGGAGACCCGTGACCTCGAGGAGGGCCCGGGCGACCGGGTGCGCGGGGACGCGGAGCGCGACGGTCCGGAGGCCCGCGGTGACCGCGCCTGGTATCTCCGCCACCTTGGGGAGCACGAGGGTAAGGGGGCCGGGCCACCAGCGCCGCGCGAGCGCTTCCGCCTCCGGCGGCCAGGCGGTCACCAGCCGGCGGGCCGCGGCCACACTCGGGACGTGGACGATGAGCGGGTTGTACGTGGGCCGGCCCTTGGCCTCGTAGATCCGGGCCACGGCGACGGGGTCGAGGGCGTTGGCGCCGAGGCCGTACACGGTCTCGGTCGGGAAGGCGACCAGCTGGCCGGCGCGGAGGAGCTCCGCCGCCCGCTCGAGCGGCGCGCGCTCCGGTGCGTCCGGCGTCACCCGCAGGACCGTGCTGCTAGTCATCCTTTCCCGGGGCCCGGCGGTCCGCCTTGCGTTCGCTCCGGCGGCGCTTCTGGTTCAGGCGCTTCTCCTTCGAGGCCCGGGTCGGCCGGGTCGGCTTGCGGCGCTTCACCGGGGTGAGGGCTCGCGCCACCAGGTCGCGAAAGCGGCCCAGCGCCTCCTCCCGGTTCTGGGCCTGGCTGCGGGTGGTTCCCGCGACGATCCGGAGCCAGCCGTCCTCGGTAAGCCGCGTCGCCAGGCGGACGAGCAGCAGCCGGCGCTGCTCCTCGCTCAGGCTCGGGGAGCGGGCGGCGTCCCACCAGAGTTCGACCCGGGTGGAGGAGGTATTCACGTGCTGTCCCCCCGGCCCGCCCGAGCGGCTCGCACGGAAGCTGAGCTCGCTCAGGGGGATCGTCACGCGTGCCGGGATCACGATCGCGTTGGCATCGGCCATGGCGGAAGTCTGGCGGGGTGAGGCGCCGGGTGGAAGTCGCGGTGGCCACACCTTACGTTACCGCCATGACAACGCTCGCCCAGCTCGAGGGGTATCTCGACCGGCTCGGCACCGTACTGCTCGGGTACTCCGGCGGGGTCGACTCGGCGCTGCTGGCGGTGGCCGCGCGGCGGGCGCTCGGGTCCGGCCGCTTCCTCGCGGTGATCGGGCGGAGCGCCTCTTACCCCGCGGTGCAGTACGCCACCGCCACCGCACTCGCCCGGCAGTTCGACATCCCGCTGCTCGAACTCGATACTGCCGAGCTCGAGGATCCCGCCTATCGGGAGAATACGCCGGACCGCTGCTACTTCTGCAAACGCGAACTCTGGACCACGCTTGCCGCCGTGGCACGGGCCCGCGGTCTGGCCACGATCATCGACGGCACCAACGCCGACGATACCGGGGAGCATCGCCCGGGGATGCGCGCGGCCGGCGAGTTCGGCATCGTCTCTCCCCTCGCGGACCTCGGCTGGACCAAGGCCATGGTGCGGGATGCCGCCCGCGGGCTCGGGCTGCCGACATGGGACGCCCCCGCATCACCCTGTCTCTCCAGCCGGATCCAGTACGGCCTCGAGGTGACGCCGGCGCGGCTCCGCCAGGTCGAGATGGCGGAGGCGTTCCTCCGCGAACTCGGGGTGCAGGGGAATCTCCGGGTCCGGCACCGGGACGAGGCCGCCTCGATCGAAGTCGAGGCGGCCATGCGCCCGGTGGTGGAGGACGCCTGGGAGCGCGTCGAGGCGCGATTCCTGACGCTTGGCTTCACACGGGCGACGCTCGATCCGCGGGGCTACCGGCGGGGCGGGCTCCTGGGTGAGCTCAACGTGCTCGGAACCTGATGCGGCTCTTCGTCGCGATTCCCGTCGAGGGAGAGGTGGCGCAGGTCCTCGGCGAGCTCCTCGATGGGTGGCGCCGCGAGTCGTGGCCGGTGAAGTGGGTCCGCTCGGAGGGGCTGCACCTGACGCTCAAATTCCTGGGGGAGGTCCAGGGGGAGCGCGCCGGTGCCCTGACCGAGGCGCTGGGCGGCGCGGTGCAGGGAACGCCCGCGCTGCCGTTCAGCCTGACCGACATCGGCGCCTTTCCCCCGCTTCCGCGCGCACGCGTCCTCTGGGCCGGCCTCGAGGCCGACGGGGCGCTCGAGCTGCTGGTTCACCGCATCGAGCGGACCTCTGAATCCCTCGGCTTTCCGCTCGAGGGACAGGCGTACCGGCCGCACGTGACACTCGGCCGGGTGCGCGAGGGAGCACGGCTCCCGTCCGCCGCGATCCAGGGAATCGAAGCGGTGCACCTTCCGCGCGCCGGCTTTCTCGCCGATCGGGTGGTCCTCTATCGGAGCCTGACCGGCGCCGGTGGCAGCCGGTACGAGGTCGAGGCATCCTTCCCGCTGGGAGTCCGGTCGTGAAGCTTCTCGGCTGGCTGCTTCGTCTGGCGGGCATCGTGGTGCTGGGGCTCGCGGTGAGCGGGGCCTGGCTGTTCCGTCATGAGCTGGCGCGCCGCTTCCGGGGTGGCGAGGTCCGGGCCGCGGAGTCACCGGTCCCGGGCGAGCACGCGCTGGCGCGGGCACGGGACAAGATCGACAGCCTGCACGGGTGGTCCGCCGACTCGGTCGTGCTGAGCGCCGCCGAGGCCGGCGCGCTCCTCGTCGATGGCCTGCCAGCGGAGGCGCGGCGGCATCTCGATTCGGTGGTGGTCACGCTCGGGCCCGGCGCGGTGACCGTGCGTGCACGGCTCGAGACGGCCGCCATCCCCGCGGGCGATCTCGGCCCGCTCGCGGGGGCGCTCGACCCCTGGGAGCCGGTGACGGCGGCCGGGCCAGTCACGGTCTCGCGGCACGGCGAGGCGGTGTGGCAGGTGCGGGCGCTCACCCTGCGCGGAATCACGCTGCCGGAGGCGGCGAGCCGCCGGCTGATCGAGAAGGCGCTGGGTCAGACGGACGACGGGGCGATCCCCCTCACGCTGCCTCGCGGGATCGCCGACCTGCATATTCGGCCCGACGGAGTGTCGCTCTTCCGGGAGGAGACCCGATGACGCACCGCCTGCTGGTGGTGGACGACGAGCCCGGCATTCGCGACGCGCTCAAGCAGGTCCTGGAATACGAGGGGCTCGAGGTGCGCGTGGCGGCCTCGGGCGGCGAGGCGATCACGGTCTATCCCGACCTCCGTCCCCACCTGGTCTTTCTCGACGTGAAGATGGCGGGCCTGGACGGGCTGGAGACGCTGTCCCGCCTCCGCGAACTCGATCCCGCCGCGGTAGTCGTGATGATCTCGGGGCATGGGACGATCGCCACGGCGGTCGAGGCCACCCGCCGTGGGGCGTTCGACTTCCTGGAGAAGCCGCTCGATACCGACCGGCTGCTGGTGACGGTGCGGAACGCCCTCGAACGGGTGCAGCTCACCGGCGAGAACCAGCGGCTCCGCAGGGAGAACGAGTCACGCTTCGCGATGATCGGCGCGGGGGCGGCCCTGAAGGAGGTCCGCGAGGTCATCGCCCGGGTCGCGCCGACCAACGCCCGGGTGCTCATCACCGGGGAGAACGGCAGCGGCAAGGAACTGGTCGCCCGGGCGATCCACGAGGCCTCGCCCCGGCGGGGCCAGGCCTTCGTCGAGGTGAACTGCGCGGCGATCCCGTCGGAGCTCATCGAGAGCGAGCTCTTCGGGCACATGAAGGGGTCGTTCACCGGGGCGGTCACCGACCGGGCCGGCAAGTTCGAGCTGGCGGACGAGGGCACGCTCTTCCTGGACGAAATCGGCGACATGTCGCCGTCGGCGCAGGCCAAGGTGCTGCGGGCGCTGCAGGAGGGGGTGATCACCCGCATCGGCGGCGCGAAGCCGGTCCAGGTCGATGTCCGCGTGATCGCCGCGACCAACAAGTCGCTCGAGGAGGAGATCGCCGGGGGTCGGTTCCGGGAAGACCTCTTCTACCGGCTCAATGTCGTCCCGATCCAGGTGCCGCCGCTGCGGGAGCGCCGGGAGGACATCCCGGCGCTGGTCGACCACTTCATCCGGCAGCTCGCGGGCTCGACGGGCATCACGCCGAGGACGTTCGAAGCCGGCGCGCTCGAGCGGCTGGCCGACCGGACCTGGCCCGGCAACGTGCGGGAGCTCCGCAACGCGGTGGAGCGGCTCCTGATCCTTTCGCCGGGCAAGCAGGTGACGGCGGCGGACGTGAGCCGGTTGCTCGGCGAGGGCGCGACGCCCGAGGTGGTCGAGGGGGCCTCGGCGCCCGAGGGGACCTTCGAGGCGTTCAAGCACGAGGCGGAGCGGAGCTTCCTCGCCGCGAAGCTGCGCGAGCACGACTGGAACGTCTCCGAGACGGCGCGGGCCCTCAAGATGCCGCGGTCCAATCTCTACAAGAAGATCGAACGCTACGGGCTCTCACGGGACACGCCATGAGCGATCAGCCGAGGGACTGGGACAAGGAGCTGGCCGACATCGACAAGGTGATCGCGCGGCTGCCGTCGCAGGGCGCGGGGCCGGCCGGGAACACCCCGGCGGCGCTCCCGCCCGGGGGACGGCCGGCGCCGGCCGCTTCCGCCGCGCCATCGGGAGGGGGGAAGCTCGCCACCTTCACGACCTGGCTCCGGGTGGGACTCGGCATCGCCCTCGCGGTGGGGATCACCCAGTGGCCCTATCCCAGCGCCTGCGGGCTCAACCTGATGGTGTACCTCGGCGCGATCCTGGTGGTGATCGTGGCGGGGCTGTGGAGCTCGGTGAGCAGCTGGCGCCGCCGCCTGGGCCTCGCCCACACCCTCTCGCTGCTGGTCCTCCTCTGGGGACTGGTGCTCGCGGCGCGCGAGGTGCTGCCCCGGGTCGACTACGCCAAACATGTCCGCACCTGGTCCTGCCCCAGCGGGCCGGTGACGGTCTCCTGAGTCATGCCGGCGCCATTCAAGAACCTGATCGGCGGTGACTGGCTCGCCCCGGCGACCGGCCGCTATCTCGAGAACCGCAATCCCGCCGATACCCGCGACCTCATCGGCCGCTTCCCCGACTCGGGGCCCACCGACGTGGACCGCGCCGTGCGGGCCGCCACCACCGCATTCGAGCGGTGGCGCACGGTGCCGGCCCCGGCGCGGGGCGACCTCCTCCGCCGGCTGGGGGATCTACTCGCCCGCGAGAAGGAATCGCTGGCCGAGGGGATGACCCGGGAGATGGGGAAGGTGCTGGCCGAGACCCGGGGCGACGTACAGGAGGGCATCGACACGGCGTACTACGCGGCGAGCGAGGGCCGCCGGCTCTTCGGCCGCACGGTGCCGTCGGAGCTCCGGGACAAATGGGCGATGAGCTGGCGCCGGCCGATCGGCGTCTGTGGCCTCATCACCCCCTTCAACTTTCCCCTCGCGATCCCGACCTGGAAGATGTTCCCCGCCCTCGCGTGCGGGAACACGGTAGTGCTCAAGCCCTCCGAGGACGTACCCCACACCGCGCACCGGCTGGTCGAGCTGGCCCTCGAGGCGGGGTTCCCGCCGGGCGTGATCAACCTGGTGCATGGCCGCGGCGAACTCGCGGGGCAGGCGCTGGTGACGCACCCCGCCGTGCGGGCGCTCTCCTTCACCGGCTCGAGCGAGACGGGATCGCACATCGGCGAGGCCGCGGGCCGGCGG
>DASZPT010000212.1:0-19489 GCA_035549935.1 Gemmatimonadales bacterium
ACCCCGTACATGTCGGCGGTGTCGAGGAAGTTCATGCCCAGGTCGATCGACCGGTGGATGACGGCGATCGAGCGTGCATCCTCCGCCGGTCCGTAGAAGTCGCTCATCCCCATGCAGCCGAGGCCGATGGCCCCGACGGCGGGACCGGTCCGGCCGAGTGTCCGTGTGTCCATGTGTCGTCCCTCTCCCACGAAGTCCCTGCCTCGGTTGAGTCTTGGTTGATGGGCCGCGTGTGTATTGCGGCGTGGGTGGTGCGAACCTATCCTTGGGCGGTCCCGGGGATAAGGAAGATTTTATCCTAGGAGTGGCACTCCCACCCTGAGCCGTCCAGATGCTGAGCCCTGATCGCCGCACCGAGATCGCTGGTTTCCTGAAGGTCCGCCGCACCCGCCGCCAGCCCGAGGAGGTCGGCCTCCCGCGCCGGGGTCGGCGCCGCACGCCGGGACTGCGCCGGGAGGAGGTGGCGGCGCTCGCGCACGTGAGCATCGAGTGGTACACCTGGCTCGAGCAGGCGCGGGACGTCCACCCCTCGGCCGACACCCTTCGCCGTATCGCCGCGGCGCTCCGGCTCGAGCCGGGAGAGACCCAGCACCTCCTCAACCTCGCGGGCTACGGCGTCGCGCGCGGCGAGGTGACGGGCCACCCGGTGGAGGTGAGTCCCCGGCTGCAGGGGCTCATCGACCAGCTCGAATTCTGCCCCGCGTGGATCTATGGCGAACGCTGGGACATCCTCGCCTGGAACCGGGCGGCCTCGGTGATTCATGGGGACCTGGGCGCGGTGACCGGCATCGAGCGCAACGCGCTCTACCGGATTTTCGTCGAGCCGCGGATGCGGCGGATGCTGGCCGACTGGGAGCATCATGCGCGCAACTGTGTGGCGAAGCTCCGGGCGAGCTACGCCCGTCACGTCGACGATCCCTGGTTCACCGAGATCATCGACATCCTGCGCCGGCGGAGCGCCGAGTTCGCCGCGTGGTGGCCCGACCAGGACGTGCAGCTGAGCCAGGAGGGGCGGAAGACCTACGTCCATCCGGAGGCGGGCCGGCTCACCTTCGATTTCACCGTCCTCGACGTGACGGACGAGCAGCTCGCCGCCGCGAAGCTGGTGACCTATGTGCCGGTTCCCGGGACGGGAACGCGGGAGCGACTGGAGGCGCTGCTGGGTGAAACGGCCGTCGTATAGGAGTAGTTACCTTCCGTGGCGTGAATCCATCCTCGCCGCACGATCCCTACGCGGCCCTTCGGGTCGCCGACTTCCGCCGCTTCATCGCCTGCCTCCTGATCCAGACCGTCGCCACCATGATCCAGACGGTGGTGGTGGGCTGGCAGGTCTACCAGATCACCCGCGATCCGCTCGCGCTCGGGCTCATCGGGCTGGCGGAGGCGCTGCCCTTCATCGCGGTGGCGCTGCCGGCGGGGCAGGTGGCGGACCGGTTCGACCGGCGCCGGGTGTGTCTCGCGGCGCTGCTGGTGCTCGCCGGCTGCGCGGGGACGCTGGCCTGGATGACCCTCGGCGGCTGGCTCGACCGGAGCACGGTCTGGGCGGTCTACGCGGTGATGTTCGTGAGCGGCATCGCGCGGAGCTTCCTCCAGCCGACCCGCACCGCGCTCTCCGCCGACCTCGTCCCGCGCGAGCTCTACCTCAACGCCATCACCTGGCGGAGCAGCACCTGGCAGTTCGCCGCGGTGGCGGGGCCGGCGGCGGGCGGCCTGCTGCTGGGCTTCGCGGGCGAGGGGACCTCCTATGCCACCGCCGCGGTGCTGCTGCTGCTGAGCTGGGGGGCGCTGCTCCGGGTCGAGGCGCGGCCCGCCGCGGCCGCCTCGGAGGGGGTCGCGGGTCTCGCCGGGCTCCTGCAGGGGATCCACTTCCTCCGCGGCCAGCCGGTGCTGCTCGGGGCGTTCACCCTGGACCTCTTCTCGGTGCTCTTCGCCGGGGCGGAGGCGCTGCTCCCGGTCTTCGCGACCGACATCCTGCACGTGGGGGCGCAGGGCCTCGGGATCCTGCGGGCGGCGCCGGCCGCGGGCTCGGTGCTGATGTCGGTGTACCTCTCCCACCGGCCGCTCCGGGGGAAGGCGGGGCGGATCCTGCTGGTGTCGGTGGTGCTCTACGGGTTCTGCATCAGCGGCTTCGGGCTCTCCCTCTCCTTCCCGCTCTCGGTGCTGCTGCTCGGCCTCTCCGGGATGTTCGACAACGTGAGCGTCGTGATGCGGTCGACGCTGCTGCAGACCCTCACGCCCCGGCACCTGCTGGGACGGGTGGCGGCGGTGAACGCGATCTTCATCGGGTCATCGAATGAGATCGGGGCCTTCGAGTCGGGGGTCGCCGCCCGGCTCCTGGGCCCGGTGATGGCGGTGGTGCTCGGCGGCATGATGCCGGTCGCGGTCACGGGAGCGATTGCATGGCGGGTTCCGACACTTCGAAAGCTGGAGCGCATCGCATGAAACCGCGTGTGGTGGGATTCATCGGCCTCGGGGCGATGGGCGAACCGATGGCGGCCAACCTGATCGCCGCGGGCTTCACGGTCCGGGCGTGGACCCGCACGACGGCGAAGATCGCGGCCCTCCGCGGCGCGACAGCCTGCCGGCATCCCCGCGAGGTCTCCGAGAGCGCGCACTTCGTGATCACGATGCTGCCGGACGACGCGGCGGTCGAGAGCGTCACGGTCGGCGCGGAGGGGATCCTCGCCGGGCTCGGGCCGGGTGCCACCCACATCAGCATGAGCACCATCTCGGTGGCGTTCACCCGGAAGCTGGCCGACATGCACGTGCGGTCCGGCTGCGGCTTCATCGCGGCGCCGGTGTTCGGCCGGCCGGACGCGGCGCGGACCCGGACCCTGTGGATCGTGCCGGGCGGTGAGACGCGCCTGCTGGAGAAGGCCGATCCCGTCTTCAAGGCGCTGGGGCAGGGGACCTTCCCGCAGCAGCGGGCGGAGCACGCCGCGCTCGTCAAGCTCGCGGGCAACTTCCTGATCGGGGCCACGGTGGAGGCCATCGGCGAGGCGCTCGCGCTGGCGGAGAAAGGCGGGCTCGATCCCGAGGCGCTGCTCAGCATGCTGTGCAGCACCCTCTTCGGGTCCCCGGTCTTCAAGAACTACGGCGCTCGCGTGGCCCGGACCGACTTCGTCCCGCCGGGGTTCACGGTCAATTTGGCGCGCAAGGACTTCAAGCTCATCCAGAGCGCTGCCGCCGAGACAAAAGTGCCCATGCCGCTGGCCGATCTGGTCGCGCGCCGCCTGACTGACGCCATCCGGCTCGGCCGGGGGGAGTACGACTTTGCCGGGTTCGCGTCGGTGATTCGGGAAGCGGCGGGGCTCGCGCCCGGACGGAAATGACGCCAGGCGCAGGCCAGCTTGTGCGCACCTCCGGACCTTGCTAGCCTCACTGGCGATGCGGATCGCCATCTTCTCCGAAGTCTACTGGCCCATGGTGAGCGGGGTCGGTGTCACCCTGGACCGGCTGGTCGAGGCACTCCATGCGCGGGGGCACGAGGTCCGGGTGTACAGCGCGAGCTACGCGCTGCCGGCCGGGGCCCGCGAGCGTCCCGAGGTGCACCGCTCGCCGAGCGTTCCCCTCTTCCTCTATCCTGATGTCCAGTGGGCCTTCCCCCGCCAGCAGGAGATCGTGGCGGATCTCGCCGGGTTCCGGCCCGACGTGGTGCATGTCGCGACCGAGTTCGCGATGGGGCTCGCGGGACTCAAGGCCGCCAACCAGCTCGGCATCCCGCTCATCGCCTCGGCCCACACCGACTACGTGAAGTACGCCGCGCGCTACGGGGTGCGGTGGGTGCTGGGGATGGGCTGGATCTACCTCCGCTGGTTCTACGGCCACGCGCACAAGGTGCTGGTGCCCTCCCGGCTCTACGAGGAGACCCTGCGCCGGCGCGGGGTGACCCACACCGGTCTCTGGACCCGCGGTGTCGATCCGCGGCATTTCCACCCGGGCTTCCGGAGCGCGGCGTACCGCGCGCGCTTCGGTGTGGGGCCCGACGACCTCCTGGTGACCTACATCGGCCGGCTGGCGCGGGAGAAGGACATCCAGCGGCTGGTGCGGAGCTGGGAGTCGCTGCGGGCGCTACGGCGCAACGCCCAGCTGGTGCTGGTGGGGCAGGGCCCGATGGCGGAGTGGCTCCGCCGCCGTCCCGTGCCCGGAGTGCACCTCACGGGACTCCTGTCCGGCCGGGAGCTCTCCGAGGCGTATGCCTCGGCCGATCTCTTCGTCTTCCCCTCGTCGACTGAGACCTTCGGCAACTCGCTCCTCGAGGCGATGGCCTCGGGGCTGCCCTCGCTGGCGGTGTCGGCGGGTGGGGTGCTGGAGTTCGCGCGGAACGGGGAGAATGCCCTGCTGGTGAAGCCGCAGGATGGCTCCGCGCTCACCGAGGGCCTGCGGCGGCTGCTGACCGATGACGCCCTCCGGTCACGGCTCGCCGCCGGTGGCCTAGCGACCGCGGCGACCCGCCGCTGGGATGCGATCTACGATCAGTTGCTGGAGGATTACGCCGAGGTGGCGCGCGCGAGGAGAGACCGGGCGGCCTGAGGTGATCCGAGTTCCGGGTTCGATCCGCTCGGAACTCGGAACTCGGTCCTCTGAGTCTCTACCCCGCTCTCAGCACCAGGTAGGTCCCCGCCGCGATCGCGGCCGCCATCGGGATCGTGAGGATCCAGGCCCACACGATCCGTCCCGCCACACCCCACCGCACCGCCGACAGACGCTGGCTCGCCCCGACGCCCACGATGGCGCCGGTGATCGTGTGCGTGGTGCTCACCGGGATCCCGAAGCGCGACGCGATCAGGAGGGTAATGCCGCCCGCCGTCTCGGCGCAGAAGCCGCCGAAGGGGCGCAGCCGGGTGATCCGCGAGCCCATCGTTTTCACGATCCGCCATCCGCCCATCGCGGTGCCGAGGGAGATCGCGGTGTAGGCCGCCAGCTCCACCCAGAGCGGGACCTTGTCCGCGTTCTGGAGATAGAGGTGGGACATCCAGCCGGTCTCGTTGGCGAAGAGCGACTGCGTCGACACCAGCAGGCCGACGATGATGCCCATCGTCTTCTGGGCGTCGTTGGCGCCGTGTCCGATGGAGTAGAGCCCCGCCGAGAGCAGCTGCAGGCGGCGGAAGACCCGGTCGACCGGTCCCGCCTGGGCGCGCCGGAGCAGCCAGGAGAGCGCCACCGTGAACCCGAGCGCGAGGACCAGGCCGATCATCGGCGAGAGGAAGATGAAGAGGATCGGCTTGGTCCAGCCGCCGGGGATGAGGGCGACGGCCCCGGCCTTGGATACCGCCGCCCCGCCCAGTCCCCCCATCAGCGCGTGCGACGAGGAACTCGGGAGGCCGAGCCACCAGGTGATGAGGTTCCAGACGATGGCGCCGGTGAGGGCGGCGAGGATGACCTTGGGGTCGAGGACGGCGGGATCGACCAGCCCCTTGCCGATCGTCTTCGCCACCGCGGTCCCGACCAGGAAGGCGGCGACGAAGTTGAAGAAGGCTGCCCAGGCCACCGCCACGCCGGGCGAGAGGACGCGGGTGGCGACGACGGTGGCGATCGAGTTGGCGCTGTCGTGGAATCCGTTGATGAAATCAAACGCCAGGGCGAAGGCGATGATCACCAGGACGAACGTGATGGTCGGCTCCATCGATCAGCCGTGCTTGATCGCGATGGATTCCAGGACGTTGGCGGCATCTTCCGCCTGGTCCAGGGTCTTCTCCAGGTTGTCGTAGAGCTCTTTCCACTTGATGACGAGCATCGGGTCGGGGCTGCCCTGGAACGCGCGGCCCAGCCACTCGTGGTAGAGCGAATCGCCCTCTTCCTCCAGCCGCTTCACCGCGATGCAGGCGGGCAGCACCGCGCCCTGGTTCTTCTTGAGGCCCCGCACCGCCACCAGCAGCTCCTGGCAGGCCCGCTTGATCACGTTGGCGATGAGGATCGATCCCTCGGGCGCCTCGCCGAGGTGGAAGATCTGGGCCCGCCGCGCGGTGCCGTCGATCAGGTCGATCACGTCGTCGAGGCCGGAGGCGAGCTCGTGGATGTCCTCGCGGTCGAGCGGGGTGATGAAGCTCCGGTCGAGGCGGGTGATCACCTCGTGGGTGAGCTGGTCGCACTCGTGCTCGAGCCGCTTGATCGTCTCGACCATGAACGTGCGGCGATCCGGCGCGGCCTTGAGCATCTCTTCCATGACACCGGCGGCTTCGACCGAGCGTTCGGCCACGGAGGTGAACAGCTCGAAGAAGTTGTCGTCCCGCGGGAGGAGTCGCACGTCGGGCTCCTGGTGTATGTCACTGTCGGGTAACGGCCGGGCGGGAATGTAACGGCGGGGTGCCTGCGGGCAAGGCGAGGGGAAGGCGATTCCGAGTTCCGCGTTCCGAGTTCCGGGTTATCTAAGTGTAAGCATCTCAAGATCTTCAGGGGCTTGAAGCCAGAAATCCGGGCTTCCCGCCTCGAGCTCCCCGCGGCTGAACGGGCCCCAGAGCACCGCGCCGGTCAGGACCCCGGCGGCGCGGCCCGCGTTCAGGTCGTGAATGCTGTCCCCGATGAAGAGGGTCGAGCCGGGGTCGGCGCGGAGGGCCGCGACCGCCCGGGTCACCGGCTCGGGGTGCGGCTTCGCGTTGACGACGTCGTCGGCGCAGACCATGACCTCGATCGCCTCCTCGAGCCCGACCAGTCGCAGTCCCCGCCGGGTGCCTTCGCGCGTCTTGCTGGTGACTACGCCCGTCCGGTGGCCGCGCGCGCGGATGGCGCGCACCACCTCCCCTACGCCGGGGAAGGGGCGCACCATCTGGTCGTGGTTCCTCAGGTTGTAGTCGCGATAGGTGGCGACCAGCTCCTCCAGGTGCGCGTCGTCCCGCGCCCAGGGACCGAGTTGCGCGCGGAGCGGGGTGCCGACGCCGCGGAGCCACTCCGCATCCGGCACCTCGGCGTAGCCGTGCGCGATCATGGTGTGGCGGTAGCTCGAGAGGATGAGCCCGATGGAGTCGATGAGCGTGCCGTCGAGGTCGAAGAGCACGGTCCGGATGGTTGGCATGGCGGGAAAGTAGCGACCCGCACCCCGATCATGCCGGTGAGCCGCGGCGCCGGTGTCCAGCGGAGGCGGGGCCGGGCGAGCAGCGGCTCGAGGGCGCGGGCGAGCCGCGCGGGCGGCACGGTGACGAGCTCAGCGATCAGCGCCTCTTCGCCGGCGGTGCACCCGCCCGCGAGCCAGGCGAGCGCCCGGTCCATGAGGGCCAGGAGCCGCCGGTCTCGCGTACGGGCCGCCTCGGCCGCCACCCGGCGCAGCCGGCGCGCCAGCCTGCGCTGCTCGCGCGGCGCCTCGCGGGCGAGCCAGGCGCTGGCCGCGATCCCCGCCAGCCGGGTGCGGGTGAATCGAAGGAGCGTCTCGCGCGCCACGGCAATTTCTCCCGCGTCCGCCGGCCGCGCCGGCGTGTCGCCGACGTCCGCGAGACGCGCGGCGACCAGGGACGCCTCGTCCGAGACGCCGCCGATCTCGTCGATCCAGAAGAGTCCCGCCGGCTCGGGGCGCCGCCGCCCCGCGCCGTCGACGAGATCCATCGCGAGGCCGATCAGCCACCCCGGCCGGGCTCCCTCCGCCATCACCAGTCCGGGTCCGACCTCCGCGCCGGGCGCGGTGCCGGCGAGCTCGGCCCGCCAGCGGAAGAGCCAGTGTCCGTCCTCGTCGAGGCCCGCGCGGCTTGCGAGCCGCCGCTTGGCCACGAGCCGCGCATCCTGCGCCAGCCGCCGCTCGAGGTCGGGCCACGGCGCGAAGCGGACCACCTCGACACTCGCGAGGCGCGATCCCATGCGGAGCGCCCGGCCTTCCCGCTGGTCCACCCGCACGCTGGTCCACGGCAGGTCGAAGTGCACGATCCGCCCCGCCCGCTGGAGATCGAGCCCCTCCGCCGCGACGTCGGTCGCGAGGAGAATCGTCGGCACCCGGAGCGCGGGCGTGGCCCGGGCCGCGGCACCCCCGCCGGGGCGGAAGAGATCGAGGACCACTTCGCGGTCCATCCGGGTGTGACCGATCCCCGAGCCCTGGCCGGTGGTCCAGGCCGGCTGAAGCGGCGCGAGCACCTTTCGGAGGAACTCGAGCGTGTCCCGGCTGGTGGTGAACACCAGCGAGACGACCCGATCCGCGAGGACCTGCGCGAGGACCAGCGCGCGCGGGTCGGGCGCGAGACCGGCGAGCCGGTCCAGCAGCGCCTGCACGGCCGGGGCATCGTCGAGCACCAGGTCGGCGGGGGACGCGGTGGCGGGGAGGACCTCCCACAGCACCAGCTGGTCCAACTCGCCCTGGGTGAAGGCGCGGACCTCGGCGCGGCTCACCGCCCGGCCGGCGGTTCCGGCGTCGCGCGCCTGCTCGAGGAGGAGCCGGTAGCGCTTGAGGGTGCCGATCAGCGCGGCGCGGCTCGAGGCGAGGGCGCGCCAGAGCACCATCCGGATCAGGGCGCGGGTGGCACCGTTGCGCGAGAGCCGGAGCCGGTCGAGCGCGGCCAGGGTCTCGCGATCGCTCTCCTCCGGGGTCCAGGCGAGCGTGTGCCGCCGGGCGGCGGGCGAGTCGGGCCGGCGGGGGCGACAGAGCACCACCTCGCCGAGGGCGGGAGTGGTGTCGCCACCTTCGAGCAGCCGCCGGAGATTGGGAACGCCGTGGGCCGCCAGCGCATCGTCGCGCACGCCGAGCCGGAGCTGGTGGGCGAGGTCGGCGAGCCGGTTCACCACCGGGGTCGCGCTCAGGAGGAGTACCTGGCGCCCGACGAGCCAGCGGGCCAGGCTGCGATAGCGCCGAGTCCCGGGAGTGCGGAAGCGGTGACTCTCGTCGACGATCACCAGGCGGAAGTCCGGGGCCGGGATCCGTCCACGGCTGAGCGCCTCGTGGCTGTGGGTCACGACGTCGGTTCCCGCCAGCGCCGCGGTGCGCCGCCACTGCTCGCGGAGGGCGGCGGGAACGATCGCGACGGCACTTCCCGCGGCCCGCGCCACCGCCAGCGCGATCCAGGTCTTGCCGCTCCCGACCGGGTCGGCGAGGAGCGCCCCGCCGTAGCGCTCGAGCGCCGCGAGAGCCCGGCGGAACGGCGCCACCTGTTCGGGGCGGAGCCATGCCGGCGCCGGGCACGCCGCCTCGGCCGGCGCCACGCTCCGGGCGAGCGAGCCCCGCACCACGTCGAGCGATGCGCCCGGGACGGGAGCGAGCGTGGCCGCCAACGGATCATCGAGCTCGACCAGCGACTCCGCCACGATGATGGGGACCGGTTCCGGGGGCCTCGGCGAGAATGCGACGGGCCCGCGGCGTGAGCGCCAGGTGATCGGCGGCGAGGGCATCGAGTTCCTCCTGCACCGGTTCGCCCCGGCCGCCCCGCTCGGCCAGGAGGGCGAGGCGGGTGTCGGCCGGGACCGCGGCCGGGAGCGGCAGGTCGGCGACGAGCCGGGCGTTGAAGCGGGCGTACCCGCTCGCGGCGGCGTCCGCCACCGCCCGGGCCGCGGCGCGGATCCAGGTGGAGTTGAGCCAGGCGGCGAGGGCGAGTGCCTGGGTCCGGCTCGTGACCGGGAGGACGTAGCAGCTGTTGAGCGGCAGGAGTCCCTGGCCCGGGGCGCCGGTGAGCGCCAGCGCATTGAGCTGACGGGACAGGTCGGGCCAGACGACCCGGTGCGGCGCCCCCGCGGCGCGGACCCGGAAGAGACTCCAGGGCGGGCCGCCGGCGTAGTCGACCCGGGCGCGGAGCAGCGCGTCGTGCCGACGGGCGTACGCGGCGGCGCGGGATGGCAGCCGGTCGAGCGGCACGCCCCGGTCGTCATGGGGATAGAAGAGGCGGACCGAGCCGCGGTACCCGAAGGCGCGGCAGTCGCGCCCGCGGAGCGCGCTCCGGACCACCGCGGGCTCGAGATCGGCCGGGGGGTCGAGGAAGAGAGCGTTCGCCCCGGTCTTGAGCCCGAGCTGCGGGGTGAAGCGCTCGCCCAGAGTCGGGTGATCGGCGCGGAGTTCGAGCAGGGCGTCGAGCAGCACCGGCGAGGCAAGCGCCCAGGGCCCCCCGCCCACCAGCCGGGACTGCAGGATCCCGGGCGCGCCCGGCTCCAGCTCGAGCGAGACGAGCCGGTCGGGCGCGGGAGGCGACTTGGTCAGCACCACCGCCGCGGGATAGGTCGTCGCCGCGAACGCGGCCCCGGGATCGTTGCCGAGATCGGCCACGACCTCGATCGCGCAGCGCTCCACCAGCTCCGCGCGGAGGCGCGCGGCGTACCCCGCCGTCGCGAGCTTGGCGGGCAGGAGGAGCCCCAGCGTCCCGCCGGGGGCGAGGAGCTCCAGCGACCGCTCGACGAAGGCGACGGAGAGATCCGGGAGGTGACGAAATCCGCGTCCCACGCCGCGCCAGCAGCGGTAGCGCCGCCCCAGCTGGACCCGCTCCCTCGGTGACAGTTCCTCCGCGCGGACCCACGGCGGGTTCCCCACCACGAGATCGAAGCCGCCCCGGGCCAGCACATCGGCGAAGTGCACCTCGTAGCGGAACCAGGGAACACTCGCTTCGCGCCGGAGCCGGCGCCGGAGCGCCCGCAGGTCACGCTGGCGTTGCCGGAGCGCGCGCAGCGCGCCGCAGACGTCGGGGTCGAGGCCGCGCCGTTCGCCGAACAGGGTGCGATGCCGCGCCGCGCCGAGGAGCTCGGCGAGCTGGGCCTCGACCCGCTGGTCCGCCCGATCCAGGCACTCGGCGAAGACCCGGACCTCGGCCTGACGGAGGCGCCGGGCGCACTCCTGCTTGGCCGGCCCGGCGCTCGACACGAATTCGCGCCGGAGCCGGGCGAGCTCGGGCCCCTCCTGCCGCGCCCGCGCGTCGAGCCCGGTGAGAACCATCGCCGGCTCGAGCAGGCTGTCGCCCTGGCGCACGACCCCGTCGAGGTTGGGGAGCGGGGCGACCGCCTCGGGGTCGCGTACCTCTTCCGCGGCGATCACCGCGAGCCAGAGCCGGAGCTCGGCGAGCCGGACCGCCATCGGGTTGCGGTCGACGCCGAAGAGATTGGTCTCGAGGATGTGGCGGCGGAGGGCGGCGGGGGGCCGCTCGCCGGCGCGGAGCTGGGCCAGGCGTTCGAGCATCCCGAGGAGGAACGCGCCGGATCCGACGGCGGGATCGAGGACGGTCAGTTCCTTCAGAGGAAGCAGCGCGGCCGGCTCCCGCGCCTCGAGGCGCCGGCCGGCCTCATGTCCGTCACAGCCGAGCCGGGGAGCGAGCCAGCGGCCCAGGGTCGCGTCCACCAGGCGGGCCACGAGTCGCGACGGGGTGTAGAAGGCGCCCGTGCTGTGCCGCTCGTCGGCGGCCATGAGACCCTCGAAGACCCGACCCAGCATGTCGGGCGCGATCTCGCCGGGCGGCGCATCCTCGTGCACGGTGAAGTGGAAGCGCTCGAAGACCTGGTCGAAGGCGTCCCGCCAGCAGGCGTCGGGGATCTCCCCCCGCCAGCGCCGCTCGAGGGGGTGGGGCTCGAAGAGACCGCCGTTGAGAAACGGGATCCGGCCGAACCTGAGGGCCGAGCCGCGCGCGCCCCAGGGGCGGTTGAGGGTCCCGAAGAAGAGCGGCCGGAAGAGATCGCGGTGGAGCGGCCGGCGCCGGGCCAGGGCATCGTCGAGGGCGCGGCGGAGGAAATCGGGCCGCCCGTCGAGCCATCCCCTGGCCTGGACGAAATAGAGGAAGAGCACCCGGGTCAGCTGCACCAGGGCGATCGTGCGGCGCTCCTCCGGGTCGAGCCGGCCGGCGATCGCGGAGGCGGTGCGCTCGAGGACGCGCTCGAAGGCGAGGAAGAACCGGCGGCCCGCATCCTCGCCCTCGAGGATCTCGAGTGCCCGGCAGGCGAACTGGACGCCGCGCTCGGTCCCCGCCTGGACCAGGCGGCGCAGGCGCTCGAGTTGTCCCGGTGTGGGGTTGTCGAGCGAGAGGGCCAGCGCGCCGGTCCGGTCCAGCGTGACCCCGAGGGCCAGCTCCCGCGCCTCGGGATCGAGCACCAGGACCGCCGCCAGGCGACCCCGCGCCGCGAGCGCGCTGCACACCCGCCGCGCGGTCCGCTCCGCCGCGTCCGCGACCAGTCCCACCCACTCGAGGGAGCCGGCATGGCCGATCGTCGCGGCGGCGCGGGCCGGCAGTCCGAAATGCGAGGGCGGCAACGCCTGCCACCCGGGCGTGTGGCCCAGGGCCTCGATCAGGCGGGGCAGGTCGGCGAGGCGGGTGAGCCCGTCCAGCGGCGGAAGTCGGTCCACGGAGCCCCCGGGGGAGGTGGGGGTCCATGGTACGGGCCGGACGCGTATACTTTGGTAGCAATGACTCGCGGCCCGGCGCGGAAAAACCCGCGTCCCCCCACGGGCCGCTTCACCTCAGGATGACCCATGATCCGGGTGGCTGTGCTTTGCCTTGCGGCGCCCCTCCTGCTCGTCCCAGCCCATCTGTCCGCTCAGGAAGCCGGCGCGTTCGCCATCACGCGCGGCGGTGACACCCTCGCGCTCGAGCAGTTCACCCGCGACTCGGCGGGACTCGAAGCGAGCCTGACCCGGGTCTCCGGGGCCGCGGCCCGAGAGCGGGTCCGCTACAAGGCGGTGCTCCTCCCCGACATGAGCGCGCCCCTGATCGAGGTCTCGGTCTGGCGGGCGGACGACCCGGAAGACACCCCCGCGCGCCAGAGTGCCCGCGTCATCTTCAAGGATGACAGCGTCGCGGTGGACGAGGCCAACCGCTGGACCGGGGTGCGCACGGTCGTGCTGCCGACCCAGCGGTCGGCGATCGCCTACCTCAATCTCTCGGTCGCCCTGATGGAGCAGGCCACCCGCCGGGCCGAGATGAGCCCGGGGGACAGCGTCGCGGTGCCGTTCTTCAATCTCGGCGGCGGGCAGACCGTCACCGGGGTCGTGCGCCGGCTGGCCGGCGACTCCGCCCTGGTGCGAATCGGCACCGTGGAGTTCCGCCTCCATGTCGACCCGGCGGGGCGGATCCTCGGCGGGTCGGTCCCGAGCCAGGGACTTCAGATCACCCGCGGAGCAGGTCGCTAGGCGTTGGGAACCGCGATGCCGATCCAGCGCCGCTTCCTCAAACGCTTCCCGCTGCTGGTCGCGCTGGGCTACATGATCTTCGGATCATTGTGGATCGTCTTCTCCGACTCCCTCTGGGCCCACCTCACCGATCTCCCCTTCCCCCAGATGGTCCGGGTCCAGACCACCAAGGGCCTGGTCTTCGTCCTCATCACCAGCTTCATGTTCTGGTGGATGGTGCGCTGGGCGATGCTGCAGGTCGCCCGGGCGGAGGAGGCGCGGGGCGCCAGCGAGATGCGCTACCGCCAGATCTTCGAGCGGAGCACCACGGTGAACCTGGTGCTCGACGCCGCCTCGATGCGGATGGTCGATGCCAATCCGGCGGCGGTCATGTTCTACGGCTGGCCCCGGGAGGAGCTGATCGGCAAGCCGCTCGCGGAGATCACCGCGCAGCCGGAGGCGGTGGTACGGGACATGATCGAAGCGGCGGAAGGGGAACGGCGCAATTTCTTCGTCTCACGGCACCGGCTCCGCTCGGGCGTGGTGCGGGACGTGGAGGTGCACTCGAGCCCCTTCGAGCTCGACGGGCGGCGGGTGCTCTTCTCGATCGTGCACGACATCACCGACCGTCTGCGGGCGGAGCGCCAGCTGGTGGAGTCGGAGGCCAACTACCGGCGGGCGCTGGAGCAGGCCTCCGATGCGATCGTGGTGAGCGACCGCCAGGGCGTGATCCTCGAGGTGAACGCGCGGACCGAGGAGATCCTCGGCTTCCGGCGCGAGGAGGTGGTCGGGCGGCGGCTGGAGGATTACCTGCCGGCGGAGGACCGGGAACGCAAGCCGCTCCGGCTCCGCGACCTGCTCGACGGCGGGTCGCTCCTCGCGGAACGGCGGCTGCAGCGGAAGAACGGCACCCTGGCCGACGTCGAAATCAGCGCCCGCGACCTGGGGGACGGCCGCTTCCAGGCCATCATCCGCGACATCAGCGAGCGGCGCCGGCTGGAGGAGCAGCTCCGCCAGGCGCAGAAGATGGAAGCGGTGGGCCAGCTCACCGGGGGGATCGCGCACGACCTCAACAACCTGCTCACGGTGGTGCTCGCCAACAGCGAAATGATGGCGGCGGAACTCCCGCCGGGGCGGGAGGACCTCAAGGGCGATCTCGGGGAGCTGCAGGCCGCCGCCCGCCGCGGGGCCCAGATGATCCGGAAGCTCCTCTCCTTCAGCCGGCACGCGCCACTCACCTACCAGGTGCTCGACCTGGGCCGCGTGGTGGAGGACCTCCTCGGTACGCTCCGGCGGCTCCTGCCGGCCCACATCGAGATCGAGTTCAACCGGGAGCCGGACGCGATCAAGGTGCTGGCGGACAGCGGCGCCATCGAGCAGGTGCTGCTCAACCTCGCCACCAACGCCCGCGACGCGATGCCGAGGGGCGGGACGCTGCACCTCGAGACCCGGCGGGTCCACGTGGCGCGGCCGCCCGACGGCGCGCTCCCCGGCTCGTATGGCTGCCTCATCGTGCGCGATACCGGTGTCGGCATGGACGAGCGGGTGCGGGCCCGCGCCTTCGAGCCATTCTTCACCACCAAGCCGCCCGGCGAAGGCAGCGGGCTCGGCATGGCGATGATCTACGGCCTCACCCAGCAGCATGGCGGGTTCCTCGAGCTCGACAGCGAGCTCGGGAAGGGGACCACGGTCCGGGTCCATTTCCCGCTTGCCCGGGACGACCAGCCGCTCGCCGAGCTGGGCACCAGCACCCCGATGCTGCATGGGGGCGTCGAACAGATCCTGCTGGTCGAGGACGAGGACGGGCTCCGCCGGGTGGCCCAGCGCGCCCTCGAGCGGGTGGGCTACAAGGTCATCACCGCCTCCGACGGACTCGAGGCGCTCGAGGCCTACCGCAAGTGCGCCAAGCACGTCGACCTGATCATTACCGACGTGGTGATGCCCAAGCTCGGTGGCCTGGCGCTCTACCGCACCCTGCGGCAGGAAGGGCACGCGGTCCGCTTCCTGTTCACCAGCGGCTACGCGGCGCACGAGATCGTGAAGGGCGACCTGCCCGAGAGCGATCTCCAGCTCCTGCAGAAGCCGTGGACCCTGGCGGACCTGACCCAGCGGGTGCGGGAAGTGCTGGACCGGAAGTAGGCGGGAGGCCGGAGCGACCCGCGCTCCTCCCCCCTCCCGCCTCCTGCCTCCCACCTCCCACCCCAACCCCCAGGCCTCCGCACCATGCCTCGCCTCCTCGCCTACCTCCTGCTCGCCGGCAGCCTGCTCCTCCTCGTCTGCTCGGCGCTGCATCCCATCCTGCGACTCACCGGCCCGGACGATCTCGCGATGATCGGGGGGATGGCGCGGTGGCGGCCGATCCACCTCGGGCTCCTCTACGGGACCGGCCTCATCATCGCGGGGATCTGGTGCCGGTGGCTGGTCGCGCCGGCGGACCAGAAGCCTGCGCTGTTCGTCGCCTTCCTCGTGCTCGCGATCGGGGAAGCGCTCAATGGCGTCAACATCGCCTTCATGGCCGGGGCCGGGACCGAATATGCGCGGCTCCACGCCGCCGGGGCGGACCTGAGCCAGGTCTACCAGGCACAGCACCTCGCGGCGGTGATGGCCGGACGGCTGGGCGGGTTCCTGGTGTCACTGGCCGCGGGCTTTGTCGTGGCGGCGACGGCGCGGAGCCGGACCGAGCCGCGCTGGATGGTGGGGCTCGCGGCGCTGGCCTGCGGTGCGGGCCTGGCGGGCAACTTCTTCGCGCCGAGCGGTCACCCGCTCATGCTGGCGTCAGTGGGGTTGATGGCTGTCTGGCAGGTGGGAGCGGCGGTGCGGGTGGTGCGAGAGTAGGCGGGAGGCGGGATTGCTCGGCCTCCCGCCTCCGGCCTACCGATGCCTGACCACCACCGCCAACTCCCCCTCGATCTGTCCCAGCTGCTTCACGATGTCCTGGGTGTCGAGAGCGGAGTCGGGGGCGGGCACACCGTTCTGGGTGAACAGCGTGGCGACCAGCGCGTCGGTGTAGCCCACCACCGCCACGGCGATCCCCTTGTCGAGAATCGCGTTCAGGCGGAGAATGATGGCCATCGCCTGGCGGGGCCGGAGGGTGGCGAGGACGGGACCGAGCCGGCGGATGAGGATCCCGCGGAGATACTGGATCTCCTCGACCACCTCGCCCGCCGCGAGCCCGCGCGCCGCGCCGACCCGTCCGTAATGCTCGCAGGCGTGGTACCAGATCTCGTTGACCGAACGGCGCATCGGTCCCACCGACTCGATGAGGACGTCGAGCAGGAGACGCAGTTCGCGTTCGATGGTCTGTCGGGGGATGCCGGCCGCGGAGGTTACCCGGTCACTCAGCCACTCGGCCCATTCCTGGATCATCGCATCGCGGTGATCGGCCATGCTGCGGCCGACGGAAAGCAAAGTCGGGTGCGATGCGCGCAAGTCTCGGGCTCCAGGGTGGGCGCCGCGACCAATCTACACCGGAGAGGCTGATGTCAAAAGCGGTGATCCGTCCACCACGCATGGTTCCCGGCTGCCGGGTCGCGCTGCTCGCGCCGGCGGGTCCGCTCCTGGAACGTGACGATCTCACCCGCGCCGCGGAACTCTGCGCCGCGCTCGGCTTCCGGCCGGTCCTCGGCGCCCACGCCCACCGGCGGTACGGGTATCTCGCCGGGACCGACGACGAGCGGCTCGCTGATCTCAACGCCGCGCTTCGCGATCCCTCGATCGATGCCATCTGGTGCATCCGCGGCGGCTACGGCGTCACCCGCATCCTCGACCGGGTGGACTTCGCCGCGCTGGCGGAGCATCCCCGGGCGGTCATCGGGTACTCCGACATCACCGCGCTCCTGCTCGCGGTCCACGGGCTCACCGGGCTGGTCACCTTTCATGCGCCGATGGCGCGGACCCCGCTCACCGCCTTCGGCCGCCAGCACTTCGAACAGGTGCTCGGCCGGACCCAGGCCCCCGGGCGGCTGGGGCGGCTGCCGGCCCCGGCTGCCGTCACCGTGCCGCGCGCCCCGCGTATCGTCACGATCCGCGGCGGCACCGCCGAGGGACCGCTGGTGGGCGGAAACCTCAGCCTGATCGCCGCGCTCGCCGGGAGCCGCTACTTCCCGGCACTCGACGGGGCGATCCTCTTCCTCGAGGATGTGGGGGAGGATCTCTATCGGCTCGACCGGATGCTGGCCCAACTCCGCATGATCGGCGCGCTCGACCGGCTCGCCGGCGTCATCCTTGGACAATTCACCGACATGAAGCGTGGCACCGGCGACGGCGCGCTCGGGTTCGACGAGGTGATGGCCACCTATTTCGAGCCGCTCGGCGTTCCCGCCGCCTTCGGTTTTCCGATCGGCCATGTCGACGATCAGTGGACGATGCCGATCGGCGTACGGGCCCGGCTCGATGCGTCAGCGGGGGAGGTGGAGGTGGTGGAGGGGGCGGTGGCATGAACGGGCAACCTCGGAACTCGGAACCCGGAACTGGGAACTAGTCCCGTGGCCACTCCCACCCTCACACAGCACACCCTCCCCGGCGTTCTCGGCGACCTCCTCGTCGATGTCCGCACCAGCGACCGGGTCGCGCCCCGGCCCGCGGTGGTGATCCTGCACGGGTTCAAGGGCTTCAAGGACTGGGGCATGTTCCCGCCGCTGGCGGAGCGGATCGCGCGGGCGGGGTTCACCGCCGTGTCCTTCAACATGAGCGGGAGCGGGGTCGACGCGCGGGGCGAGTTCGCCTGGCCCGAGCGCTTCGGCCACAACACCTACTCCGCCGAGCTCGAGGACCTGCGCCGGGTGCTGGCCGCGCTCGCGGACGGCTCGCTCGGTCTCGCGCCGACGGCGCGGTTCGGGCTGGTGGGGCACTCGCGGGGTGGCGGCGTGGCGGTCCTCACCGCCGCCGGCGATCCCCGGGTCGAGGCGCTGGTGACCTGGGCGGCGATTCCCGATGCCCAGCGCTGGGCCGACCAGGTTCCCGAGTGGCGCCGGCGCGGACGGCTCGACATCGTGAACAGCCGCACCGGCCAGGTCCTGCCGCTCTACACCGACGTGCTGGAGGACATCGAGCGGAACGCGGAGGGTCTGGATATCCCGCGCGCGGCGGGCCGGATCGCGGTGCCCTGGCTGCTGCTGCACGGGGAGCGCGATGCGGCGGTCGACGTCTCCGCCGCGGACACCCTCGCCGCCGCGGCCGGCACGCCGCCCCGGGTGATGCGCTTTCCCGGCGCCGACCATACCTTCGGCGCGAAACACCCCTGGGCGGGGCTGACCGAAGACCTGGCCCAGGTGTTCGACGAGACGGTGAAGTGGTTCGGGCGGTGGCTGTGAGCCGCGGGTTCCGAGTTCAGGGTTCCGAGTTCCGAGTGCCGCGGCGCCCCACCCGGAACTCGGAACCCGGAACTCGGAACTTCCCTCACGTATATTTCAGCCTATGCCTATCTACGAGTACGCCTGCACCCAGTGCGGCAAGGGATTCGAGACGCTGGTCCGGAGTGATACCAAGGTGGTCTGTCCCGCCTGCCAGAGCGCCAGGGTCGAGCGGCGGATGTCGGTGACCGCGCGGCCCCAGGGCGGATCGGGAGGGCCCGACTTCTCCCGCATGGGCCCGCCCAGCGGCGGGTGCGGCGGCGGAGGCTGCGGCTGCCACTGACGGAAGCCCAGCGCCGGATCGCCGCGGGACTCCAGGGTCTCGCCACCGGCTCGGTCGAATCGGCGCCGCCCGACCCGACCACAAACTGGGCTGCTGTCGCGGTGATCGTGGCACCCGACCCCGACGCGGTGCTGCTCATACGCCGGGCCGAGCGGTCGGGAGATCCGTGGAGCGGTCACATCGGGCTCCCCGGCGGCCGCCTCGACCCCGCGGATCAGAGTCTGCGCGACACCGCCCTCCGCGAGACGCGCGAGGAAATCGGCTGGCGCCTCGAGCCCGGGCAGACCCTCGGTGTGCTCCCCGATGTCTGGCCCCGCACGCCGCTCCCCCGCCTCATCGTCGTCCGTCCCTTCGTCATCGCCGCCTCTACGCGTCCCCCACTCATCCTCAGCGAGGAAGTCGCCGAGGCCTTCTGGGTGCCGCTCGCCGAGCTCCGCGACCCGGCGGTCTATCGTGAGACGCTGATCGAGCTGCGCGGCGAGCGTCGCCAGTTCCCCGCCTTCCACATCGGACGACACGTGGTCTGGGGGCTGACCGAGCGGATCCTGACGCCGTTGCTGGACTTGGTTCAGGGCTGAGCCGTGGCGGCGGGGGGCGGGGGTCGGGGGTCAGGGGCGGATTGGGGTGGCTGGTAATTTCGTGTAGCCTAAATTACATTCTAGCCTCACCTACTTTCCGGTTACGCCTGTGCTGGAGCCTCGCCCGACCCCCGATCCGCTGGTCGCCCTGGTCATCTTCCTCGTGGCCATGGCGCTGCTCGCGGCGCTCTTCTGGCCCAGGCGCGGGTTCCTGAGCCGAGTGGTCCGGCTCTTCCGCCTCACCGAGCGGGTCCGGCTCGAGGACGCCCTCAAGCAACTCTATCACGCCACCGTT